>DASVBF010000266.1:0-33673 GCA_036375975.1 Nocardioidaceae bacterium | reverse complement strand
GATCGCGACGACGGTCAGGAGATCGCAGCCTTCACGAGCTCGACGACCTTCTTCTCTACTACCGGGCTCCACTTCTTGAGTGCGTACGACACCGGCCACAGGTCCCCGTCGTCGAGGTTTGCCGCGTCCTGGAATCCCAGGGTCGAGTACCGGTAGTTGAACTTGCCCGAGTCCTGGAAGAAGACGACGACCTTGCCGTCCGCGTTCGCGTAGGCGGGCATTCCGTACCAGGTCTTTGGAAGCAGCTCCGGCGCCGTAGCGGTCACGGTCATGTGCACGCGCTCGGCGAGCGCCCGATCCTCCGGCGCCATCTCTGCGATCCTGTCGAGGACCGCCTGAAGCCCGTCGGCCTTCTTGGCGCCCTTCTTGCCCTCGGCGCGCAGTTCAGCGGCTCGCTCCTTCATCGCGGCACGCTCCTCGGCGGTGAAGCCGTCGGACTCGGTCTTGGAGTTCTTCGTGGGCATTCTCGGGCTACCTTCCGTGGCTCGGGGCTCGGCGCGATGCCGGCCATCTGAAGGAAGGCTAGGCCCGACGACACCCTGGCGCTTCTCGATTCCTGACCGAATCGGGGACGAGCCGTTGCTGCGTCGCGGCGTTCCTCGCTGAGGATGTCCGGATCTTGGGAGGTGCCACGGTCGGACCGCGATTCCGCACACCGCGACAGCCCAGCCGCCACACGAAGGGTCCGCGGCTGTGGGCTGATGGGACGGTGACGGTGTGTCAGCGGCGGTGGATGGGAATCGCGCGCAGACCCTCGGCTTCTGCGAGCACGATGACCTCGTCAGAAGTTGTGTCTCGCAGGGCGGACATCACCTCGTCGACGGACCAGGTCGCCAGACCGTCGTCGGTCCGCGACCACGCCTGCACCCGGCCATGGGTGCGGTGTGCGACCTCGCGAGCGATCTCGTGGTCCGCCGGGCCCACGAGGAGCACGTACCTCGGTCCGTGTGTCTTGACCGCGGCGGGCGCGTGCTCCCGATCGGACCGGTAGACCGCCCAGTGGTACGCCGCGATGGCGGCTGTCGTGAGCAGCACACCGATCGAGAAGCGCATCCTGCGCACCGTCTCCGCTCCCAAGGTGCCGTCGACGACATCCTCGAAGAGGAGGTACACGCCGACGAGCAGCGCTACGACGGCTGCCACGCCACCCAAGCCGAACAGGACGAAGAGGTAGACCCGTCGGGTCGTGGACATGAGCTCTCCGGCGGGGTCGGACTTGGCCACCGACTCGATTCGCCGCCAGTAGATCCACCACACCGGGCCGCCGACCGCCAGCAAGGTAGCTGCCGCGAGGAGCGTGTTGACGGTGCTGCCTCCGACGATCACCCGCTCCGTACCTGTCAACGCCTCGATGAGTGCGACGACGGCTGTGGTGAGACCAGCGGCAGCGGCAAGGAGACCGACCCCAGCCATCAGATACTCATAGATCCGGCGCACCTCGGTGCGGGCTCCGGGGCCGGCAGCCTTCAGCACCGCTTGGTGGTACCACCACACCAGGACTCCGACGGCAGCGGCGGCCGTCGCGGTCGGGGCGTTCTCGAAGTGCGTCGCGGCATCCGCTGCCCCAGGGTCACCGACCAGCCACACGAGGACGGAGTAGAGCAGCGTGCTTGCGGAGGTGATCGCAGTGACCAGACCGCCACCAACCCCGGCCAGCAGGACGTAGGCGGACCACAGTGGGTCTCGCCCGAGCCTCGCCGCTGTCCTGATCCAGTAGACGAACCACACAGGCGCGCCCACCGCCAGGATGACCAGGCCCCGCAACATCGGACTCCCGTCACCAGCGAGGACCGTCTCGCCTCCCAGCCCCCACAGGGAGCGGAGCGCCCCCGCCAGGACTCCAGCCAGCCCCGTCGCCGCGGTTGCCAGGCCGATCAGCGAACCAGCGAGGTGGTGGACCCGTGAGTGGTCCGGCGGGGTGACGCGAGCATCCAACCACCAGTGCGCACCCCACGAAGCGCCCCATACGAGGAAACCGGCCAGCCCGCCACCGCTGTAGTCGCTCAGGCCCGTGGCCCACTGGAGCACCTGGCCGAGGCCGGTCATCGCCAGAACCAGAGAGGTCAAAGACGCGGCGGTGACGTAGAAGGCCCAACCGAGGGACCGGGCTTCGTCGGAGTCCGCGACGAACCTGCGGCGCGACCAGAGTGCGACGCCCACGAAGACGGGCACACCAACGACGGTGAAGGCGAGGTCTCGCGCCAGCGCCGCCTCGTCACCCGCCACGAGCACGTCCCACTCGAGCAGCCGGCCGAGGAGCCCCGAGAGGCCGACGCCGACGACGACGAGCAGCCCGTAGAGAAGGAGAAACTGAAAGAACCTCCGGACCGCATGTCCGTCCGACGGTCTGCCGCTCCCCTCTCCTGCGTTCGCCTTGCGGACAGCGAGAGTGACGAGCACAACCGCCAAGATCACGAGCAACAGACCGACGACCATGTCACTCCTCCATGCCGCATTCGTACATCGGCCAGGGCGAACCGGAGATGAGCCATTGCCCGCCGGTCCGGGTGAGGCGGAACGTGTGCTTCTCGACGTACTCGGAGCCGTCCAGCGGGCCTTCGGACGGCATGACCACGTCGACCTTGACCTGGGCGGCGTCTCCTGCGACCTCGGAGTCGCGGAGGACCACCCTGACGTCGTCCGGCAAGTACGCGCGATCTAGGTCCCCGACCGTGCACGTGCTCCCTTCGAGGAGCCCGACCGCATCCTGGTGATCTCCGTCGATCACCGCAGTGAGGTAGGCCTGGACGACGCCCACCGGTGTCCCACGCTCATACTTGGGCACTTGCCGGGTCGCGGACAGGACACCTGCGACGACTCCGATCACCGCAATGACGCCGACCACGATGGCGAGAATGCGGTTCGGCCGACTGGTCACGCAGTCAGCATCCCGCAGCCTCGTGCCACGCACGTCGTAATCGATCGAACGCGTCTGTACGCGCGGAAGGCCACAGCAGCGCAGTCGAACGCGTGGCTCGCTCCTCGCTCCTCCCCATGCGTGCGACGGCTTGAGGATTGATGATTGCGATCCTGTCGGGCCCGTACTGACAACTCGTCAAACGCCGATGCGCAGCTCCTGCATCATCGCGACCACTTGATCGAGCAACCCATGCTGGGGCGGTGCGGCTCGGGAACCGGCTCTCCGGCGAGCACCAGCCGGATCGCGTCGCTGAGGAGGTGGCCCGTTACGGGTTGCTGGTTGCCGGGTGTGGACTCGTCGAAGGCCCCCCGGTAGGCCAACCGCCCGCGCCCGTCGTACAGGAAGAAGTCAGGCGTGCAGGCAGCGCCGAACTCGTGGGCCACAACCTGGCTGTCGTCCACGAGGTAGGGGAACGTCCAGCCGGCACGCCTCGACTGCTCCAAGAGACCAGGCGGCGCATCTTGCGGGTAGGCATCGGTGTCGTTGCTGCAGATCCCGACCACAGCAAGGTCAGGCAGGTCGGCCAGGACCCTACCGAGCCGGGCTTCGATGTGTCTGACGTAGGGGCAGTGGTTGCACAGGAACACCACGAGCAGGGCCGGTGCGTTCGCGTAGTCGCTCAGCGACACCTGTTCGCCCGTCACCGACATCAGTGAGAAGTCCGGTGCCGGGCTTCCCAGGGGTGCCATGCGGGACTCCGCGACTGCCACGTCGGCCCTCCTCCAATCGGTCAGGACTGGGCGCTGTCACTACTGCTGGCGCTAGCCGATGGCAACCATGCGCTCGATCGGGGTCCGTGCGCTCTCGGCGATCTCCGTTGGCACTTGGACCCGGAACTTGTTCTCCCGAAGCGAGTCCCGGAGCTTGGGCAAGGTGATCATCTTCATGTACTTGCACACGGCCCTCGTGCGGAAGTGCCTTTGGTCCTCGCGGAACCAACCACCAGTCCGGCGCGGAGAGCACACGGACCATCGTTGTCCGCGCACAGGACGAGCGGTGAACGGCCCGGTATGCCGATGTGGTGGATCTTGCTGCTCGGACCGCCTCGGCAGTGCCGGCGACGCCCAGGGAGCGGCTCAGTGCCAGTCGCTGATCTGCACGTCCCGCGGCGCCGGCGCGCCCCCGCCGGTCTCGACCAGGGACTTCAGGCTCATCAGGAACGAACCCCACTTGGTGCTGCAGTGGTGCATGAACTCCACAGGCTCTTTCCACCCCTGGTGCCTGAACAGGACGATCGTGTAGTCGCCGTCCTGGCGGAGGTCCCAGTCGATCGTCGTCCCGATCCATTCCTCAGGGCCGTCGACCACCCGCCACGCCACCCGTTCGCCCGGCCGTAGCTCGACGACCTCCATGTCGAAACCACCCGCCGCGAACCGGAACTCGAGTACGCCGCCGACGTCGCCACTCCCTTTCGTGTCGGCGGTCCACCACCCGGCGAGTCCCTCGACGGTCGTCAGCGCGTCGTACACGTTCTCCGGTGTCGAGGTCTTGACCCCGATCCTGTGCAGAATGTCCACCATCTCGAATCTCCTTGATCTCGTCAGTCCTGTTCCGTGCGCTGGATCGCCTCGGCGATCCGCTTGATCCGCTGCAGCCGGGCGTCCCACGCCGACCCGACCGACGACAGCTGCGCTACCGCCCGGGCGAGCTGGGCGTCGTCAACCCGGTACCGCTTCTCCCGGCCCGACGGCGTCGCCTGCACAAGACCGACCCGATCGAGGACGCCGAGGTGCTTGGCCACCGCCTGACGGGTGACCGGCAGCTGTTGGCTCAACGTGGTCGCGGTGCCGTTGCCGTCGACGAGCAGCAGGTCGAGCATTCGGCGCCGGGTCGGATCCCCGATCGCCGACCAGAGGTCGTCATCGACCTTCTCGGCCACTGCAGAGCTCACGGCCGCACCTCCAAGGTGGCGACGTACGGAGCCAGCCTCGGCAGGTAGAAGTCCCAGCCGGTGACGTGCTCCTGGTACTGCTGCTCCAGAACTGCGGCCTGCCAGCCCATCTCGCGGAAGCCGGTCTCGGTCATCCGGAGCAGCGTCCCGCCGTGCGACGGGGTCAGGTCGAAGGTGACCAGCAGCGAGTTGCCCTCGGCCGCGACCTGCTCGGCCGGGTGCGTCCAGCGGAAGGAGAACGTGTGCGGCGGTCGCGCGTCGACGACCGTGAACGACACCACTTTCCCGCCGGCGTTGCAGTCACCGAAGACGATCTCCCCCGTCGACCCGGGCGTCGGCTCGTACCGGGCGTCATCCGGCCACCACTCCTTGAGGTGGTCGGGACTGCTCACCACCTCGAAGACGATCTCGGGCGATGCCTCGACGTAGATCTCGCGTTCGATGGTTCCGAACTCCATGCCTTCCTCCTGCAACGTTTGGTTGCGTATCAGGCTAGCGGCAAGACTGTCGTTGCGCAACCATCAGTTGCATGTCGGCGAACGAAGTCCGAATGTCGGAAGAAGGTCCTTGGTCGGCCGAAGGCGGGTCTCGGGCGCCTATCTATCCGGCGCCCGCAACGCGAGAGTGGGAGCTAGCACACACGCGGTGTCCGCGCGCGGCCGGCAATCGGCGACCCGCAGGCCACGGACGTCTCGACCGCGCGCCCCTCAGGGTCGCCGTACAGGGCCAACCGGACGGAGGCGGCATGGAGGCGACGGAGCGGGCGTCACGTGGCGCGTTGGCAGAGAGGCTGATGCCGGGCCTGCGGGAGAAGAGGGTCGTGGCCGTCGCGACCGCGTTCGTCGACAACTCAGGTGTCGCCAGGGTCAAGGCGGTCCCCCTGGACCGACTGCCGCAGCTGGCGGCTTGGGGTGTCGGATGCCCCAGCGTGTTCGACTACTTCCGGCTCGACGACTGGCTCGTGGCACCGCTGGACCACCATGGACCGGTCGGGGACCTCCGGATAGTCCCTGACCTGCGCCGGCTGGTCCCGTTGGCCGCTCAACCGGGATGGGCCTGGGCGCCAGGCGAGCGCTATGACCAGGACGGTGAACCCCACGGGACGTGCAGCAGGCTCCTCCTGCGCCGGCAGGTCGAGGCCCTTGCCGGGCAAGGCTTCGAGCTCAAGGCGACTTTCGAGATCGAGTGGGTGGTCTCGAGGGGCGACACCGAGGAGTTCGTCCCTGGTGCAAGAGGCCCGGCGTACGGCCTGTCGCGGCTTTGTGCGGTGTCCCAGTACGCCCTGGACGTGATCGACGCCTTGCTGAAGCAGGACGTGCGTGTGGAGCAGTTCCATCCGGAGTATGCCGCGGGGCAGCTCGAGCTGTCGGTCCAGGCCGAGTCCCCGGTCGACGCCGCGGACACGTCGGTGCTCGTCCGGAACACGATCCGAGCCGTGGGCGAGCTGCACGGTTACCGCACCTCCTTCGCCCCGAAGGTCGACCCGAGCGGTCTCGGCAACGGCGGCCACGTACATCTGAGCCTGTGGCGCGACGGCAAGAACCTGATGGCGGGAGGGCCAGAAGAGTTCGGCCTCACCGCGGCCGGTGCGGCCTTCGTTGGCGGCATCCTCGACAGACTTCCGCCGCTGATGGCGATCGGCGCTCCGAGTGTGGCGTCCTACCTTCGGCTGTTGCCGTCCCAGTGGGCCGGGGTGTTCGCCTGCTGGGGGCTGGAGAACCGAGAGGCAGCCGTTCGCATGATCTCCGGACCCGCCGGCAGCGGCACGTGGGCCGCCAACGTCGAGGTCAAGTGCTTCGACCTCACAGCGAACCCCTACCTTCTCCTGTCAGCACTCATCGCCGCGGGTAGCGCGGGGATACGTGAGGGAGTCATGCTTCCGGACCCCGTCGACGTCGACCCGGCCGCCCTCCCGGAGGACATCCTCGAGAAGCGCGGGATCAGGCGGTTGCCGACCACCCTCCGCGACTCGGTCGACGCGCTTGCGAAGGATGAGAGCCTGCGCGACGCCCTCGGGCCCCCTCTGTTGGACTCGCTGCTGGCGGTGCGCGAGTCGGAGATCGAGCTCTTCGCGAATGCTTCGCCCGACGAGGTGGTCAGGGCCACCCGCTGGGTTCACTGAGGACTTCATCCCTCGAGGAGGGGCATGGGCCTCAGGACCAGCTTGCGCCGTTGCAGAACCGCAGCACCGGCAGCCACGGTGGATCACACTGGGACTGTCTCCTGGAAGGACGCGACATGCTGCACGGCCGCGAGGCGGCACCGCACATCACCGGTCAGGTGCTTCTCGTCGTGCTGGGTCCCTCGCTCGCGTATGCCATCGCGATGGTCGATCCGCTCATGCTCGCGCTCAACCTCTCGCAGGTAGGCCGTGGTCTGCGGATGCCCACGAGCGAGATGGGGCTTCTCGCCGGGGCGTCGACCCTGGTCGTCGCCGCATCGGTCCTCACCGTGGGGACCTTGGGAGACCGCTACGGGCTCAAACGGCTTCTCCTGTATGGACTGGCCGCCACCATGGTCGTCGGCGTGCTGTCCTCGCTCTCCCCCACCTACGCGACGCTGCTCGTCATGCGGTTCCTCGACGGGCTCGCCCTCGCTGTGCTGCTGGGCCTCTCGCTGGCCCTGGTCACGGCCTCCGTCACGCCCGAACAGCGCCCGGCCGCGATCGGCATCCTGATGGCCACCGACACCCTCCTCTTCGGTGTCATGCCGTTTGTCGGTGGCTGGGTGGTCGAGACGTTCGGCTGGCGCTCGCTCTTCCTCGTCACCCCGCCGATTGCCGTGGCAGCCCTGCTGCTCACGGCTCGTTACACGCTCGAGTCACCACGTCGGACAGGGATGGTGTTCGACCTTCTCGGCGTGGCGCTGTTCGGTGTGGCTCTCCTCGGGCTGGTGGCGGGCATCGGCGCCGTACCCGACGGGATCACGGACCCACGGGCCTGGGTTCCTCTGTCCACGAGCGTCATCGCCACCTGCGCCTTCGTCGTACACGAGCGCAAGGCCGCGGAACCGGCTATTGATCCGGCGACCTTCAGACCAGCCGGGGTGATGGTGACGGTCCTGTCAGCCGTCGTGACGATCAACGTGCTGGCCTCCGGGCTCGGAACGGTGCTCGGCCAGCTCGGAGGCGACGTGATCGGCCTCTCGTCGCACGAGATCGGACTGCTCTACCTCCCCGGCACCCTGCTGATCGTCGTTGCGAGCGTGCTGGCCGGCCGCGCCGTCGGCAGATTCACCGCTCGGCCGGTTCTCATCACAGGCTTTCTTGCTCTCATCGCGAGCGGGCTCGTGCTGGCGTTCACCGCCTCACCGTCGATGGCGCCGGCCGTTCTGGTGCTGACCGTCTGGCTGTCGAACTTCGGCGCGTACGTCGGCGGGACGGCGGCCGCAGACACGATCATGGGCCAGGCGAAGGCCGGCAAGACCGGCTCCGTCGCAGCCATCCAGCCGGCATTCGGCATGGCCGGCGGCGCCATCGGTCCGACCCTCTACATCCTTCTGCTCAGTCTGTTCTTCACGCAGGAGTGGCACAGCGACGCGGCGGCGCGCGGTATGTCGGCCCAAAGTGCCGAGCAGGCAGTGAGTGCGGTCCAGATGTCGATGTCGCACAGCCCGGGAACAGCTGTCTACGACCCGAACCTCGTTCAGCTCGCGCACGGGCTGAACCTGCCCTTGGACTACTCCAACGCCCTGACCAGCACGATGCTCATCGTCACCGTCCTGCCGGTTGCCGTGACGGTGATGGCCTACGTGTTCCTGCGGCCAGGAAGGGAGCAGGCCTCTAGCTGAGGCTGCCCTGCCACCGCGCAGACTTCCGGACGTGCAGATGCGGCTCCGCGAGGAACTGCTGCCGGGACCAACGGAGGGCAACCCGCTTTCGTTGGTCACCCCTCACATGCCACGTGGCCAGGCCGACCGACGGGGGGCCGACCTGGTCACCTTTCCGGATGCGATCCTCACACACTCGATGCCGGGACGACACTGACCCGCCGCGCCCGGTCCAGGCTGTCGCCCAATGTCCAGAGGGCGGCTCCCAGGAGCACCAGGTCCTTCAGCAGGAACTGACCTGGCAGCACCGACAGCACCGGAAAGCCGCCGGCCGTGGGCTCGGCCACCCCGGGCGTCGTCAGCAGGAAGCTGAGCGTCCCGAGGAAGAGCAGGACCGCGAACCCACTGCCGATGGCCGAGATGCGTGGAACCCACGCCACGAGTGCCACAAGGATCGCCGTCAGGACCTCGAGGGTGCCGAGAACGTCGGCGAACGCCCGCACGCTCAGCACGTCGTACAGCCAGCTCATCAGCGGATGATGGGCGACGAGCGGCTGGATGGCGTTGGCTTCGTATGCGGTGAACTTCAGAGCTCCGATCCACGCGATCACAACCACCAGCCCGTAACGGACGGTCCACAGCCCGGCGCGGGTGAGCCGATGTGTCGGCACGACCTCGGTGGTCGGCCCGTGCATGGTCATTTCAGACATCTCTGTGCTCCTTCGAGACGGGTGACGCGACGGCCGGTCGACCGTCACGAGAAGGCGGCGATACATGGCGCCGGCGCCGCGGAATCCGGGGTCGACGTCATCGGTCTCGCCTCCTGTGCCAAGACCCCCAGAGCCGTGCCGGCGCGAACGCGGGCGGTCGGAGGGTTCCTACAGGAACAGTCCGGGCAGGTCGCCTGCCGTTACACCACGACCTGGTTCGATCCCACGTCCGGCTGCGGTCGGATCAGATGCCGGACCGCATTGGGCTCAGCCGCGAGTCGCCGGTGCCGCACGCTGAGCGGGTGATCCACGCGCCACCGGGGGCCTGGAGCAACACCGGGGCGCCGGCGTCATACGGAAGGTCGGGTCGGCGCCAGATGTCGAGCAGGTTCGACGTGCCGTGGGGGCCGTAGGTGATGTCGGCATCGTGCGCTTAGCTGCTGCGGATACGCCATATACGAACGACTCCGGCACGCGGTGGCACGGCTGCGCCTGGCTCGGCCAGGGGCGGTCGTCGGATCATCGAGTGGTAGTCCGCTCCGAGCCCTACGACCAGGGCAGCCTCAAGGTGCCTTCTGGACTCGCGCCCGCGGCGCTCCAGCTCAATCAATCCCGCTGCGGACGCGGCGCTGAGCGTCAGCCCTGCACGACCCGCAGCTGTCTTCGCGGCCCCACGTCGTAGCGCCAGCGCCGTGCCGACCGCCATCGCTCCCAGATGTTGCAGCGGCAGCTCGCTGACGGGCAACAGTTGGAACGACAGCAAGCTGAGACGGCCAGGCAGAGCCACGAAGCGCAAGGCCCCCGCCGTCTCGGCGGCCCGCAAGGCACTGGCCAGCAGGTACAGGCGGGATCGCCTCATCCGTCAGCAAGCCTCCTCCGCGTGTGCTCGGCGGCTGTCGGCCCGTCGCTTGTCCAGCGTGGGGTCGTCGCGGAGGGATCCGCGTCCCCCCGCCCTTCGTCGCTGGTGGGGTCGTCAGGAGCATTGCCCTCTGCCCGGTGGCGCGTTGCGTACTGGCGGGCTCCAGGACTGGTCAAGGCGAGAAGGACGAGGATGCCCAGGGCAACATGGGGAAGACCGGTCCCCAGCGTCGGACGCGGGCCGCCGTTCGATGCGAGCAGGAACGCAACAAGGATGGTTGTAGCGTCAGAGACCATGAGCAGAACGCGGGCCCAGTTGCGCCCGAGGTAGGTGGCCACCCCAAGCCCTATGTCGAGCGCCCCCACCAGTGCAAGTGCGACAGCGCCCGCGGATGCGGCCGCGGTCGAGGATGCTCCCGCGAGAGTCATCGCACTGTCCGGGTTCGCCAGAAGCGACCAAGCCAGAACGACGGCCGCGAGGCCGCGCAGGCACGCTACGCCCGCGCCGAAGACAATTGGGGCCGGCCGCTTGGCGCGACTGTCTGCCGTCGGTTCCCGCCGCAGATGCGCCGGCACCTGGACCCGGCGGAGGTCCACGATCGGGAGATCGCCGTCGGTCACCATCTGGTCACCGCCACCGTTGCGAGCGTGATAGCCGCTGGCGAAGTGCGAGATCCGCTCGACTGATGCGCTGGGGCTGCCTTCTGTCAGCGTCGCGACGATGTGATCTCGCTCGATGTCGATGTTCTTGGCGATGCGGTGGGTGACCTGAAGGGTCATCAGGGAGAGTCCGACACTGCGGTCATACGTTCCGGCTGCGACCCAGTCCACGAGGTATCCCCCAGGAAGCCTCCAACCCCGCGGGCAGCGCCAGAGCCGCACATGGTGCCGTTGTGACGGGTTCCCGTTGACCTCCTGCTGGTACGCGAAGTCCTGTCGGCGTTCGAACAGGTAGAGCGGACTGACAGGTGCTTCGGAGTACGGGCGCCGAGACAGCGTGGTTCTGACGATGCGGAGACTGCTCTCAAGGGTGACGTCGTCGGCCAACGTCCAGCCCGCTGACGTCATGGCGGTATGGATCTGCGCCTCGTCGCCCCGGAGGGCCAGGTTGACAGGGTCACCCAGGAGCCCGTCGCTGGTTCTGGTCCTGCCGATGAAGTAGCCCGGGACGTAGATGTAGGTAAGGACCCTGTGGAGACGAGGCAGCACCAGGTAGGCCGCCAAGAGCCAGAACGCCAACAGCAGCAGGAGCTGCCAGCTCAGCTGGAGGCTCTCCGCGAGCAGCAGGAAGGCCAGCCAAACAGATGCGACCCCCGCATAGACGAACAGGAGGGCGTCCACCCTCGTCATCAGGGAGTGGGAGCCACGCTGCTCCGATCGTCCTGCCCGCCGGCTCATCCGTTCTCCAGCCGGATCGCTGGGCGAACCGGGCGGATCCGCACTGGCGGGCGTTGCAGTCGTCACGAGCCGCACGTCCGCCTTGGACCTGTACCACCGGTTCGGGACTGTGTAGCAACGCTGCGGTGACCGGTCCGATCAGCGGCGCGACGAAACGCGGGACTCGAGAACCCGAGCGGGGGGCAGCCATTCCGGGAAGCCGCCGGCCCGTTGTTGACAGCGCCTAGCGTGCCGATCGCCAGCAAGGCGGTCGTGTGGAACCAGACACTGTCCACCGCGCACCTCTTCCTTCCGTCGTTGCGGAACGGACGTCGAGTCTGGTCCGCGGCCGGGTGCCGCAACATCACCCTCAGAGGGTGAGATGGGGCGTCCGTTCACTTGCGACGGGTGAGGTCGCCGACGCCCGGGCCCCTCTCCGTGCGAGGCGGTGCGGAAGCGGTGGAGTGCACCCAAAGCCGGTGGCGATTGAAACCAGATCACCAAGTCCCACCGTCTCTGCGCCGCGTGGGGGCCCGCTCAGCCCAGGAACTCCCCGGCGTAGGGACGTGAGCTACGCCGCAGTGGGTCGGGGGCCAAGGGTTCGGGGTCGGCCGGGTGCGATTCGACCGCATCGCCGAGCGCCGCCAGCACCTCCTGCGCCTTGAAACCACTGTCGAGCACCACAGGGAGCGCGCCGCCGGCGGAGCGGATGACCTGGACAGAGCTCGCCGCGTTGTTCATCGTCATGAGGCCGACACCTTCCTTGCTGGGGGTTTTGTCAGTTGTCTACCGGTGACAGACAGGTGATGGACACCGGCCAAGGGCCCTCGAGCGGGAGGACGGAGGTCCCGAACCGCAAGACGAACGTTCGCCGGCTGCGTCCCATTCGCAGGAGCTCGACGTTGCGGTCTGCCTTTTCTCGACCCCCATTGCTGCGTCCTGACATCCGAGGAGGCCGGCGCCTGCGGTCGTCAGGCGAGGGTGCGAAGCCGGTCCTGCAGGAACCTGCGGATGGCGGGCTCAGTCGTGAGTGAGATCGCCCGCTGGTAAGCGCGGGCGGCATCTTGCGAGCGACCGATCTGCGCGAGTAGCTGCGCCCGTGTCGCCCATGCCGGCTGGAATCTGTCGATCAAAGGGTCCTCAATTCGATCCAGTTCGGCGATCCCGGCATCCGGGCCATCCACGTGCGCGCGTGCAGCCGCGACAGCGACTCGGGCTCCGAGAGTGGGCGCGACTTCGGTGAGTGCCTGCGTGAGCTGCAGAATTCCGCGCCAGTCCACTCTGCCGGTGTGACGCCGGGCGGCGTGGGCAGCCTGGAGTGCCGCCTCCAGCTGGAAGCGGCCGATCGGCTCGCTCTCTCGCTCGCGGACAGCCGTCGCTCTCTGCAACAGCCGCTCGCCGTCGGCGATGAGCCCGAGGTCCCATCGCGTCACGTCCTGGTCTTCCAGCGGAACGAACACACCGTCGACCTCGCGTGCGGCCGCGCGCGACGCGGCGAAGGAGATCAGCGAGGCAAGGCCGCACGCCTCCGCATCGTCCAGCAGCGATGCGAGCAGCACAGCGAGGTAGCGGGCCTCGTCCGCTAGGGAGGTGCGCTCCTGTGCGCCGGATATCTGCCACTCGATCGCATACGCGCCGTAGACAGCCTCCAGTACCGCGTCGCGGCGGGTCGGGAGGTCGGCCCGTGTCGGCACCGTGAACGGGATGCCGGCATCGCGAATTCTGCGCTTTGCGCGCACCAGGCGTTGCGCCATGGCCGCGCGCGGTAACGCGAACACCGCTGCGATGCGGGCGGCATCGATGCCGAGCACCGTGTTCAGCATCAGCGGCGTGCGGATCGCGGGGTCGACCGCCGGGTGGGCACATACGAACAGCAGCTCGAGCCTCTTGTCCGGGATCGCGTCCGGGTCGACGGACGTGATCACGGTGAGTCGGCGGTCCTCTGGGTCGATCGGCGTCGACGTGCGCGCGGCAGCCGAACCCACGACGTCGCGGAGGCGGTTCCGGGCGACGGTGAGCAGCCATGCCTCCGGACTGTCCGGGACGCCCACCGCGGGCCAGGTCCGCAGCGCCCGCTCGAAGGCGTCCTCGAGCACGTCCTCGGCGAGCGCGAGGTCGCGGGTGGACGCGGCGAGGAGGGCGACCAGTCGCCCGTAACAGGTGCGGGCGATCTCGGCCGCCCGCACCTGCACATCCGCCGAGGCGTCCATCACGTGCCGGGGAACGTCCACGTCGTCCAGGCGCCGTCGACGAAGCGCGTCGCGGTCGGACGGATCTCCACATCGCCGTACATGGCAGACGGCGCGCGCTCTGCCCACGCGATCGCGGCATCCAGATCGGGTACCTCGATCACGAAGGTGCCGCCGAGCTGCTCCTTCGTCTCGGCGAACGGGCCGTCCTGGATAAGCAGCTCACCCGTCTTACGGCTGATCGTCGTCGTCGCCGAGCTCGGGGCGAGTACCTCCGCGGAGAGCAGCACGCCGGCGTCCTCGAGCGCTTTCGCATACGCGTCGAAGGCAGCCATCCCGTCCTTGAGGGCATCCTCACCCAGCTCCTCGGCGGTCATCTCCGGGTAGTGCAACAGCAGTGTGTAACGCATGGGTTCATCCTTCCTTGTGAACCGGGACTTCGAGGAGATGACGATCGACAGAGCCCCTGATCGACAGGGCGTGCCCCCGGACACCCCGGCATCTCGGCGACCCACGCCGGTCGGCGCCTTGAACGTCCAAAGCCGACCCGGAATCCGGGACCATACGACCAAAGTAGCCAGCGCGACCAGGTACTCGACGGCCTCACCGGTTCCCGGACGCGATCGCGGCGACCTGGCGGCAGTTCCCTCTTCTCGGCAGCGCTGGCCAACGAGGTCTACGGTGAGACCAAGGAGCGAGTTGCCTTGGGTGTTGTGGTGGTCTCCCGGGTCCTGCGGCAGCGGCGCAGGCTGCGGCGGCACGAACGCTGGACGCGCGAGGTGCTCGAAGTGCACCAGGGACGAGAGCTGGCCGTCCTGCGCGAGTTCGCGTCCGCCAGGTCGCCGTTCTATCGGCGGTTCCATCACGGCGTGGGCGGTGCGCCGCTGACTGGGCTTCCGGTGTTGACCAAGGCGATGCTCATGGACCATTTCGACGAGGTCAGCACCGACCCGGCGGTGCGTCTTCGCGACGTGGAGGCCTATTTGGAGAACCTGCGCGGCAACGACCTGTTCGCCGGCAGGTTCTGGGTGGCAGCCACCTCGGGAAGCTCGGGACGCAAGAGCATCATCCCCAGCGACGCCGCGGAGTGGGCGATGACGATCGCCTCCTACGCCCGTGCGAACGAGTGGGCCGGGGTCAAGGCGGGCCCGACCCGGCGGGTGAGCCTGGCCGTGGTCAGCTCCACCTCGACGTGGCACCAGTCCTCACGAGTCGCCGCGACGGTGCGCAGCCCGTTCATCGCCAGCGAGCGGCTGGATGCCGCCACCCCGCTGCCCCAGCTCGTGTCCAGGCTCAACCTCCTGCAGCCGCAGGTGCTCGTCGCTTACGCCTCGATGGTCAAGGCGCTGGCGCACGAGCAGCTCGCCGGTCGGCTGCGGATCGCGCCGCGGGCGGTGAACTCCTCCTCCGAGGTGCTCACCGTTGAGGCTCGAGCGCTCGCCACCCGCGCCTGGGGCGTGACCCCGTTCAACGTCTATGCGGCCACCGAGACCGGCGGGATCGCTGCCGACTGCCACGAGCACCATCGGATGCACCTGTTCGAGGACCTGGTCATCCCCGAGGTCGTCGACGCCGACTACCGCGCGGTACCGCCCGGCCAGACCGGGGACCGGCTGCTGGTCACGGTCCTGTTCAGCCGGACCCTGCCGCTCATCCGCTACGAGCTCACCGATCGGGTCCAGCTCGCGACCGAGCCCTGCGGCTGCCCGCTGCCGTTCCGGGTGGTCGGCTCCATCGAGGGGCGCACCGACGACGCACTGGTCCTCCCCGCCCAGGCCGGTGGGACCATCCGGGTGCATCCGGTGGTGTTCCACCAGGTCCTGGAGCTGGTCGACGTGGGCGGATGGCAGGTCCGACACCAACCGGACGGCCTCACCCTGCTCGTGACGGAGCCCGGGCCAGGGTTCGACGCCGGCGCCACCGAGCAGTCCGTGCGGGCAGCCCTGACCCGCACCGGTGCGCTGGCACCCGTGGTCCGGGTCACGGTGGTGGACGCCATCCCGGCAGGTGCGGCGGGCAAACGGCCACTCGTGGTGGCGGCGGACCGCGCCGCTCCTCCCTAGCGCTGCACCTGGGGTTGGTTCCTGCGTACGGCGGGGATGCGGGGCTGACTTTGGACAACGCACTCGGCCGCCGGCAGACGCATCTGGCCCCCGGTTGACCCGAGGGTCCGATCTGAGCCGCACCTAGGTCGATGGGCCGCCGAACCACGTGGTCAGGGCTTCCCGCAGTGCGGGCAACGCGGTCTCGCCGGGTTCGCCGACCGTGGCCGCCCAAGCGATGCGGGCGTCCGGCAGGATCAGGATTGCGTCGGCGGGGGGCTCGTCGATCGTCGCGCTGACAACGTCGACGCGGCCACCCCACTGACCGGCGAGCTCCCGCAGGTCCACATGGTCAGAGAGGTCGAGGAGCACCGGGCGACCCTTGCGCAGCACCCCGGCGAACCGAGGGTCCTGGTGGCGGACGTGCAAGGCTCGGTCGGTCGCGAAGGTGCCGACGAGCGGGTGCGCGTGGGACATCGGAGGCCCCACATCGGTGCCGGCCATGAGCGCACCGAGGCGGCGAAGCGGCTGCTCGTCGGCGGTCAGCTCGAGGAAGAGTGCCCGCAGGGCGTCGCCGCCTGGCCCGTACCCGCGGCGCAGCGCCACCTGAGCACGCGTATGGAGCAGAGTGCGCTCGGCGGCGGCGCGGCGTTCATCGGAGTAGGTGTCGAGCAGACCGGGCGGCGCCCAGCCGTGGACGCTGCCGGCGAGCTTCCACGCGAGGTTGGCTGCGTCGAGCATGCCCGCGTTGACCGCCACTCCGCCCGCGGGGAACAGGTGCGCTGCATCGCCGGCCAGGAAGACGCGGCCGCAGCGGTACGTGTCCGCCTGCTTGGCCGAGTAGCCGAACCGCGTCATCCGGAGAGGCTCTCCCAGCGGTAGGTCGATGCCGAGCACTCGGCTCACACTCGCGCTCAGCTCCGCGACGGTCATGGGAGCGTCGTCGTCGTACCCGGTCGCCTCTACCTCGGCGGTGTAGACGCCCATGGTGCCGCCCATGCCCGAGCACGCGAAGACGCCACGTTCGGTCGCGGTGTAGCCGAACGGGATCCTGCCGACGCCAGGGACGTCGAGACCTCCGTCGTCGAGCACGGTCACCGAGTCGGGCACGGTGACCGAGGCCAGCCGCTCGATCTCCGGCAGGGAAGCGCCCGGGAACGGGATACCGGCCAGGTCTCGTACCCGACTGCGGCCGCCGTCGCAGCCCACCAGGAACTGCGCCGCCACCTCGAACGGTCCGTCCGGGCCACGCACCTCGACGGTCACCGCGTCGTCGTCCTGGCGCAGGCCGACCACCTCATGTGCACGGCGTACGTCGGCACCACGCTCGATCGCGCGTTCGGCGAGGACACGTTCGAGCCTCGGCTGGGGGAGCAGCATCGCGCGCATCGGAGAGTCCTTGAGCTGGGTGAAGTCCAGATGCAGCCCACCGAACGGGAACCGGGGAGCCGGCTCGGGGCGAGCTGGATCGCTGCTCGCCTCGCGGAATCGGTCCAGCTCGCCCCGGTAGTGCAGCAGCTGCAGGATCTGTCCCGCGAGACCGCCTGCCTTCGCCATCGCGGACGGCTCCGGCCGCCGTTCCAGCAGCAGCGTTCGCGTCCCCGCCTGGCCGAGCTCACCAGCGAGCATGAGACCGGTCGGCCCAGCGCCCACAACGACCACGTCCACGTCCATCAAGTGCCACTCCCCCTGTAGTTCCTCGACTGAATCCGATATCGGCCGTCGATTGTGCGGGAGGTCAGGGGGCTTGCCGCAAGCCCCCTAGTGCCGTATACGTTGAAAGTGGAAGGGCATTCGTGCCCTTCCTTTCTCGTCCCGGGACTACGGAGCGCCTGGCCTTCGGCGCGCTCCTTGTGGGCCCGGTTCAGGTTGGCGTGGGGCTTGTGGATCGCGCTCGGCCGCCGAGGTGCTCCTTGGTCTCGATGAATGACCCATCGGTGAAGACAGGCGAGCAGCTAGCCCGCTCGCGCAGGTCATCCATCGTGAGGTCGGGAACCCACTCGTCGTTGAAGGCCATCAGGTTGCGGCATCTCCAGCTCTGCGACTCACGAGCAGCCTGGACGGCTGCCCGGCTGCTCGCCGACGGAGTCGGTTCCTTCCCCGGACAACCCAAGATCCGTGCATGCTGTTGGCAGAGCGTTCCCCGACGAGGGGTCACAGGGAGGGGCATACATGGACTTCAGGATCGAGTTGATACCTCTGGCAGTGCAGGACGTCGACCGGTCGGTCGAGTTCTACGGGAAGAAACTTGGCTGGAACGTCGATTTCGACCAGACCGTCAGTCCCGAGCTGCGGTTCGTGCAGGTCACCCCGCCCGGATCGGCGTGCTCGATCTGCTTCGGGACCGGCCTCGGCATGATGCCCGACGGCTCCTCGCAGTTCATCCAGATCGTGGTCGCTGACGCAGACGAGGCCCGTGCCCTGCTGCGCAGGCGCGGGGTGGAGTGCAGCGACGTCGACGAGCAGCCCTGGGGAAGGTTCGTGCGGTTTGACGACCCGGACGGCAACCGCTGGGCGCTGCAACAGATCGTGCGATCCTGACCGAGTGTCCGCGTCGCCGTCGCTGAGACGCCGACGACCTCGATCGGGCACCGGCCCCGGCACGGCGCTCTTATGTGGTCGGGCGAGAACCCGTCCTCACCGAAGACCCATCTCGAGCCGCTTGGCCAGGTGCGGCTTATGTCGAGCTCCGCAAATCGGTTTGCGTCACCCGATGCAGGGGCATGGGTCGTGGTGGTGGGTGATGAAACGCACTCCTTGCCCAATCTCGGGGGCCGAAAGGGTGGAGCACTCATGACTGAGCACGCCCAGGGCGCCGTCAGCGCCGCCCTGACCGACACCGGGCATCGAAGGGCGCGGGGAGAGGACGCGGAGACGTGACGTCGCGAGACGAGCACGTCTTCCCCTATTACCGATCCCCCCAGGACATCCGCAACGAGTCGTTCACCCATCGCATTCGCGGGCTCGACGAGAACGAGGTCCATGAGTATCTCGACCTCCTCGCCGACCAGATGGCGGCCTTCGAGTGGGAACGCGCCGAGATGATCGCCGAACTTGAGCGGCTGCGCGCACGGGAGGAGCAGCTGCAGAAGGAACGTCGCGGGACCACCCCGGGCCCGGGGCCCGACACGGCGCCTGAGGCGGCCCAGGCTGCCGCCATGCTCAGCCATGCCCAGGAAGTAGCCGACCAGCTGCTTGCCGACGCGAGTCACCGGGCGCAGGAAATCATCGCCGCCGCGCAAACCAGAGGGCGAGAGGCGGTCCACCGGGCCAGGATCAGGACGCAGGACCAGATGCAGTCCCTGTACGAGGAGCTGGACGAGGAGTTCCGCCGCCTCGGCGAGGCGACACGCCATTCCGGGCCAGACAAGCTCCCACCAGCGCCGCCGCGCTACGACAGCTGATCCCCGTCGGACCGAGCAACCGAGCCATGATTTCGCAACCACGAAACCATCCGGGAGCAGCGCTGGCGAGGGCCCTCGAAGTGGCCGTCTTGCTCGGGCTGATGGGACAAGGCCTGCACCCGCACGGACGCTGCGAGGGTCTTGAGTGGAGGGCAGCGCGCCGGTGGCGAGCCGCGCGGGGGCCAGCGGGTGCCGGCCCCCGCACCGGCTCGTCTCGCGATGGATTGAGATGTCCACACGAGACCCGATGAGTCTGGCTCATGTTCAGCGGTTGCGCCAGTTTCCCGGGCTGGATCGACGTGCCAGGTGGCGCGGCAACCAGTCGCGGCGCGTCATCTGCGCATCATCAGCTACTCGTACGCGCTGTCCTGGGCCCCATCCGCGACCAGACGCTGTCATTCGGTTGAGCCATTCAGCAACGGGGGCCAAGCGCTTACTATATCGTTTCACGTAGTACGTATGCCGATGTATAGGAGACCAGATGGCGCGACGCAGGGATCAGGTCGCCTGGTCCGACCCGGCACTGCTGATTCTGGGCAGCCTGGCGTCGGGGCCGAAGCACGGGTACGCCATCGTTCAGGACATCGAGTCGACCACCGGTGTCTCGATGGGGCCGGGCACGCTCTACGGAGCGTTGCCGCGGCTGGAGGAGCATGGCCTCGTGCGTCCGCTGCCCGGCGACAGTCGGCGTCGACCGTATGAGCTCACCGCCGAGGGCGCCCGGGTCCTGCGCGCGCGGCTCGAAGCGATGCGGGCCTTTGCCGTGCGGGGCCTGGCTAGCTTGTCCACGGTGACGGCATGACCCGCGCCGCACGGTGGGCTCTTCGGTCGTACCCACCTTCCTTCCGGGACCACTACGGCCCCGAGCTGGCCGCACTCACCGAGGACGTCGCACCCTCCTGGCGGCACACGGTGGATCTCTACCGCGGCTCCGCGCGGGCGTGGTTGAGGCCGACGTTCACCGGATCGGACTCAACCCGGTGCCGGCTGCAGGCGAGCCTGGTCACCGTCTGGATCGCCTGGTGTGCGGGCTTCCTTGTCCCACCGGCGACGAACCGGGCACTGCTGGATCCACCCGGTCCACACGTCGATGCGACGGTGCAGAGTCTGCTCGACACGTCCGCCGTCGTCCTCGTCGTGGGGTGGGGTTTCGCGCTCGTCGGAGCGGTGCTGCTCGTGGGACGTGCGCTGGTGCCGGCCTTGCGCGCAAGGCAGTGGTCCGCGCTGCGCCCGCTGTTGCCGGCCCTGCTCCTGGGAACGATCGAGGCCGCGGGCCTGGTCGCGCTCGCGTCGGCCTCACGGTCGGATACACCGCGCCCGACCCGGTTGGTGGTCGCGCTCGGCTCGGGCTGGCTGCTCGGACTTCTCGCTCTCCTCGCCAGCAGCGGGATCGGCCCGGCCGTCACGGTCCGGCGCCTGCGACCGGACGCGGCCATTCTGCGCGTCCCGACCCTGCTCGCGGCTGGGGTGGCGCTCTGCCTGGCGACGATGACCGCGACCTCCGCGGCTGCCGTCCTTCTCAGCGGCAGCGACGCGAGCCTACTCGGCGCATTTGCACCCGTCACGGCCGTCGTGGCCGTCGGGGTACTTGCGTCGTTGACGGCCCTGGTCAGCTCCGCCCGTGGGGTCCGGGCTCTTCGCGCCTAGACCGAGGAGCCGGCAGTTGGAGCGCGCGTTCGGTGTTGCCCGCACCCCTCAGCGTTGTCGTCCGACAGCGTGGCATTCCGCGCCGCGACGTCGGCGGTAGTCCAAACAGGCGGCTGAGATGCCGTCCCTCCTAGCCATTTGCGACCGGGAACGATTACGCACTAGCCCTCCCTCTGTCACGTTGAAGTCCAACGATTCATCCGGAACGTCAGCATAAAGAGGGATCCATGAAACTGTTCATACGCGGTCTGCTATCCACCGCCGCGGCCCTGGCCATGGTGCCGGGGTTCGCGGTCTCGGCCCACGCCGCGACACCGTCCAACGACACTGCGTCCGGCGCGATTGAGGTCAGCTCGCTGCCGACCACCATCAACGAGGACACCTCGCAGGCGACTACTGATTCGCTCGACGCCAGCCTGAATGCCGACTGCGGAGCCCCTGCTACGAATGCGAGCGTCTGGTTCAAGTACACCGACCCCACGGGCGACGGCTTTGTCGCGACCATGGAGAACTCCGACTACAGCGGCGGCTTCATGGTGACCGAGGGAGACCCCGCCCAGGGCAACCTGGTGGCCTGCGGCCCGACGACCGTGGGTGTTGGGACCACTCCGGGTGCGACGTACTACGTGGTCGCATTCTCCGACACCAACGTGAACGGCGGACAACTGGAGGTCACCTTCGACAAGGCTCCCCCGATGCCTGACATCTCGGTGTCCGCCGACCCGACGGGCGTTGCCTACAAGGACGGCAGCGCCACGCTCACCGGGACCTACACATGCAGCAACGCCGACGGATGGGACAGCGAGATTTTCGGCACCCTCACCCAGCGAGTCGGTCGGGTCAAGATCGTCGGCTACTTCTCGGTCTACCCACTCGAGTGTGACGGCACCGCACACGCCTGGTCGGCTCGGGTCACGAGCGACAACGGGCTCTTCCGCGGCGGGAAGGCGGCCTCGGTGAGCTTCGGGTACGCCTGCGGCGTACTGGACTGCGCCGAGGGCTACACCGAGCAGACCGTCCAGCTCAGCAGTCGCGGACGCTGACTGGACCGACAACGGCACAATGCCGGACCCCGCCTGTTCGCGGGGTCCGGCACCACGCCCGGGGAGGACCGGCTCGCCTCGCACTTCATGGGCCACGCCGGGTGCGGAAGGTAGGTCGTTCGGTTTCGCCGGCCCCCGGGCGGGTAGGAGCCATCTGGATAGGAATGAGCGCGGTCCAGAACACTGCCGCCTTTCAGGGTGAGTGGACTCCACCCGGGCAGGAGGCGTATGGGTCACACGAGTTCCTGGACACATCACGTCACGCTGCCCGGAGAGGCGCTGAGCGTGTTGAGGGCGCGCCGCTTTGTCTGCTTCCACCTCGCTGAGCACCGGCTGCTGTACCTGCTCGAGGACGTCCGGCTGGTGACCAGCGAACTAGCGGCGAACGCGGTGCGTCATGCGCAAACCTCGTTCACCGTCACCCTGCAGCAGATCAACAAGGCCCACCCCGACAACGGATACGTTCTGCTTTCCGTGCACGACGGCTCGCCCTCTCCCCCGGTCCACATGACCTCCGGCGTCCTCGACACCTCAGGTCGTGGCGTCTCGATCATCGACCTCGTGAGCCAGGACTGGGGCGTCACCCACGAGACCGGCGGCGGAAAGTCGGTGTGGGCATCGTTCGTCCTCCGATGACCCAGGACCGAGCCGTTGACGCGACCCGTGCGAAACGGCCCGATGGGTTCAGACCACCAGACCCGGCGGCGCCGCGCTAGGCGACCAGGCCGCCATCCCCGGCCGTCAGCGGTGGCGGACCGGAGTGTTCGGACCGCAGGCGGGCACCCACAGGGTGTACCGGTCAGCACGGTAGGTGGACCGTGAGACCTCGACGGCGATGCTCCCCGCAAACGCCCGACGCGCGACTCGGAGAACCGCGGAGCCCGCGTCGGTGCCGAGCAGCTCCGCCTCGTCCTGCGACGCGACATCTGCATCGACCGAGGCCTCACCGCGCGTCAAGACCAGGTTTCGCCGCTCGAACTCGGCGTGCAGGCTCTCCGGCAGCGGCTGGTCCAGGAGCCTTGGCACGATGCTGTCCGCCACGTACGCGCTCTCGATGCACATGGGTGTGCCATTAGCGAGCCGGATCCGCTGCCAGTGCACCACCTTGTCCCCTCGCCTGATCTCGAGCGCCCGCGCGACACCTGGGCCCGCGAACTCCATCCTCGCGAGAAGCGTCTTGGAGGTGGCCGTCATGCCCCGCCGAGCCATCTCCTCGGTGAAACCCGACAGGCTCACCTGGACATCGATCCCAGTCCGTGCCACGAACGTGCCCCTCCGAGGTATCCGTTCGAGCAGACCCTCGGTGACCAAGGCATCAAGCGCCTGCCGCACCGTCATACGCGAGACGCCGAACCGTCGGACCAGGTCCCGTTCGGAGGGCGCCGGGCTCCCCCGCTCGGCCTCTTCGATCAGGCCGCGCACATACTCCCGCACCTGCACGTGCTTACGTACAGGCTGGCGGGATCGGTCAGGCGCGATTAGTACTTCTCCCAGTTCGCCGAGTCGGCCGGGACCGTACGTCGCCGGCATCCTGCGTGGCGGGTGACTGACCGGAAGCCCTCTTGCGCCAACCCACGTGAACATGCGCGCGTTCGCGGGTCTACGGGCCGGCGCGGACCTACATCGAGTTCGCCCTCCAGCGCAGGTCTTCTACCTGCTTACTGGCTGAGGACGACGTCCACCGCGGCAAGCACGAGCGCGACGAAACGCAACCAGCAACAGCGTCTCCTGCCGCTTGCTGAGGGCGGCACTGCTGTGCGGGCCCGGTTGGGCGCCGCTCGTCGTGCAGTTCCACCACGCACGGCCACTACCCAACACCGACTCTCACAAGCACCGGCCTAGACCATGGCCGGCCCCCATCGTTCGCGGCAACAGGCGTCGGTTCGACTTCTTCCTGCAGCACAGGAGCGTGCAGCGGGGCGCGAAGAGGGTCGCGGAGCACTTGGCCAAGCGCCTGCACTGTCAGCACATTTCCCAGACCCCGAGAGACCAGGGCACCATCACAGCCTTTCTCACCCTTGGGAGAAGACGGGGACGAGGACGTGCATGTTGAGTGTCTAGTCCTCGATGTGCCGGTCTGTCCAGAAAAGCGCGGAATGGGTACAGGCACCTCAACCACTCTCACAGGAGGCACACATGACAACAGCGTTTGCCCTGCGGCGGCGCAGCTCGGTCAGCGTCGGGACGATCCTCGTCGTAGCGTGGCTGGTCATCGGCGCACTGGCGGCGGCCCAGCGCGGCTACTTCGCGCAGAGCCAGGTCAACTGCACGGAGGCCGGCACGGTGGTCGTCACGATCCTGGCCGGTCCGCTGAACTACATCGGGGCCAACCCGAAGATCGACTGCAAGGCCCCGCAGCCGTCGAAGTGATCCTCGCCTCGCTGACCTGCGACACATCCCAGAAGCGTCACTGAGATCAGCAATCCGTGCGGGGCCGGGTCAGCCCTGTTCTGACCCAGCCCCGCACGCCTCTGATGACGTCATCGCTGCCCACATGCGAGGTGAAGAACAAGACGCGGGCAGGGACGATGGAGGCCCGGAGCGTCTACCGGTTGTGGCGGCACCAGCGGCGCCACGCTAAGGCGAACGACAGCTGATCCATCAGGGAATCAGGTCACCGGTGGACTCAGACACCGGCTCGTCGGTGTCGATGAGCGAAGGCGGCCCGACCGCGATGCCCTCCTCGGGCTCGAGGCCGGAGCCGCGGGCGTCGGCCAACACGTCGGCAGGGACATGCTGCTCGAGGAATCGCCGCGCCAGTCGGGTGGACGGGTGCACCCCGATGGTGGCCGACACGATGATGGCGGCGATCACCAGCCAGCCGGCGGCGCCCCAGTTCATCGCGAGGAAGGTGTACACCGCCGGCGCCCACACCCGGCCCAGGGTTCCACTCAGCTCGGCCGCCCCTTGGTAGGCGCCCCGCTGACGCGGGTCCATGAGTTCGGCCTCGAACGACCAGCTGGCGGCCGAGAGGTAGAGCTCAGCCCCGGTCACGGTGACGTGACCCAGCCAGACCAGCGCGATCGTGACCCAGCCGACCGTATCGTGAGTCGCCAGCGTGATCAGGCAGGAGAGCACGAAGAAGCTGGACGAGACCCGGATCGCCCTCAACGCGGTCGGAACGTCCTTGACTCCGCGCGCTGCCGCCATCGGCAAGAAGATGCACATCACCGTGTTGGTCCCGAACAGAAGCGCGAGCAGCACCCGCGGGGCGTCGGTCTCCTCCACCAGCCACAGCGGGATCACGACGTTGAGCAGGACCTGATTGGTCCAGAAGACCCCGCCGAAGAAAGTCGTGAGGAGCCAGCCGGGGTTCCGCAGCGGCCCGGGCCCGGGGATCTTCTCCCTGCGGTCCTCAGGGGTGCGGTCGTCGTGCGGGGCCCGCGGCAGCCGGCTGATCGAAGCTGCGTTGACCAAGAAGACCACGGTGGTGAACCAGGGCAGCGCGTGGAGGACGTTGTTGGAGTGGAACGCCAGCGCAACGCCACCGAGCAGGGAGCCGAGGGTGAAGCCGACGTTGAGCGCGGAGTACATGTAGGCGCGCGACCTCACCCGCTCGGCGGGCGGCAGTACGTCGATCGTGTACGCGCCGTGCGCGGCGCCGCCGAGGGCACCGATCACCTCCATGCCGACGGCCATGGCGACGTAGCCCTGGAAGTCGGTAATGAATGGCCACACCGCGAACATCGCCGCTTGGCCGGTGGCGCTGACGGCCCACATCCTCTTCGGTCCGAAGCGGTCGACCAGCTTGCCCATCGGCAGCGCGGCCAGGAAGGCGGCGATGCCGGCGCATGTCAGGCCGAGGCCGACCTGGGCGGCCGACAGCCCGACGATCTGGGTGAAGAACACCGCCGATCCGGTCATGAAGGTGCCCTCACCGAGGGCAAAGAGGAGTGACTGAACAGCGAGCCGGCCGGCGAGGGGCGACGGGAGGCGGGCTCTTCGGAGGGTGGCGGCGAACATCACCCCGAATTGTCCGGTTTCACATGACAGTTGTCGTGCGATTTTTCGGCGCGGCGCTCCACGGATTCTTGCAAGGGGCGGCCACTGCCTTCCGACGGCACTCGCAGTCGGGTGCTCGCGAGCGCTCCGCTGACGGGACGGGTCAGGCGTCAGGGAGCCACGTGTCTGGGCCGAAGACCTCGTAGTGGATGTTCTTCTCCGGAACGCCGCGGTCGATCAGCGAGCGGCGTACCAGCTCCATGAACGGCAGTGGACCGCACAGGTAGACCTGCGCGTCGGCGGGCACGTCGAGACCCTGGAGGTCGATGAGCCCCAGCTTGGTCCTGCCGTCGGCGGGGCGCATGCCGAGGTCCTCGTACCAGTGATGCACAGCCGAACCCGGCAGGCGAGCGACGAGGTCCGCCAGCTCCTGCCGGTGCGCATGCCGAGCCGGGGACCGGTCGGCGTGCAGCACGGTGACCGCCCGATCGGTGCTCGTTCGCGCGAGGTAGTGCAACATGCCGATGATCGGGGTGCATCCGATGCCGGCGGAGACGAGCAGCAGTGGCTCTGGTCCATCCTCGAGGACGAGGTCACCGAAGGGTGGGGAGACGGTGAGCTCGTCACCCTCGAAGACGTTGCTGTGCAGGAAGTTGGACACCTCACCGGGCGGGAACCGGGTGCCTTCCTCGGCGACCACCTCGCCGATGGCCTTCACGGTGATGCCCCACTCCCTCTGCTCGGGTGCGCGGGTCAGACTGTACTGCCGGATCTGACGCGCCCCGTCTGGCAGAGTGACCGCGACGGAGACGTACTGCCCCGGGCGGGCCGGCGGAAGCTTCCCTCCGTCCGGTGCTGCCAGGACGAACGAGACGGTGTCCGGAGACTCCTGCGTTCTGCGACGCACGACCATCTGCCGCCACGCTTCGCCCGGCTCCACCCCCGCCTCGGCGTACAGGTCCTTCTCGATCGAGATCAACGTGTTCGCCATGTGCCAGTAGACCTCGTCCCAGGCGGCTGCCACCTCCTCGGTGACGCCATCTCCGAGGACCTCCACGATGGCCTCGAACAGGTACCTGTGAACGATCGTGTACTGGTCGGCAGTGATGCCCAAGGACGCATGCTTGTTCGCGACCCGTGCCAGCAGGTCCGAGGGGTCCGGACTCGTGTCGGAGACGAGCAGCGTTGCGTAGGCCGCGATGGAACCTGCCAGGGCTCGCTGCTGGTCTCCTTGGGCCTGGTTGCCCCGGTTGAACAGGTTCCGCTCGAGCTCCGGGTGGGCAGCGAACATCCGCCGGTAGAAGATCGGCGTGATCTCCCCGATGGCTCCACCGACCACAGGCAAGGTCTGGCGGACGACTTCCGCAGAGCGTGCTGACAGCAAAGAACTTTCCTCCCCTAGAACGACAAGTCGTCATCTGTCTTCCCTTGTCGTGCCGGTAACCATAAGCCGCGACTGGATGCGGGTGTTCAGCGGGGTTTCTGCGACGTGCCTGCGCACCCGCCACGAGCGCCAACGTCGTCCTCCCATCACCCGCCGCGCGGGAGAATTGCGCTTCACGAGGGGCTCGTCGCACGGCCGCGGCTCGCCACCCCCTGCGGGTCATTGGCCGCGTGAGACGACCAGGACGACGGTTCCGGTGTCGGCGTAGGTGCCTGGGGCGGGGTAGGTCGCGATCACGGTGTCCTTGGGGGCAGTGGAGTCGACGTCCACCGTCTTGACCTCGAAGTCTTGGTCCTTGACGCGCTGCTCAGCCTCCTTGGCGTCGCTGCCCACGATTCCGCCAGGGACGAGGTGCCGCTTGGGATCCTGCGGCGCCTGGCCTTTGCTGGCGATCAGAACCACGGATTGTCCCGCCGATAGGGGCTCACCTGGGCTGGGGATCGTCGCGACCACGGAGTCCTTGGGCGCAGCGGACTCGATGTCGACCTTGTGCACGTCGAAGCCGCGGGCCTTGAGTTGCGCCTCAAGCGTCTTCACGTTGCCGCCCACGGCGTCAGCCGGAATCACCGGTCCGCTGGACGTCTTCTTTCTTTGGGGGGTCGGCTTGGTCGAACGTTCGGAGGGCGATGGTCGCGCCGACAGTTGCACTGGGCGGATGCTGGGTTGGGCCCGCGGCCCCGATGCAGCCTCCGGGGACTCGTTGTCGAAGAGCAGCATCCACCCCACCGCCAGGAGACCGGCCACCAGCAGCCCGGCCGCGGCGAGGCGCCAGGACCGGGAAACGGCACCGCCCCGGCGGCTCGGCCCCCCCGGTCGACCGGTTGTCCCTGTCGCCGCCGGCAGCGCTGCCGTGGGCGCCTCGCGCCGTGCAGCGAGGGACTCCTGCAGCGCACGCTCCATCTGGCCGGCGTCGCTGTAGCGTCCTCGAGGGTCTTTCGCCGTGGCCCGCGCAACCACCGCTGCGAGCGCGGCGGGGACCTCAGGTACGAGGTCACGGACGGAGGGGATCTCCTCCCTGATGTGGCTGAGCGCCACGGCCACGGGCGAGTCGTCGGTGAAGGGGACCGTGCCTGTGAGCATCTGGAAGCACAACACTCCCACCGAGTAGACGTCCGAGGCGGGGGTTGCGCCCTGGCCGGAGGCCTGCTCTGGCGACAGGTACTGGGCAGTGCCCAGCACGGATCCGGTCCCGGTCAACGCGGTTTGCCCCCTGGTCTGTGCGATCCCGAAATCGGTGACCATGACCTGGCCGTCGGGACGGACCATGACGTTGCCCGGCTTGATGTCGCGGTGGACGATCCCCGCCGCGTGGGCCACGGCGAGCGCCGAGCAGACCTGGGTCGCCACCTCCACGGCACGCTCGGGAGTCAGCCGACCCGCCTCCCGCAGCACGTCGCCGAGTTGCTCCCCCTCGACGAACTCCATCACGATGAAGTGACGGTCAGCGTCCTGGCCGAAGTCGAAGACCTGCGCGATGTGGGGATGCTTCAGCGTCGCAGTCGCACGCGCCTCACGAGCGAACCGCTCCACGAACGTCGCGTCGTCGGCGTACTCCTCCTTCAGCATCTTGACCGCAACCCGACGCCCCAACCGCTCATCTACGCCCTCGTGAACCGTCCCCATGCCACCGGTGGCAATACGCCGCACCAGCCGATAACGACCCGCAAGCATCATCGAAGACCCGACTCCTCTGCCTGAAACATGACCGACAGAGTAGACGGCTCGCTGTTTGACCTCGGGCCGGTTCATTCCGAGCGATCGGCCAAGTGCTAGACGATGGGCCGCGGCAGAGCATCCGCGCCACCGCAGTCCGACCCATCACCAACTCGGTCAGCACTCACTAACCGTCTACGTCGGAAGACCTGGTGGACCTGCGAGCTCATCGCCAACGCCCGGACAAACCCATGAGTGGTGACGTCGTGGCGGGATCGACTCAGGAGATGCCGGGTGGGCCGTCCAGCACCCTCGGCACGTACTCCACCAGCTGGATCTGGCCGTCGAAGGTGCGGCTGTCCGTCATGTCGAGAGCGACGTCGGGGTAGCCATCGTAGATCCGCTCATGGCCGCTCGCTCCGGTGATGACGGGGAACATCACCACCCGGAACCGGTCGACGAGGCCAGCTTCCAACAGCGACCGGCACAGCGAGAGACTGCCGATGGTGCGCATCGACCTGTCGCCGGTGTCCTTCATCCTCCGCACCGCCTCGACGGCGTCCCCGGCGACCAAGGTCGAGTTCTCCCACTCCAGCGGTTCGGTCAGCGTGCTGGAGAAGACGACCTTGGACATGCCTGTCAGCGCATCCGTCCCCGGTTCGCCCCCCTGCGTGAACCCGTACATGAGCCGGTAGGTGTTCGCACCTATCAGGACCAGGTAGTTCCCTTCGGGATTCTCGCCCAGCCATGCGAGGTACTCCGGTCCTTCCAGGCCCCACCAGCCCGGCCAGCCCTCGGCGGAGGCATACCCGTCGAGTGAGGTGATGAAGTCGACGACAAGCTCAGGCATTGGCACTCCTCCCTCTGTGCAATGACCAGTCTGCACCCGGGGCACGTCGCCCGCCGGGTGGACTCATGAGCCGCCGGTCTCAGCCGGCTGGTGCTCGCGAAGCCACACGTCTCGGCGACGGGGTGATGCACGCGATAACCACGCGTCCTGAACCACCTCGGCGAGTTCGTCGTAACTGATGTCGCCGATCCGGCTCGCCCGCAGCAGCACCGAGAGATGGCCGTCGAAGTGAGGCGTGGTGAAGAACGGGGAAGAGTCGTCCTGCACCAGGGCGAGTTTGTCGCCCTCGTCGGGAACCCAGAAGACGATGACGTCGTCGTAACGCCGCCCGGTGTCCGGGTCGAAGGCGTCGGGGCGCGGGTTCCGAAAGAAGACGAAGGACTTGCCGCCCACCTGGTAGACCGGCTTGTGCTCCGTGCCGGGGTGGACGGTCACGTGGGGCATCCCGAGGGCAAGATCGTGCACGTCTGCGACGCGGGCCGGCCGAGGACTTCTTCTCGCCACAACTTCAGGCTATGCGCTGTCCCGAGGCGTTCTCCAGAGCCTGAGTCGTTCCACTGCGAAGCGGCAGTGCCTTTGCGGCTTGGCTCCTTCGTGCCGCCACGACGCTGCGGACTCGCGATCGCGGGTCGGGCGGTCGCTGCGGAGCTGCGCATCAGCAGCCACCCGGTCGCCGGGCGCTGGCTTGCCCCTTCCTGCCGCAGACCAAGCGTCATATTCGCTTGCCGGATTCGAGCCGCATTGAAAGCCTCGCGGTATGCCGTCCAACACCGGCCCACCCTTCGATCAGTTCCTGGCAACCGCCGAGGCAGTAGCCCGAGAGCGGCCCGAAGTCGACCTTGAGATCGCTCGCGAGGTTCTCCTTGAGGCGGCGACTCTGATCCACAACGGTCTTGCCCTTGACGGTCTGGACGAACACGACGCTGACGCCGTCGTCGCTGGGCTATGCGTCGATCTCGTTGCCGAGGATCCCGGCGCCGCAATGCGAGCACGTTCCCGGGCAGCGCTGGAGGCTCCCGGAGATCTGCATGACCCGGCAGACGTGTCCGCGGCCTACCTCATCGCGGCGGCGATTCTGCAGCTCTGACCTCGCTCGTCCAATAACGGGTGATCGGCCCTGAATCCCGCTTAGGCCCTGCGCGGCATCTAGTGTTGGCGCATGAGCGCCACGAGGGTGCCCGTGCCCTTCGAAGTCTACGAGGCCGGTGTGTTCTTGCACGGCACGAAGGCGGACCTCGCAGTCGGCGAGATGCTGGAGCCGGGCCGCGAGTCGAACTTCGAAGAAGGCCGGGTGATGAACTACGTCTACTTCACCGCGACCCTCGACGCCGCGACATGGGGTGCCGAACTCGCTGCGGGTGAGGGCCGCGGGCATATCTACATCGTCGAGCCGGAAGGCGAGTTCGAGGACGACCCCAACGTCACGAACAAGAGGTTCCCCGGAAATCCGACGCAATCCTTCCGCACCCGCGAGTCGCTGCGCGTGGTCGGGGAGCTCGTCGACTGGGTTGGTCACTCGCCGGAGAAGCTGCAGGCCATGCGGGACGGACTCGATGCGTTGAGGCGGCAGGGAGCAGCGAAGATCGAGGACTGAGCGATGAGGAGACGGCCGTTCGCGTCGAGCGCGCTCCTCCCTCCGAGGGCCACTGGCCGGGTGGGACCTGGCCGATCCGCATTCGCTTGAGGTACGTCCTTCCGCCGCTTCCGACCTAGGATGAAGTTCATGCTCCTCGCCGAGGACCTCCTGCTGCTCCTGACGGACGACGGCACCGGAAAGCTGGCAGCGTCCAGCACCGAGGTGGACGTGGCGCTCGGCGGCGCTTTGCTGGTGGAGCTCACGTTGATGCAGCGCGTCGACGTCGCGGGCTCCGACGAACGTGTGCGCGAGGGCAGGCTGGTGGTCAGGGATCCCAATCCCACAGGGGACGCCCTGCTGGACGAGGCTCTGACCATCGTCGCCCAGAAGGAAGGCAAGAAGCCCCGGAGCGTCGTGACACGCCTCGGGAAGCGGACAAGGGTCCGGCTCTACGAGCGCCTCGTCGCGGGTGGTGTCCTCCGTGCCGAGGATGACCGGATCCTCGGCATCTTCCCGACGCATCGATGGCCCTCGAACGACGCCACCCACGAGGCGACGGTCCGGGCGGGGCTCCTCACGGCACTTCGCGAGGGCGCGACCACAGACGCGAGAACCGGTGCGCTCATCTCGCTGCTGCTCGCGCTGAAGGCGGTGCACAAGACCGCGGACCCGGGTTCGGTCGGACTCTCCAAGAAGGAGTTGAACGCGAACGCCAAGCGGATCGCCGAGGGCGACTGGGCAGCGAAGGCCGTCCGGCAGGCGATCGACAGCATGAACGCAGCGGTCATCGCCGCCACTTCCTCAGCGGTAGCCGGAGGCGGCGGCGGTTCCAGCTAGACGCGATGCGCCTCGTCGATGGACTGACCTCGCTAGGTTGGCACCATGGGATCGAGGTCTCAGCACATCAGCATCGGCATCCGGCGGCCTATGTCCGCGGTCTACGACTTCGCGGCCGACCCCCTCAACCTACCCAAGTGGGCAGCCGGCCTGGCAGGTTCTGAGGTCGAGCATGACGGGGACCAGTGGTTCACTGAATCGCCGATGGGCCGTGTCACCTTCACATTCGCGCCGCGTAACGACTTCGGGGTCCTGGACCACGAGGTCACGCTCCCCTCCGGGCAGATCGTCTACAACCCGCTTAGGGTCATCAGCGACGGCGACGAGTGCGAAGTGGTCTTCACTCTCCGCCAACGTCCCGATGACCGATGAGGCTTTCGCGCGTGACGCTGACGCCGTCGGCAAGGACCTGGCCACGTTGAAGTCCACGGTGGAGGCCCCCTGAGCTCCATCCGAGCCCGCGGCCCGATGAGCCAGACTGGCGCAATGGCTGATCTCGCAGCGCTCGCGCGCACGACGCTCGCCCGCAGTAGGTTCATGGTGCTCGGAACCGTCGACCCGTCGGGTCGGCCGCGGGTGTCGCCGGTGTGGTTCTCGCTGGTCGACTATCGGGACGCCTACTGGCTGTCTTCGCCCGACGCCCACCACTCGCGGAACATCCAGCAACGACCCGAGGTGAGCATCGTGGTCTTCGACTCGGCTGCCGACCCGCACACCGGCCAGGCCGTCTACCTGGAGGCCACCGCCGGCCGGGTGCCCGACGCCGAACTCGCGGACGCCTGCGCCAAAGCGTTCCGCGACGTCGACGACGAGCTCTCCTACACCCCGGAGACCCTGCGACACGAGCCGTTCGTCCTCTACCGGGCGCGTGTCACGGCCTCGGAGATCCACGTGCGCGGACGCGACTTCGGTGACGGTACCGGCTCAGACCAGCGGGTGCCGGTCCGCCTCTGAGAAGTAGGCGTTCTTGGCCCCGACACATTACGGGTGCAGCCTCCGGATTATCGACCCAAAGGCCGAAGACCAGCTGCGTCGACAACCTGGCGGAGGTTCCTGTCAGATCTCCTGCATCTCCCGGCCGTGGGCCGCGATCGCATAAATGATAAGGACGTCCAGCGTGACCAACGTGATTCCCCAAATCGGGAACGCCGCGATAAACAGGAAGTTCACGATCGCGCTGACGATGGCGACGCTGATGCCAAGTACGCGGGCCCACGTGGCGCCGGTGAAGAGTCCGAACCCGGCGGCGAGCGCGACCGCGCCGATGAGCAGGTGGACCCAGCCCCACGTGGTGTAGTTGACGCTTACGACGAGGTCCTGGCTGGGAACGGCATAGTAGGTCTTGTTGAAGAGTGCTACGAGACCGTCGATCATCTGGAAGGCCCCCAGCAGAACCATCATCATCGCACCGAAAGCCACCCAGCCGGTCCAGCCTGTCGGCTCCGGGGGTGCTTCCTGGCGCTGCTGCGGGACCTCACCGGTCCCGGTCGCAGAGGCTTTCTCCCGCATCTCACTCATGACA
>DASVBF010000251.1:0-2770 GCA_036375975.1 Nocardioidaceae bacterium | reverse complement strand
CCCGCTCGCGACGCTGCGTGCATACCGACGGCACCGGCCGTTCCGGGCGCGTCTGGAGTTCCCCGACGGAGACCACGAGCCCCTCGACCTCGAGGATCTCCTCCAGGTGGCCGTGGGGAACGGTCGCCACTACGGCGGTGGTAACGCCGTCTCGCCCACGGCCGGCATCGACGACCATCTGCTCGACGTGTACGCGATCGTCAGAGGGCGGCTGCACGAGCACGTGAGCATCGCGCGCCTGTTGAAGGACGGCAGCTTCGTCCACCACGACCGGGTCCACCACGTCACCTCCCGGAGGGTGCGACTGGTGACGGACCCGCCGCAGCCGCTGAACCTCGACGGCGAGATCGCCGCCACGACACCGAGCCTGTTCGAGATCGAGCGGAACGCCGTGCACGTGGTGATACCGATCGGAGCCGAGAGCGCGTCGCTCGACGGTGGGCGGTCCCGAGAGGACCTCGCGCCCTCCTGAGCGGGCCGCCCGTCGTCGTACCAGGTCGTACCTCGGGGACCTTGGCCTCTGGACGCACGCACCGGCGGTTCGTTCCCTGGGAGCATGAGCCTCCGCAGCGGAACAGCCTCGTCCCGCCGGACTCCGCGGGGACCGCAGGCGGTCGAACGCGCAAGCGCCGGTGACCGCGCCTTCCTGGCCATGGACACCGGACCCGTGCCGGAGCAGTTCGGGGTGGTCCTCCTTCTGGAGAAGAGCGAGCTCGACCTCGGGCGCATCCGCGAGGTCCTCGGCGAGCGGATCCCGGCGGTTCCGCGACTCCGTCAGCGGCTGACGAGCACGCCACTCGGCTGTGGCGGACCGATCTGGGTCGACGACCCCGAGTTCGACATCCGGGCGCACGTACACGAGGTCGCGTGCCGTGCGCCCGGCGACGAGGACGCACTCCTGGCGACGGCACTGTCGGAGGTCATGACCCCGCTCCCACGGACCGCTCCCTTGTGGGCCGCGACGTTCGTCACCGGCGCGCCCGACGGTCGGACCGCCCTCGTACTGGTGCTGCATCACGTGCTGTCGGACGGCATCGGCGGGCTCGCAGTCCTCGCGAACCTCGTGGACCCGGGACCGGAGGTCGTGTCTCGGCACTTCCCACGACGGCCGCCGACTGCGAACAGCCTCGCCCTGGACGCGTGGGAGGCGAGACTCGCGGCGGTGGGGCGCATCGCCCGCTGGTCGCGGCTGCTCCGGACGTCCATGGCGGCCGGGGGTGGCCTGCGTCCGCCGCGTGCCGCCGACTGCTCGCTCATCCAGCGCACAGGCCCCCGACGACAGCTGGCGGTAGTTCGCGCGGATCACAGACGGCTGAGGGCCGCGGCTCACCGGCACGGCGCGACGACGAACGACGCGGTGCTCGTGGCCGTGGCCGGCGCACTACATCGCGTCCTGCTGGACAGAGGTGAGTCGGCAGACCACCTGGTGATCACCGTCCCGGTCGCAGGTCGCCGCGCCGCAAGCGGGCCCGACCTCGGCAACATGGTCACCCCGATCATCGTGGCGGTCCCGACGACCGGTGCGGTCCCGGCGCGCCTGGCCGACGTTGCAGCCCAGGTGCGCGCGGCGAAGCAGAGGGCGAGCGTGCCGCCGCCGATCGCGCTGCTCGGCTGGCTCTTCCGTCCTCTCGCGGCCCTGGGCGGCTTCCACTGGTACATGAACCACCAGCACCGCTTCCACACCCTCGTCAGCCACCTGCGGGGTCCGGCCGAGCCGCTCGCCTTCGCGGGGGCGGTCGTGTCGTCGGCCGTACCCGTGGTGGTGGCGGAGGGCGGCAACGCCACGGCGTACTTCGGGGTGTTGTCCTACGCGGGCACCCTGACCATCTCGGCGATGGTGGACCCGGACCACTTTCCGGACCTCGCCACCCTGACCGACGGGCTGCGCGCCGAGCTCGGCCTCCTCGTCGGAGCCGGGCAGGAGTGACACCGACCGGAGTCCTGGTCACGACGACGTCGACGGTCCGTAGACATCACGATACCGGCAAAACGGCACCACGCAGCGCGCTGTACCCGTAACCCGGCCAGAACCACCTCGTTGAGCGAGCAAGCCCGCGCTAAAGACGCTTGGCGCGAGAAGCTCAACGGAAGGGCACCACCTTGCGCCTCTCACGGAATGCGGCAGCAGCGATGATCCTCGCGATGGCCGCCTCGACGATCGCGGCCGGAAGTCTGCCAACGGCCCACGCCGCCCTGGAACACCAGGGCGCGGGCAAGGCAGACGCAGGGACCGTCCAGGACAGCAGACTGGGAAGCCCGCTGGTGCGTCCCGGCGAGGACCGGATCGATGCCGTCAGGGACCTCGTCGACCGGGCCGGGGCCGGCACACGCGCCACCTGGGACGTCCGGTTCGGCACGCCGCGGACGATCTACCCCGCCGCGGGCCAGACGCTGTCCGGCCCTCACGACGGCTCGCCGGTCGACGCGGCACGAGCCTTCGTAGCCGACAACCGCGATGCCTTCGGGCTCTCGTCGGCCGACGTCAGCGCCATGAAGGTCACCCGTGACCACAAGCTCACCGGCATCGACGTGACCGTCGTCGACCTCGCGCAGACCTTCGGCGGCGTGACTGCGACGCGGGGCGGCTCCATCGGCCTGGCCGTCGACGGCGCCGGGCGCGTCCTGTCGATGACCGGATCGGTGGCGCCGAACACAGCAGTCCTGGGCTCGTACGAGCTCACCCCGGCTCTCGCGCTCAGCAAGGCCGGTTCGGCCCTCGGCGCCGCGGTGACCCCGACGGCCAACGGCCAGGTCGCCGGCTATGACAGGT
>DASVBF010000296.1:0-4433 GCA_036375975.1 Nocardioidaceae bacterium | reverse complement strand
GCACACGTGGGCGTTCGACCGGCTCGACGCGGGCGACCCGGACCCTTCCTGCCCCCAGTGTGGTGGTCTCGTGAAGTCCTCCACGGTGTCGTTCGGGCAGATGCTGCTGCCGGGTGTGGTCGAGCGGGCGGCGGAGCTCGCCAGGACCGCCGACCTCATGCTCGCCGTCGGGTCGTCGCTGCAGGTGTGGCCGGCGGCCGACCTCCCGGTCGAGGCGGTGCGGTCCGGGGCGGCCCTGGTGATCGTCAACGACGAGCCGACGCCCCTCGACGACCTTGCGACGCTCGTCGTCCGGGGCCGGGCCGGAGAGGTGCTCCCGCCCGCGGTGGGGTCGGCCTTCTGATCCGTCGGGCCTGCCGGTTGTTCGTCGGATATGCGCCCGTTTGCCGCCTGCCGCGACGGGTACGCGTCGGTGTTCTCGATCGCGGAAGGCCCAGGCGTTGCAGCACCTGGTCTCTCCTCAGTGAGGGAGCTGAGGTTACGCCGGGATGCGGGGGCGCGCTTCTAGCAGCAGGAACGCGCCCTCGCATCCCCTTGGACCGCACTGCCGCGAGCGGATCAGTCCTCGAAGACGCGGTGCACCTTGTGCTGGGCCGCCTGGGCGCGCGGCCGGATCACCATCTCGTCGATGTTCACGTGCGAGGGCCGGGTCACGACCCAGGCGATGGCGTCGGCGATGTCCTCCGCGACCAGCGGCTCGGCGACACCGGCGTAGACCTGCTCGGCCTTCTCGCGGTCGCCCCGGAAGCGCACCGCCGCGAACTCGTCGGTCTTCACCATCCCGGGCGCGATCTCGCAGACCCTCACCGGCTGGTCGTACAGCTCCAACCGCAGGGTCTCCGTGACGACCTGCGTGCCGTGCTTGGCCGCCGTGTACCCCGCTCCGCCTTCGTAGGCGATCCGCCCCGCCGTCGAGCCGACGTTCACGAGCACGCCGTTGCCGCTGGCGATCAGCTTCGGCAGCAGCGCCTTGGTGACGTTCAGGAGGCCGATCACGTTCACCTCGTACATCGCCCGCCAGTCGTCCGGGTCGGCCTCCGCGACGTACTCGGAGCCGAACGCGCCGCCGGCGTTGTTGACGAGTACGTCGAGCGTGGGGCCCACCTGCTCGGCGAGCACCGCCACCTCGTCGGGGGACGTCACGTCGCAGCGGACGGGTGTGCCGCCGATCTCACGGGCGAAGGGCTCGACCCGTTCGATCCGCCGTGCGGCGCAGAAGACGTGGTAGCCCTCCGCCGCAAGACGGCGTGCCGTGGCAGCGCCGATGCCGCTGCTCGCTCCCGTGACGACGGCGGTGAGGCCGCCTGCGGAGGTCTCAGACATGTAACTCATTGTCACACCAGACCAGACAAGGGGTGTGCACAGGCGGTCGGAAAGTGCAGTATGTCACTCATGGATCCGAGGAGAATCGCTTCTATCGCTGCCGTCGTGGGAGGCGTCGGTTGGCTCATGAAGGTCACCATGATCTGGGGGAACGGCGGGCAGAACACCGATACGGGCCCCGTCGGGCTGATGTACCAAGGGGGTTTCGCGGTCCTTGCCGTGGCCCTCGGCGCGGCCGGATACACCCTGGTGGAGCGGGCACCGGTGTGGCTGCGCGCGATCGTCGCGGTGGCGACACCGCTGCTCGTGCTCATGGTCTGGATGCTGATGGACGAGGCCATCAAGTCCGTGTACCCAGGCCACTCATGGGTCCGTGACGAGGTGAGCGTCGTCATCGCCGCCACGATCGCGCTCATGATGGGCGTCTGGGGGTCCGGGCGGCACCGTCCGGTGCACGAGGAGGAGGAGCACATTCCGACGCCGCACGCCGCCGTGCGTGGCCGTCGGGCGGCGCGCTGACCCGGACGCGCTCGTGACGATCCGGGTGCTAGACCTGCGCTAACCGCCTTTGCGTGAGGTAAGGCTTACCTAATATTCTCCCCGGGTGCGCCCAGCTACCACCGAGCCCCCTGTCGGCCTGCCCGCGACCAGCGGGGTGTTGTTCGCTGCCGGGCTCGGTGCTTTCGGCAACCGCGTCGCGGTGCACGACGCCGGACGACAGGTCACCTACGCCGACCTCGCCGCGATGGTTCGCGAGCGCGCGGCTGTGCTGGGCGGCACCCGCCGGCTGGTCCTCATGGCGGGAGCAGACGGGCTGGACGCGCTGGTCACGTACCTCGCCGCGATCTCCGCCGGTCATCCGCTGATCCTCGTCCCCGGCGACAACCACCGGAGCCTCGCCTCGGTGGTCGCCGCCTACGACCCCGACGTCGTGGCGGGGCCCGATGGCGAGCTCGTCGAGCGGCGCCCTGGCACCGCCCACGACCTGCACCCGGAGCTGACGCTGCTGCTGTCCACCTCCGGCTCCACCGGCTCTCCGAAGCTGGTCCGGCTCTCCGCCGAGAACGTCCAGGCCAACGCCGAGGCGATCGCCGAGTACCTCGCGATCCGGCCCACGGACATCGCCGCGACCACGCTCCCGATGCACTACTGCTACGGGCTGTCCGTCATCAACAGCCACCTGCTGGCCGGCGCCTCCCTGATGCTGACGTCGATGTCGGTGGTCGACCGGTGCTTCTGGGACGACTTCCGGGCCGTCGGCGCCACGACCCTTGCCGGGGTGCCCTACACCTTCGACCTCCTCGACCGGGTCGGCTTCGAGTCGATGGACCTGCCGTCGCTGCGCTACGTCACGCAGGCCGGCGGACGTCTGGCCCCGGACCGGGTGCGGCGCTACGCCGAGCTGGGGCGGCGGAAGGGGTGGGACCTGTACGTCATGTACGGGCAGACCGAAGCCACCGCGCGGATGGCATACCTCCCTCCCGATCTCGCCTTCACCTCGCCAGGTGCGGTCGGCGTCCCGATCCCCGGCGGGTCCTTCCGGCTGGAGCCGCTGCCGGAGCTGCCGCTGTCGAGGACGTGCCCCGACGCCCGCGACGGTGCCGTCGAGGTCGGCGAGCTCGTCTACGACGGGCCGAACGTGATGCTCGGCTACGCCGAGACGCCGGCCGACCTCGCGCTCGGCCGGGTCACCACCTCGTTGCGGACCGGTGACGTCGCCCGACGTACTCCCGACGGGCTCCTCGAGATCGTCGGTCGCCGGAACAGGTTCGCCAAGGTCTTCGGCCTGCGCATCGACCTCGACGAGGTGGAGCGGGTCTACGCCGGCGAAGGGATGGTCGTCGCTTGCGCCGCCGCGCAGGGGCCGACCGGTGACCGGCTCGTCGTCGCGGTCTCGGACGCCGCGGCGCCGGTCGACGTGCAGCGGGTCGCAGCTGTGGTGCGAGAGCACGTCGGCCTCCCGCACGGCGCCGTCGCGGTCTGCCCGGTCCGCGAGGTCCCGCGCATGCCCAACGGCAAGCCGGACTACCGGGCCGTCGCTGCCCTCGCGGAACGGTTTACCAAGGGATGTAGGGGATCTGTCTCTTCCCATGGCACGTCCCCCATGGGAGGTGTGAGTTCTCCTGCATACCCTGGTAATCAATCAGCCCCGGGTACGACGGCCACACGCCTGCGCGAGGTCTACGCGGACGTCCTGCGGCGGCCGGTCGTCCGCGACGAGGACACCTTCGTGTCGCTCGAGGGCGACTCCCTGTCCTACGTGGAGATGTCGATCCGGGTCGAGGAGGTGCTCGGTCACCTCCCGCCGAGCTGGCACGTGACGCCGATCGGCGAGCTCTCCCCGAAGGAGAGCGGGCGGAAGCCCCGACGCCGACCCGGGCGGTCGCTCGAGACCAACGTGGTCCTCCGGGCCCTGGCGATCGTGGCGATCGTGGGGTCCCACGCGAACCTCTTCGTCCTCCTCGGGGGCGCGCACGTGCTCCTCGGCGTCGCCGGGTTCAACTTCGGCCGGTTCCACCTGACCGGCGCGCCGCAGGCGACTCGGCTGAAGCACCTCATCTCGAGCATCGCCCGGATCGCCGTTCCCTCGGCGCTCGTGATCGGGCTCGTCGCCGTGTTCACCGACGGTCTCGGCTGGAGGAGCGCGCTGCTGCTCAACGGCCTCCTCGGCTCGCGCGAGTGGACCGAGCCGGCATGGCACTACTGGTTCGTCGAGGCGCTGCTCTACACGCTCGTGGGACTCACCCTCGTGATGGCGTTGCCGGTGGTCGACAGGGCGGAGCGGCGCTGGCCGTTCTGGGTCCCCGTGGCTCTGTGCTGCCTCGGCCTGCTCACGCGCTTCGAGGTCGTGTCCGTCATGGGAGGCGACGTGATCCACCGCGCGAACGTCGTCTTCTGGCTGTTCGCCCTGGGCTGGGCCACGGTCAAGGCGACGGCGATCTGGCAGCGGCTGCTCGTCTCGGCCCTGGTGCTCGCGACCGTCCCGGGGTTCTTCGGCGACACGGCCCGCGAGGCCGTGGTCATCGCCGGGCTGCTCGCGCTCGTGTGGGTCCGGTCGGTCCGCGTCCCGGCCCCGGCCGCCCGGGTCACCGGCGCCCTGGCGGCCGCGT
>DASVBF010000193.1:0-7262 GCA_036375975.1 Nocardioidaceae bacterium | reverse complement strand
GTTCAAGAAGCATGTGTGGCCGACCTACCGGGAGCGCGGGGTCACGCCGGAGCAGCTGAGCGAGATGGTGGAGAAGTTCAAACCTGTCTCCGTCGCCGCCCTCGTCACCGCCTACGAGACCGCGGTGGACGAGACGAAGCGCGAGTCGGTCGCGCGTCGCACGCGCTGAGCGCCCACGCCGCTAGGCCTGGACGACCGTGCCGGCCTCGATGAGGGCGTCGACGTCCTGGATACCCCACGCCTCGAGGGCGGCCCGGCTCTGGCCACCCGGGACGCTCGGGCCCGTCGTGAGCGAGGGGCTCGTCCGGGAGAAGCGGGGGGCGGGGGCCGGCTGGAGGATGCCGTCGCGGGTCACGTACGTCTCCCGTGCCTTCAGGTGCGGATGCTCGGCCGCCTCGGTGAGAGGGAGGATCGGCGTGCAGCAGGCGTCGGTCCCCTCGAAGACCTCCGCCCACTCCGCCTGGGTGCGCTCGCGGAAGCGGTCGGCGATGGCGGAGCGGAGCTCGTCGTGCCGGGCGAAGTCGTACCGGTCGGGGAGCTCGCCGGTCAGCCCGAGACCCTTGACCAGCTCGTCGTAGAACTTCGGCTCGAGGGATCCGACCGCCATGTGGCGACCGTCGGAGGTCTCGTAGATGTCGTAGAACGGCATCCCGCCGTCGAGGAGGTTCACCGCCCGCTCCTCGCGCCACCCTCCGCCCGCGATCATGCTGGCGAGCATGGCGTTGAGGTGGGCGGACCCGTCCACGATGGCGGCGTCGACGACCTGGCCCTCGCCGCTCACGCGGGACTCGAGGAGTGCGGCGAGGACGCCGATCACGAGGTACGTCGACCCGCCCCCGAAGTCGCCGAGGAGGTTGGAAGGGAACTGTGGCTTCGACGGCGTCTGGCCGAGGCCGTGCAGCGAGCCGGAGATGCCGATGTAGTTCATGTCGTGGCCGGCGGTGTGCGCCAGGGGACCGTGCTGACCCCACCCGGTCATCCGGCCGTAGACCAGCTTCGGGTTGCGGGCGAGGCACTCCTCCGGACCGAGCCCCAGCCGCTCGGCCGCTCCGGGCCGCATGCCCTCGAGGAACACGTCCGCCTTCTCGACCAGGTCGAGCACCGTCGCGACCGCCGCAGGGTCCTTGAGGTCCATCGCGACGCTCGGACGGCCGCGGGTGAGCAGGTCGCTCTCACGGGCCCCCGCACTCGCCGCGCCTCCGGGCTTCTCGATGCGGACCACGTCAGCCCCGAGGTCGGCGAGCATCGTCGCGGCATGCGGGCCGGGGCCGATCCCGGCGAGCTCGACGACCTTGATGCCCCTGAGCGGGCCGGTTCCCTGTCCGAGTGCGTACGCGTCAGTCATGCGGCGATTCTGACAGCGCCACTGTCAGGATCGCGAGGGGGTGTCCCTGAAAGCGGACACCAGGTTCACGATGATGGCGATGCCCATGCCGACGATGCCGACGCCGAGGAGGATCCGGAAGAGCAGCTCCCAGTCGAAGGTCTGGTCGCCGAAGTCGAAGGGGAACACCTGCCACATCCTGATCCCCACGACGATGCTCACGGCGAGCGTCACCACGTCGAGCAGCGGCTTCACCGGCTTGGCGTCGTGGAACAGGTAGACGACCTGCACCGCGAGGCTCACCCAGAGCGACACGTTGACCAGCCCCACGACCTTCGTGAAGTCGTCGCTGAGGAACGGCAGGATGTCCCAGCCGGGCCAGACGTTGATGCCGAACAGCAGTGCGGCGTTGATGAGGATGGAGAAGACGTAGCCGGTTCGTCGCGCCGCGGGCGACGGCGGCTTCCTGGTCTTCGGGGAAACGGTGGAAGTCAACGCAACCTCCCCTGGAAGCTGACTTACCCACCACGCTAGGTGGGCCGCACGCGGGCGGAGCAGGGGCGAAGGTCACCCAGACCGGTCCCGACCGGCAGGGTCAGGAGAGGCACCCGGTCGCACCGACGGGCTACCGTGCCGTCATGACCGCACGCGTCCCCTTCAAGGGCGGCGAGAAGGAGAGCCTCCAGGCCGCCCTCGACCGGCACCGTGACGTGGTGCTGTGGAAGCTGGACGGGCTCGACGACGAGCAGGTACGTCGGCCGATGACGCCCTCCGGCACGAGCCTCCTCGGCCTGGTCAAGCACCTCGCCGCCGTGGAGTACAGCTGGTTCTGCGAGACGTTCGGGCTGGAGACCGAGCCGCTGCCCTTCGACGAGGACGACGAGAACGCCGACCTGCGCCCCGAGCCGGGCGAGTCCACGGGGGACATCGTCGCCTTCTACGGCCGAGCCCGCGCCGCGGCCGACCGGTCGATCGAGGAGCACGGCCTCGACGATCTCGGGATCGCCTGGTTCGGCGATGCGGTGACGATGCGCTGGGTGCTGATCCACATGATCGAGGAGACCGCCCGGCACGCCGGCCACATGGACATCGTGCGGGAGCTCCTCGACGGGCGCACGGGCGACTTCCCACGCCGCTGACCGGCGCCCGCCGGCTCCTAGTGGTGGTGCTCGTGGACGACCGCGTGGCCGCGACCTCGCGAGATCATCCAGCGGTTCACCGGCACCGTGACGACGAAGGCGACCGCGAGCGAGAACGCCAGGGAGCCCCAGAACAGCCAGTGGCCGAGCCCCGCATCCATGGCACCCGGGACGAGCACGATCACCGCGTTGTCGACGACCTCCATGACGAGGATCGAGACGGTGTCGGCGGCCACGGCGACCTTCACGGCGGTGCGCAGGGTCAGGCCGGCGCGCAGCACCGAGGTCACCGTGAGCAGGTAGCCGAAGAAGAACGCCAGGGCCACCGCGAGCGCGACGACGGCGCCGTTGCCCCATCCCCACCACGTGCCGAGGACCATGCCGAGGACCTCACCGATCGCACAGCCCGTGAGGCAGTGCAGGGTCGCGCTGACGGCCGTTCGCCACTCGGACCCGGCACCGCCGTGGGAGTCGTGTGACCTCTCGTCCAAGGCGACGCCTTGCTCCTGCTGCTTCTCGTGTGTGTGTTCCATGGGTTCGTATATACCCCTAGGGGGTATCGTCGTCAAGCCCCCGGGCTCGACACCCGTTCCGGGGGCCGGGACGCGTGGCCAAGGTCACCTGTGCAACTAGTTGCATAGCATCGGCCTGGACGCCATCCTCGACGTCATGGCTCTGGAGCACGCGATCCTCGTGTCCCTGCGGGAGCGGCCCGCCTCGGGGCTCGACCTCGCGCGCCGGTTCGACCGGTCCATCGGCTTCTTCTGGAGGGCCACGCACCAGCAGATCTACCGCGTGCTCGGCCGCATGGAGGCCGACGGCTGGGTGCGCTCGGCCGCCGTCGAGCAGCACGGCCGCGCGGACAAGAAGGTCTATCGGGTGACGAGCACCGGCCGGGCCGAGCTGGCCGACTGGCTCGCCTCGCCCATGCCGATGGAGAAGTTCCGGAGCGAGCTCGCGGTGCGACTCAGGGGAGCGTCGTACGGCGACCGGGCGGTCGTTCTCGACACCGTCCGGGAGCAGCTTGCCGACCATGCGACGCGGCTGGCCCACTACGAGGCCCTGGCCGCCCGGGACTTCCCGGACCCCTCCTCGCTCACCGGGCACGACCTCGACGTGTACCTCGTGCTCCGAGGCGGCATCCGCCTCGAGCAGTTCTGGGTCGCCTGGCTCACCGAGTACCTCGAGGCCCACGACGCCGCCCACGACGCCGCCGCCCCCGCCGCCCACCACTCCGCACGCACCGACGACCCTGCCGACAGCCCCGCCCGCCGTACGCCCGCCCTCCCGACTCTCGAAGGACCAGAGGCATGACCAGCTATCCCCGTCTGCTCGAGCCGATCACCGTCAGCGGCACCACCCTCCGCAACCGCGTGGTCATGGGGTCCATGCACACCGGTCTGGAAGACCGGGCCAGGCACCTGCCGGAGCTCGCGGCGTACCTCGCCGAGCGGGCCCGTGGTGGGGTCGGGCTGATCGTCACGGGCGGCTACGCGCCGGACGTACGCGGTTGGTTGCTGCCGTTCGGCTCGATGATGACCCGGGCCCGCCAGGCCGACCGGCACCGGCAGGTGACCGACGCCGTCCATGCCGAGGGTGGCGCGATCGCGCTCCAGATCCTCCACGCCGGCCGATACGGCTACACGCCCTTCAGCGTCTCGGCGACGAACCGGAAGTCGCCGATCACGCCGTTCAAGCCGAGCGCGCTGAGCAGCCGCGGCGTCGAGCGCACCATCGACCACTTCGTCCGGGCCGCCACCCTGGCACGACGAGCCGGCTACGACGGCGTCGAGGTGATGGGCTCCGAGGGCTACCTGATCAACCAGTTCCTCGCGGCGCGGACGAACCAGCGCACCGACGCGTGGGGAGGTACGCCGGAGAAGCGCATGCGCTTCCCCGTCGAGGTCGTGCGGCGGATCCGCGAGACGCTCGGCGACGACTTCCTGGTGATGTACCGGATCTCGCTGCTCGACCTCGTCGAGGACGGGCAGACCTGGGACGAGGTCGTGGCCCTCGCCAAGGCCCTGGAGGAGGCCGGAGCCTCGGTGCTCAACACAGGGATCGGCTGGCACGAGGCCCGCGTGCCGACGATCCTCACCCAGGTCCCGCGGGGTGCGTGGACCTGGACGACCGCCCGCCTCAGGCCCGAGGTCGACATCCCCGTGTGCGCGTCGAACCGGATCAACACCCCGGAGCTGGCCGAGCAGGTCCTCGCCGACGGGCAGGCCGACCTGGTCTCGATGGCCAGGCCGCTGCTCGCCGACCCGGACTTCGTGGCCAAGGCCGCAGCCGGACGGGCCGACGAGATCAACACGTGCATCGCCTGCAACCAGGCCTGCCTCGACCACGCCTTCGAGAACAAGCCGACCACCTGCCTCGTGAACCCGCGCGCCGCTCGGGAGACCAAGCTCGTCCTGCTTCCCGTGCCGGAGCCTCGACGCCGCCGGGTCGCCGTGGTCGGGGCCGGACCGGCCGGGCTCGCGACCGCGGTCACGGCCGCCGAGCGAGGTCACGACGTGACGCTCTTCGAGGCCGCACCCGAGGTCGGTGGCCAGTTCCGTCTCGCGATGGCCATCCCGGGCAAGGAGGAGTTCGCCGAAACTCTGCGCTACTACTCCCGCCGGATGGAGGTGCTCGGGGTCCACGTACGCCTGTCCACCCGTGCGTCGGCCGAGGACCTGCGCGACTTCGACGACGTGGTCGTGGCGACGGGGGTCGCGCCCCGGATCCCCGAGATCGAGGGCGTCGACCACCCGAAGGTCGTCTCGTACGCCGAGGTGCTGGACGGCTCGGTCGTCCCCGGGCCCCGGGTGGCCGTGATGGGCGCCGGCGGGATCGGCGTCGACGTGAGCCACTTCCTCACCCACGACCTCTCGGAGGATCTCGACGCCTGGCTGGCCCACTGGGGCGTCGCGGACCCGGCCCTCCACCCCGGCGGCCTCGGGGAGAAGAAGCCGCGCACGCCTGCCCGCGAGGTGTACCTGCTCCAGCGGAAGACCTCCACCATCGGCAAGGGGCTGGGCAAGACCTCCGGGTGGGCGCACCGCGCGGTCCTCAAGGACTCGGACGTGACGATGATCCCGGGTGTGGCCTACGACCGGATCGACGACCAGGGTCTGCACATCACGGTCGGCGCTTCGGAGAAGGCCCCCGGTGAGCGGCGGGTGCTCGACGTCGACCACGTCGTCGTGTGCACGGGCCAGGAGTCGGAGCGAGCTCTGTACGACGAGCTTCTCGCCGCAGGGGTCCGAGCCCATCTGGTGGGTGGCGCCGACGTCGCCGCGGAGCTCGACGCGAAGCGTGCCATCCGTCAGGGCACGGAGGTGGCGGCGGCCCTCTGAGGCCGGTGGCGGCACCGGCCCAGCACGGGCGGGAACCGGCCCCTGGTCTCTTGCGTCCGATCGGCATGCTGAGCAGACGAAACGCCCTGCGACTTCTGGCGCTGACCGGGTTGGGGGCCGTCGGTGTCCCTACGCTTGCGGGGTGCGCGGACGAGAGATCTGAGATGGGCGGCGGGTCAGCGGTGGGCCTCGCGGCCTCCGACGTACGCCGGAGGATCGGCGACCCGAAGGCCCTGCCTGAGGCCGTCGAGGCGGTGCAGGCGTTCACGGCCGACCTGTACAAGGCGGTCGCGCGTTCGACACAGGGCAACCTGGTGCTCTCGCCGTACTCCGTCGCCGTTGCCCTGGCCATGACGCGCAACGGCGCGAGGGGGCGAACCGGCGAGGAGATGGACGCGGTGCTCCACTCGCCCGGGGCCGGGCTGATGAACCGCGCGATGAACGCGTTGACGTCGCACGTCGAGGGTCAGGCGGGCAAGCGGGAGCGGCTCGACCGCACGAAGGGGACGGTCGCCCTGGCCGTGGCGAACTCGCTGTGGGGCCAGCGCGACACGCCCTGGAAGCCTGCCTTCCTGGACGCGCTCGCGCGGGAGTACGGCGCGGGGATGCACCTCGTCGACTACGTGGCGGATCCCGGCGAGGCGGGGCGGCGGATCAACAGCTGGACCGCCGACCGGACCAAGGGCCGGATCCAGGAGCTCGTCCCCGCGGGAACGCTCGACACCCTGACGCGGCTGGTGCTCGTCAACGCCGTGCACTTCAAGGCGCCCTGGGAGGAGCCGTTCGAAAGCGCCGCTCGCACGAGGCCGTTCCATCTCTCCGGCGGACGGACCGCCGACGTGGAGATGATGAGCCAGGACCTGTCCTCGGCGGACTACCTCGAGGGCGACGGCTGGGTCGCCGCCCGACTGCCGTACGTCGGCGGGGGCGTGGGCCTGGCACTGGTGGTGCCCGAGGACCTGGCGACCTTCGAGGATGGGCTGGACGGGGCCGGACTCGGCGCCCTGCTGGCCGGCCTCCGGCCTCTCGGCGAACCGCTCGAGGTGACGATGCCGCGCTGGGACTTCCGCAGCCAGGTGTCGCTGGAGGCCGTGCTCGACACCTTGGGGATGAAGTCGGCCTTCGACCCCGCCACAGCCGACTTCTCGGGGATGACGTCGGAGGAGCGGCTTCACGTGTCACACGTCCTGCACCAGGCGATGGTGGCGGTGGACGAAGAGGGCACCGAGGCGGCGGCCGCCACGGCTGTGATCATGGGCGTCACCGGCGCCCGGCTCGAACCCGCAGTATCGGTGGTCGCCGACCGGCCGTTCCTCTTCGTCATCCACGACGTGGCGACGAGCACGCCGCTGTTCATCGGCCGCGTGACCGACCATCGCGCATAGGGCCCGGACGGGCCGGACAGGCACGTGGGCGGGTCCGGTTCGGGACACACCCACGAGTGGAGGCGGTTTGACG
>DASVBF010000126.1:0-9740 GCA_036375975.1 Nocardioidaceae bacterium | reverse complement strand
GAACGCGACGACCGGCAGGGCGATTCCTCCACGCAAGCGCATGCCGGGTGCCGGCCAGCCCTTCCGCGCCAGCTTGTAGGCAGCGACGTTCACGATCAGCATCGCCATGATGGCCGCGACGTTCGACAGCGCGACGGCCGTGTCGAGGTCGCTCAGGCCGATCAGCACGACGACGATCGCGGTGGCGAGGAAGACGCTGGCCGCCGGGTGCTTGTGCCGCGTCAGCGCCCCCCACCGGCCGGCCACGTCGCCCTGCGCTGCCAGCTTGATCATGAGCTCGCTGGAACCCAGCATGCTGGCGTTGGCGGACGAGAGAGTGGACACGCAGGCCGCGAACGCGACGAGCACAGCGCCCCAGGCGCCCATGAGCGCCTCGGCGGCCCTCCCCAACCCTGCCTCGCCGAAGTTCTGCACGCCCGATGCGAGCAGGGCGATGATCACTCCGACGTACACCACCCCGGAGATGACGATCGAGAGGATGATCGCGAGAGGCACCGTCCGCTCGGGCCGACGCACGGACCCTGCCATGTTCGTGACCACGTTGAAGCCGACGTACGCCGTGAACAGCATCGCCGTCACACGCAGCAGCGAGCCACCTCCCTGCGGGGCCAACGGGGCGAAGTCATCGGGAGAGACGTAGACCAGCCCGTAGACGACGAGAAGGATGAGTATCCCGACCTTGAGGCCCACCAGGAAGGTCTCGGCCCGTCCCACGATGTCCGCCGGTCCGAGGTTCAGCAGGGCCAGGGCGACGATCGCGACCAGTGCCGCGGCAGTGGTGGAGGTGGTGGGGAGGAAGTACTGCCGGAGGTAGGAGCCGAACGAGATCAGGACGAAGGCCATGCCCGTGACGGCGTTGAGGTAGAACGCCCACATCGTGAGGAAGCGCCACTCGGGCCGGAGTATCTCGCCGATCGCCGCGTAACCGGAGTCGCCGGGCTTGGACCGGCTGGCGACCGCGGCGAACGTGAGAGCCGACATGAGCATCACCACGCCCGCGATGACGTAGCCGAAGATCGCCGACGGACCCGCTTCGTCGACAGCCACGCCGGACAGGGTGAACACACCCCCGCCGATCATCGTGCCCACGGCGAACGCGAGGCAGGGCAGGAGGCCGATCTTGTGGGAGGTGGTCTCCTGCGTCGCGTCCTGCTTCATGTGCCTGGTCCTCTCCGGGAGGGCAGGGAGACTCGAGCCGTCTCTGCTGGGGCTCCGTCACCAGGCTGCCCGCCCCTCGGCACGTCTCCCAGGGCCGGAGGCCCGGGCTCGCTTGGGTCGAACGCCCCGAGATCCCGGAAGCTCCGCGCGTCCTCGCGAGGTGATCGACTCCATGCTCGGACCTGCTGCGGACTGGCAAGGCGGTCTGGGCCTCTTTCGCAGGTCGAACGGAAGGTGGATGAGCCGGCCTGTAGGCCGGGTTCTGTTCCCATGCGCCTCTCGACGCACGGTCGGCGACCATCCATCTAGGGCTGCCGTTGCCGACAGCCTCGTGCGGTCTACCCGCGGACTCGGGCGGGCCGCCCTCGATCGTCCGCGCGGGCAGCGACCTTGCGGCCGCCACCGTCTCTTGACCTTGCTCCGGGTGGGGTTTACCGAGCCGCGCCGGTCACCCGGCACGCTGGTGGTCTCTTACACCACCGTTTCACCCTTACCGCCCGAGACCGAAGCCCCGGACGGCGGTCTGCTTTCTGTGGCACTGTCCCGCGGGTCACCCCGGGTGGGTGTTGCCCACCACCTTGCCCTGTGGAGCCCGGACCTTCCTCGGGGAGCGGAGCTCCTCGCGGCCGCCCGGCCGGCTCATCCAGCTCAAGGATAGCCCTCAAACGAGCTCGAACCGCACGTTGCGCGTGTCGGGGTCGGCCTCGGTCAGCCGTACGGACACGTTGTCGCCGAGCGGCAGCGTGGCGTCGGCCCTGACCACCGCCTCGACCGCAGGCTGCCGCACTACCACGACACCCTTGTGCGGATCCTCCTCGTCGACCGCGACCACAACCCCGTCGAACACCTCCCCGACCGAGTTCCGCAGCACCTCCGCCTCGACGAGGTTCACGATGGCGTTCTCGTACTGGCTCGCCCGCTGGCCCGACGCGTGCATGGTTGCCGGGAGCTGCTCCAGCCGTTCGAGGACCCACGGGGGGACCTCCTCGTCAGCGCAGAGCGCCAGGCAGATCTCGAGGGCGTACCTGTCGACCAGCCGGCGGAGAGGCGCGGTGACATGGGCGTACTCGGAGGCGAGCGCCGAGTGTCCGGCCTCGTCGGGAACGATCCCGTCGAAGGCGACGTACCCGGCCCCGCGGAGGAGCCGGGCGCTCGCCACCAGCATCGCGGCGTGCGCGGGTCGGCTCGCGTCGAGCGAACGGATGAAGTCGGGGTACAGCATCTCGGCGGGCCAGGTGATGCCGAGCGCTCTCGCGGTCCGGTGCAGCCGCTGGAGGTCGCGAGGGTCCGGCGGAGGCAGGGTCCGCAGCAGGCCGATGCGGCCGTAGAGCATCTGGTCGGCGGCAGCCATGCCGGTGAGCAGCGAGATCTGCGCGTTCCACTCCTCCACGGGATGCATGCTGCGGAAGGACAAGGACCAGCGGTCGCCGTCGATGTCGATCTCCTGGTCGGGAAGCGGGAGCGACACCCCGCCGCGTTCCGCCTCACGACGGCGGCGCAGCTCCCCGACCTCACGCAGCAGGCCGAACATCCCGTCTGCGGCGCCCGCGTCGACCTCGCGCTGCAAGCCGTCGTAGTCGAGCCTGGCGCGGCTGCGCACCATCGCCCGCTCCACGCGTGCGTCGATGCCCTCCCCTGCCTCGTCGACCCTGACCGTCCACAGCAGCGCCGGTCGTGGTCGACCGGGCAGCAGGGACGCAGCGTCCTCGGACAGCACCCTCGGATGCAGGGGGATCTTCGAGTCGGCGCCGTACAACGTCTCGCCTCGTCGGTTGGCCTCGACGTCGACCGGGTCACCGGGAGACACGAAGGCCGCGACGTCCGCGATGGCGTAGTGCACCACGTAGCCGCTCCCGTCACGCTCGAGGTGCATCGCCTGGTCGAGGTCGAGCGCCGAAGCAGGGTCGATGGTGACCAGCGGCAGGTCGGTCCGGTCGAGCTCGGGCAGGCGCGGGCTCCGCGCACCCTCCTCCGCGGCCGCCTCCACCTCAGGGGGGAAGTCCGGCGTCACACCCAGCTCCGTCCGGATCGCCGCGACGTGCTTGCGCAGGTCGCTTCCGTTGGCGTCGTGGACACGAACGACATGTCTCGCCAAGGTGCACTCCTCGAGCTCGGTGCGAACCGTCCTCAGCATAGGGTGGGCGACCGTGCTGATCCTGCTGCCACCGTCCGAGGGCAAGACCGCTGCGCGCCGAGGCAAGCCGCTCGAGCTCGACCGACTGAGCTTCCCGTCGCTCTCGGAGGCGAGGGCCGAGGTCCTCGACGCCCTGGTCTCCCTGTGTACGACGGGAGGGGCCGGTGACGTGGCGAAGGCCGCGGAGGTCCTGGGGCTCGGCAAGACGCAGACCGACCAGGTGCTCCGCAACGCCGAGCTCCTCTCTGCGCCGACCGCCCGCGCCGACCGGGTCTACTCGGGTGTCCTCTACGAAGCCCTCGACCTGGCCTCCATGGATGCGGCCGCGAGACGACGCGCAACCTCCTGGGTGGCGATCACCTCGGGGCTCTTCGGGCTGCTGCGTCCCGGTGACCGGATCCCGGCCTACCGGCTCTCGGGGTCGGTGTCACTGCCCGGGACCGGCCAGGTGGCGACCTACTGGAGCAGCCGGCTCGGCGAGGCGGTGCGAGAGGCAGCCGGAAAGGGGCCGGTGGTGGATCTGCGCTCGTCGACGTACGCCTCGTTCTGGCGCCCCGACGCGGACATGGCGAGACAGGTCGTCACCACGCGCGTCCTGCACGAGGTCGAGGGCAGGCGCAAAGTTGTCTCCCACTTCAACAAGGCCACGAAGGGGCGCCTGGTGCGGGCGGTCCTCCAGGACGGCGGGAAGCCGACCTCCCCCGCCCGTTTCGCGGAGCAGCTGCGTGACCTCGGCTGGAGGGTCGAGCTTGCGGGGCCCGGTCGTGACGGGGCCCACATCGACGTCGTGGTGACAGAGCTCTGAGGTCAACGACCGGTGGGCGCCGGCCGGCACCCCTCGCCCGGCAGGAACATCTGCGAGAAGCCGCCGACGTCCGAGCGTTCGGCAGGGGGGCAGTCCGTCCCCGAGCGGACCAGGATGACGTGCGCGACGACATAGAGCAGCGGGATCGCGACGAGCAGGACCGCGAACACCAGTCGAGGCTCGAGACGCGGCTTCTGCGGGTTCTCCATCGTCGCCTCCCCGGACCCGGCGTTCACTCCATGCTAGCCACGGCCGGTGCGGCCGTCACCGTCCGATGAAGGCCGTCTCCATGGGGCGCGCGTTGAACATCCGCAGGGACGCGGCGCCGTCCTCGAACCACGAGATGACCGTGACCGAGGCCGGGGCGAGCTCCATCTTGTAGACCGCCTCGAGAGGCGCTCCGAGCGCCATGCGGACGAGCAGCTTGATCGGCGTGACATGGGTGACGGCGAGAACCGCCTTGCCCGGGTAGCCGCTGAGAAGGCGGTCCCGGGTCCGGCGCACGCGCTTGTCCATCTCCTGGAAGGAGTCGCCGTGCTTCCCGGGTGCCACGTCCAGTGCGCCGAGCCAAGCGTCGAGGTCGTCGGGGTAGGCCTGCTGCACCTCGTGGAAGGTCAGACCGTCCCAGGTGCCGAACGCGGCCTCGGCGAGCCCCTCTTCCACCTCGAACTCGTGGGCCAGTCTCGTGGCGATGATCTCCGCCGTCTCACGGGTGCGACGAAGCGGAGAGCTGAGCACCACGTCGATCTCGTCGCCGAGCGGCGCCAGCCAGTCGGCGACCGCTCGGACCTGCGCCCGTCCGTCGGCGTTGAGGCCGGGGTCGTGGCCGCCCCTTCCGCTGAACCGCTTCTCCGTGGTGTGGTCCGTGGCCCCGTGGCGCACGAGCACCAGCGTGGTCGGCGAGCCGAGGTCCTTGCTCCAGCCCACCATCCGGGCCTGCGAAACCGGCTGCTCCTCGACGGGGACCTCCGCGACAAGGGTCCGCTTCGACGGCCTCCCGGTCGCCTTGTCGAGAGCCTCGTTCAACAGGCCGTCGGCGTGCTTGTTGCGCTCCCGGGGGATCCACGTCCACGTCGTGCCCAAGGGCGCAAGCCGGTTCGCGGCCATGGCCAGCGGCTTCATGTCCGGGTGCTTGATCTTCCAGTTGCCCGACATCTGCTCGATGACGAGCTTGGAGTCCATACGGACCTCGAGCTCGGCCTCAGCCGCGTGCTCGTTGTAGAGCTCGAGGCCGGCGATGAGCCCGCGGTACTCCGCGACGTTGTTGGTCGCGATGCCGATGTGCTCGGCCCGCTCGGCGATGACCCTGCCGCTGTCGGCGTCCTTCAGGACCGCGCCGTAGGCGGCCTCGCCGGGATTGCCACGAGAGCCCCCGTCGGCCTCGATCACGACGGAGGTGGGACCGGCCATCAGATGCCTGACTCCGAGGTGCGCACGAGGATCCGGTTGCACTCCTCGCAGCGCAGCACCTCGTCCGAGGGCGTCTTGGCGATCTCGGCGAGCTCGGAGGAGTTGAGCTGGAGGCTGCATCCGCCGCAGCTTCGCGCCCGGAGCGCGGCCGCGCCGACACCGCCCTTCTGCTCGCGCAGCCGGGTGTAGAGCGCCATGAGGTCCTCAGGCATGTCCGCGGCCTTCTGCTGCCGGTCGGCCGCCGCCTCTGCGAGCTGCTTCTCGATCTCCGCTGCGGCCTCGTCGCGCGCCGTCGTGGCGGCCGCGAGCTTCTCGTCGAGCTCGCCCAACCGGGTGGTCAGCGCATCCAGCCGCGCCTGGGCCTCCTCAAGCTGCTCCATCACCTCGAGCTCGGCGTCCTCGAGCTCGTTGATGCGGCGCTCGAGCGAGACGAGCTCTCCCTGCATGCGCTCGAGGTCCTTGGGGTTCGAGATGAGGCCTTGGTCCATGCGGTCCTGGTCCCGCTTGCGCCGGGCCTTGACCTGCTCGACGTCCGCGTCGGCGCGCTTCTGCGCCCTGGTGAGGTCGTCCACCGCGATCCGGGCGTCGCGAGTCTGGTCGTCGACCTCCGACCGCTGACGCGACAGGTTCTTGAGCTCGGCGATCTGCGGCATCGTGGCAAGCCGGTGCCGGAGCTGGTCCTGCCGGGAGTCCAGCTCCTGGACGTCCAACAGCTTCAGCTGCGCGAAGGGGTCGGCTTTCACTCTGCTCCTCGGGTGTCCAGGAAAGGTCCACTGCTCCCAGGAGTCCGTCAGGGACGGAACGTCCACGGGTCCGTGCACGTCGTGCTGACGCGGGTCTCCACCGTATCCCCTCGCCCGGAGAGCGCATCGGCCAGCGTGCGTTCGAGAACCGGCAGCCACGTCCACTCGGCGGCCCAGTGGGCGATGTCGACGAGCGCCGGTCCGCCGTGCTCGAGGAACTCGGATGCACGGTGGTGCCTCAGGTCCGAGGTGACGTACACGTCGGCGTCGGTCCCCAGGACGGTCTCGAGCAGGAAGTCGCCGGAGCCGCTGGTGACCGCAACCGTCTCGATCAGGCGGTCGGGGTCGCCCCCGACACGGACGCCGTGGGCAGTACCAGGGAGGACGTCCTTCACACGCTCGGCGAACTCCCTCAGCGTGGCGGGCTCCGTGAGCCTCCCGATCCGGCCGGTGCCACGCGCGGCGGGGCCGCCGGCCGGCACGTCGGCGAGCTCGAGGACGTCGTACGCCGGCTCCTGGTAAGGGTGCACCGCCCGCAGAGCCTCCAGCACCTGACGACGCCGGCTTCGCGGGAGGACCGCCTCGACGCGGGACTCGGCGACCACCTCGACCTCCCCGACGCGGCCGATCGCCGGCGTGGATCCGTCCAGCGGACGGAACCGCCCTTCTCCTTCGGAGGTGAACGTGCAGCTGTCGTAGTCCCCGATGGTGCCGGCCCCCGCGGCAGTGATCGCCGAACGGATCTCCTCGGCGTTCGCGTGCGGCACGAACGTCACGAGCTTGTCCAGGGGGTCGCCCGGGTCCGGCACGATCACCTCGAGGTCGTGCAGACCAAGAGCGTGCGCCAGCGACTCGTTCACCCCGCCGGCCGGCGCATCCGCGTTGGTGTGGGCAGTGAACAGCGAGCATCCGGCGCGGATGAGCTGGTGGAGCACACGGCCCTTCGGCGTCGTGGTCGCCACGGAGTGCACGCCCTTCAACAGCAGCGGGTGGTGTACGACGAGCAGGTCGGCCTCCCAGTCGAGGGCCTCGTCCACCACGGCAGGCGCAGGGTCGACCGCGAGGAGCACTCGGCGCACCGGTTGCTCTGGATCCCCGCAGACCAGCCCGACCGCGTCCCAGTCGGAGGCCAGTCCCGGCGGGAACCACTGGTCCAGCAGGGACGTGAGGTCACGCAGCTGCAGGCTCATGCGCCGAGCCTAGGAGCAGAGCCTCACCGGCCGCATCTCACGCGCTCACGAGGCGTGCCGCTCGAGGTCCGCGGCCGAGTCGGCGAGGACCAGCTGGCCCGTGCCCGGGGGTCGGACGTGGTCCGGCGCAGGCCTTGGCACCTCGACGACGCGACGCCGCGCCAGAACGTTGTACTTCAGCAGCGAGCATCGGTAGCAGGGCACGAGCGCGTCGCAGCACCGCGCGCCGCGCAGCTTTTCGGCGAGCTGCTCGGCCTCGCACTCGAGGTCCGACAGATCGAGCATGTGCAGCTCCCTCCCAGGCGCAACGCTGCTTGGTCTACTCCCGAGAGTGCATTCACCGTATCGGGCCAAAACGGACACAACGGACGGAAACGCTCCGAATCGGCCGAAGAACCATGACGAACCGCCCAGAAGGGTCAGGAGGGGCAAAGTCACCCGGACTATGCGCAAGCCACCGTTCGTAGCAAAGTCGGCGGAGCCTGTAGATCTCGTGCTGCCAGCCTCAGCGGCACGGTCACCGCCCCGCAGGGCGAGGAAGTTGCAGGACTGCGCATTGCAGAATCCTGCAGTGCCAGCCGGCCACCTTCTCGGCCACGAACGCTCACTATGGGAAGGGCCGGAGCGCAGTTCCAGACGGCACGGGACACGTCTACCCCCCAGACACGCCCCGGAGCAAAGGGCCTCCCCCCGGCCCGGTCTGACTGCGCTTCCCGGGGACGGCAGCTTCTCCCATCAGCCGTCCCCCTGGCCACCCCGCCCGGCAAAGGGCGAGGGGACGCGGTCACCGCCCCCCGCAGGGGAGGGGCGGTGACCGCCCGGCCAAGCGCCCTACTCGATCCGTACAGCTGCGGTGTCGAGCACTGATGACGCCTAACCGGGACGCAGCACTGGCCTAGTCCACCGCTGCATGTGTGCTTGCCCACGCGGCGGCGGGGTACTGCGCCCCCGACGCCTCGTGTAGCCGGGTCTGAACAGGGGCCAGTCCCGGCGTGCGCGGCGTTCTCAGATGGGTCGCTGACTGCCAAGAGCTGCCCACGTTGAGGGAGGGAGTAGTCCCCGCCGCCTCCCGCTGTCCGGCGGGGACTTCCTCCTCAGCCCACCGGCGTGAAGTCACGCGCACCCACGAACCCCGGTCGGGGCCGCGTCGCGGCGAACGGCTCCACGCAGGTGTTCTCCACGCTGTTGTAGACGATGAAGACGTTCGACCTCGGGAACGGCGTGATGTTGCCGTTGGAGCCGTGCATGCAGTTGCAGTCGAACATCGTCGCCCCACTGGCCGCTCCCGCGAGGACGTCGATGCCGTGACGCTCGGCCAGAGCTGACAGCGCTGCCTGGTCCGGCGTGCCGGCGATCTGCTGCACGAGCGACGACTTGTAGTTCTCGTCCGGAGTCTCGCCGACGCACGACACGTAGGTCTTGTGCGAGCCGGGCATGATCATGAGCGGACCGTTGAACGAGTAGTTGTCGGTGAGACTGATCGAGATGCTCACCGCCCGGATGCGCGGCATCCCGTCCTCGGCGTGCCAGGTCTCGAAGTCGGAGTGCCAGTAGAACTCCTTGCCGTCGAAGCCAGGCTTGAAGTTCACGCGGCTCTGGTGGATGTAGACCTCCGAGCCAAGGATCTGGCGGGCGCGGTCGACCACGCGCGGGTCGTTCGCGACGGACTCGTGACTCGAGTGCGTCGAACACGTCTAGGGACATCACTTTCCTTCCTCGAAGTGGCACACATGCGGCCTCGCCGCGAAGCTCGAGCGGGGCATGCCGAAGGGACGGCGGCACCGGGGGCGCGCCGCCGTCGGTGCGGGCTCAGCCCAACGGACCGATGCGGAAGAGCAGCTCCGGCTCGTGCCCGTCAGGGAAGAGAGAGCTGTCGAAGGCCGGCTCGCGCAACAGCTGGGTGCCACGGGACTCGGCGAAGCCGGAGAACAGCCGGATCGACCCCGTGTTGTCGGGAGTGATCGTGGTCTCCAGCGACGAGACCGGGCGGTCAAGGCCCTCCGGCAACGCGTCCAGCATCCGGCTCGCGATGCCCCGTCCGCGGAACTGCTCGTCCACGGCGACCTGCCACACCATCAGCGTGGCTGGCTGCTTCGGGCGGCGGTACCCGGTCACGAAGCCCACGACTTCGCCGTCCACGGTGGCGACCCCCGACGTGCCCGCGAAGTCGCGACACCACAGGACGTAGGCGTACGAGGCGTTCAGGTCGAGGACCTGCGAGTCTCGCGCGATCCGCCACATCGCCGCGCCGTCCTCGGGCGTCGGTCGACGCACCTGCACCGGGCTCCCTGGGCCCACGG
>DASVBF010000253.1:0-6934 GCA_036375975.1 Nocardioidaceae bacterium | reverse complement strand
TCCGAGCCCGGACGCGGGACAGGGAGCCGGCGGAGGTGTCACCGGCGCGGACTGCGGTGACCCAGTAGGCACCCGTGGCCCGCAGACCCAGCCGCTTCCGGTCCAGGTGAGGGAACCAGGAGTAGTCGATCCGAGCGGGGTCGATCTCCCTTGCCGGCCTTCCGAGTCCCTTCAGCACCGCGTCGAACCGGTCCTGGGTCGCGAAGGCCATGTGGTCCTCGCCGGGGTAGCGGACGTACCTGTGCCGGAGCCCGAGACTGTCGAAGCGGGAGACCTGGCCCTCGACCGCCACGAACGGCACCAGTTCGTCGAGGACGCCCTGGGCGACCCGGTAGGGGACGTGGAGAGCGTTGCCCACGAGTGCTCCGGTGGCACCGTCCTTCTGGCAGCGCTCGCTGCGGAACAGGGGAGCGCCGTGCTCGGGGTCGACCCCGCTGCCGCAGGCCGGAGGCCCGGCGAGCGACATCGCACCGGCGTACAGGTCGGGGTGTTGCAGACCGAGCTTGTACGCGGCGTAGCCACCCATCGAGTAGCCCGTCACCTGGGTGCGGTCGACGTCGAGCGGGAACGCCTGCGCGAGCTCGCGCCACACCGACCAGTAGTCCACCTCGGCCTCGTCGAGGTACCACCCGTCCGGGCCGTAGCCGAGCGTCCCGGCACAGATCGACCCTCGCCGTTCGCACAGTCGCCTCATGAGACGGGGGTCCAAAGCGGCGTACTGGTTGTGGTTCACGCCCAGCGAGTGCAGCACCCAGGTCAGCGGCTTGCGCTCCCGGGCCGGGGCGTGACGCGGCACGTAGACGGAGTAGGGCTGGATCCGGCCCAGGAAGTTCGGCCTGAGGTCGTTGTCGTGGTCGGAGCCGGAGAGGACGCCGTGCCCGAGGCGCAGACGGGAGACGTACCAGCGGTTGGAGTACCCGCGCGGATGGGGCTCTCTCGTCGAGGTCCGCTCGGCCAGGCGACCCCAGTCGATCCTCTCGGAGAAGGGCGACACGTCACCGGAGGCGAGCGCGTCCGCCTGATGGTCCTCCATCCAGAAGTTGCCCGTCACGAACCTGGCCAGTCCGTCGGCGCCAACCTGATCGAACGGTGGGGTGTGGGCCGCCTGCTTCTGGAATGCCGCGACGAGGGAGTCGCTGCTGCCGTCGCGGTAGACGGGTGGCTCCTGGCGCACACCCCGGAAGCCCACGTTGTACACCCTCGTCGTGCCGGGCGCCGGGACCCCGCCGGCCATGCTCGGGGTCGCGAGCGCCTTGCCCGTCTCGTCAGCCAGTCCGGCGGCGACACGGACGGTCCAGCGTGACTGCACAGGAACCGCCGAGCGGGGCAGCCGGACCACGAACGACCCGGCTCGACGGTCGACGGTGACGGAGCCGCCCACGGCTGTCACGTCCCACGACCTGTTCGCGACGAGGTCGTGGAGCCAGGCGCCCTTGCTCGAGACGACCAGGGCGCTGTCGATCCCGGACGAGCGGACACCGGCCGCCGCAGGCCAGTCGGCCACGCCGGTCGAGGCGTCGGCGTCGCGGTCGAAGGTCCAGATCGCCAGGGGGACTCTCGGGTTGGTGAGCGTCGTCCAGTCCACACGCCAGTACGACGCCTGGTCGTCGAGTCCGATCGCCGTACGGAAGATGTCGGCGCCGTTGCCGTGTGCCGCACCGGAGGGGTAGCGGTAGACACCCTGGGTGGGGGCCAGATCCGTGGCGTACGGGTCGCTGAAGCCCTGCAGGCTGCTCGGTCCGTGGTCGTCGTACACGAAGTCCGTCCAGTACGACGCACCCCCGTGGAGCCGGCCGGTGCCCGACGTGCGCGGGAAGTAGCGTTCCGAGAACGGCCACCCGTCTGCCGCCGGGAGACGGGGCTCCTTGGCGCGGATCGCGGGGGGCGCGGAACCGGGTAGGTCGTCCGGGGCCGCCGTGGCGGGTGCCGTGATGCCAAGTGTCGCCGCGGCCAGGACGGTCGCGAACAGGAGCACGGAACGGGTGCGCGGTGAGGGCACGCTGACTTCCCCTCGGTCTCGGGCACGGGGGCCGGTCGGTCGGTGACATCACCAACTGCCGTGAGGCGGATTGGTCACGGTCCCTGACGCCGGAACCACGTAGCCTCGGCATCGTGCTGCCGTTCGACATCCCGCCAGGGCTCACCAGGCAGGGTGCGCTCGGGCCGCGCTGGGTCACGTGGCTGGACGAGCTGCCGCGAACCCTCGCAGGCGTGATGGAGGACTGGCAGCTGTCCTACGACGGCTCGCCCCTGCACGGCTACTGCAGCCTCGTCGTCCCCGTGCGTACGACGGCCGGCCGTCCCGCCGCGTTGAAGGTGGCTGTCCCCGACGACGAGAGCGAGCACGAGCACCTCGCGCTGCAGCGCTGGCACGGCAACGGGACCGTCCTGCTCTTTCGCGCGGACCCCCATCGCCGCGCCATGCTGCTCGAACGACTGCACTCCGAGGACCTCTCCTCGCTGTGGGATCTCGAGGCCTGCGAGCTGGTCGCCGGCTTCTACCCACGGCTCCACGTTCCCGCCCCACCGCAGCTGTCCTTGCTCACGGCGTACGTCGAACGCTGGAACGCCGGCCTGGCCGTCCTGCCCAAGGACGCGCCCATGCCACGCCGCCTGGTGCAGCAGGCGGTCTCCCTCGCCGCGTCGTTCCTCACCGACCAGGCCAGCACGGGGACGATGATCCACGGCGACCTCCACTACGAGAACGTGCTGGCCGCAGACCGGGAGCCCTGGTTGGTGATCGACCCGAAGCCGATGTCGGGCGACCCGCACTACGAGGTGGCGCCGCTGCTGTGGAACCGCTGGGACGCGGTGCTGGACTCGCACCGGGTGCGGGACGCCGTGCGCCGCCGGTTCCACACTGTTGTCGACGCAGCGGGACTCGACGAGGACCGGGCGCGCGACTGGGTGGTGGTCCGGGCCATGCACGACTCCTACTGGACCGTCGATGACGCGAGATCCTCGGGCCGCCCTCTCGACCGCGAGCAGCGGGAGCGGATCACGACCATGGTCACGGTTGCCAAGGCAGTGCAGGGATAGCACCGAGAAGGCCAGCCACCTAAGGTAAAGCAGAATGGCCACCGCGGGAACAACCGTCCCATTAGCGACCCCTAACCTACCGCCAGGTAGCCGACTGCTCTACCTTGTGTCGCAACACGCAAACACCCCTGCCCGGCCGGTCGTAGAGTGCTGTGCAGGCACGAACAGGGAGAACGATGTCTCAGACCACCGTCAGCCCGGATCTCAGCGTCATCGAGAACCGGCCGCCGAATGTAGGCCGCCAGTTCTTCGACCGGGTTCAGAACAGCCCCAACCGCGAGGCCTACAGGTTCCCCAAGGGCGACGGCTGGGAGTCGGTGACCTGGCGGGAGACCGGGGACAGGGTCACCCGTCTCGCTGCGGGTCTCGTCGCTCTCGGGGTGGAGCCCGAGCAGCGCGTCGGGATCGCCTCGACGACGCGGTTCGAGTGGATCCTCGCGGACCTCGCCGTCATGTGTGCCGGCGCCGCGACGACGACGGTGTACCCGTCCACGATGGACGACGACGTGGCCTACATTCTCGCCGACTCCGAGAGCCGGGTGGTGTTCGCCGAGGATGACGCGCAGATCGCCAAGCTCGTCGCGCATCGGTCCGAGCTCCCGCACCTGAGCAAGGTCGTGACGTTCGACGGGAGCACCGATGACGACTGGGTGATCAGCCTCGCGGACCTCGAGCGTCTGGGTGAGGAGCTGCTGGCCAAAGACCCTGCCGTGATCGACCTGCGCGTGGAGCAGACCAAGCCCGAGGCGCTCGCGACGCTCATCTACACCTCGGGGACCACAGGTCGGCCCAAGGGCGTGCGTCTACGCCACTCGTCGTGGACCTACGAGGGCGCGGCCATCGAGGCCCAGAACATCCTCTCCATGGACGACCTGCAGTTCCTCTGGCTGCCGATGGCGCACTCGTTCGGCAAGGTGCTGCTGTCCACCCAGCTCGCGATCGGCTTCCCGACCGCGGTTGACGGCCGGGTGGACAAGATCGTGGACAACCTCGGCGTCGTGAAGCCGACGTTCATGGGGGCGGCCCCCCGCATCTTCGAGAAGGCCCACGACCGTATCGTGCTGATGCAGAAGGCGGAAGGTGGCATCAAGGAGAAGCTCTTCAACCGCGCCTTCGAGGTCGGTCTGCAGGTGGATCGCGCCAAGCGCGAGGGCAGGCCGGTCCCGACCCTGCTCAATCTTCAGCACACTGTCTTCGACAAGCTTGTGTTCACCAAGATCCGCGAGCGCTTCGGTGGTCGCGTCCGATTCTTCATCTCCGGCGCCGCGGCGCTCAACCGTGAGGTCGCCGAGTGGTTCAACGCCGCCGGCATCCAGATCCTCGAAGGCTACGGCCTCACCGAGACCTCGGCGGGCTCCTTCGTCAACAAGCCGTGGATGAACAAGTTCGGCACGGTCGGCCCGGTCTTCCCCCTCAGCGAGGTGAGGATCGCCGAGGACGGGGAGGTGCTCATCAAGGGGCCCGGCATCATGGAGGGCTACCACAACCGGCCCGAGGCGACCGCGGAGACGCTGGAGGACGGCTGGCTGCACACCGGCGACATCGGCGAGCTCGACGAGGACGGCTACCTCCGGATCACCGACCGGAAGAAGGACCTCTTCAAGACCTCGGGCGGCAAGTACATCGCCCCGTCCCAGATCGAGTCCACTTTCAAGGCGATCTGCCCGTACGCCAGCCAGTTCCTCGTCCACGGCAACGACCGCAACTACTGCATCGCCCTGATCTCGCTCGACCCGGACGCGATGTCCGAGTGGGCGTCCCAGAACGGCATGGCCGGTGCGTCGTACGCCGAGATCGTCACCTCCGACCAGGTCACGCAGATGGTTCAGGGGTACGTCGACGAGCTGAACTCGCGGCTGAACCGCTGGGAGACGATCAAGAAGTGGATCATGCTGGAGCAGGACCTCTCCATCGAGTCGGGCGAGCTCACCCCCTCCATGAAGGTGAAGCGGAAGGTCGTCGAGGACAAGTACAAGGACAAGATCGACGCGCTCTACGCCGAGTGAGGCCGTGACCGCTCCCTGAGCCGACGAGGCGCCGTCCCCTGAGGGGCGGCGCCTCGCCCACTTCGCGGCACCGCCGCGCTGCTGGGGTGGCTCCTTACGATGGTCGGGTGCCCTCTGCTCTTCCCGACGGCGATCCCGCTCCCGTCGACGGCGCCCTTCCCGGGAGCGCGCTCGCGTCGCTCGGGGAACGCGACCTGGGATTCTACGTCCACGTGCCGTTCTGCACCGTGCGGTGCGGCTACTGCGACTTCAACACCTACACGGCTGTCGAGCTCGGGGGCGGGGTGTCCCGCGGGACCTACGCAGACTCCGCGATCGACGAGGTCAGGCTCGCGCGCAAGGTGCTCGGCGCCGCCGACTTGCCGGTGCGGACGGTGTTCTTCGGTGGGGGTACGCCGACCCTGCTCCCGCCGCAGGACCTCACCCGGATCGTCGAGGCGATCGACTCGGAGTTCGGCCTCGTGGCAGGGGCCGAGGTGACCACGGAGGCGAACCCGGACAGCGTCACACCCGAGCACCTCGCCGTGCTCAGGACCGGCGGGATCAACCGGATCTCCTTCGGCATGCAGTCGGCCGTGCAGCATGTGCTCGAGGTCCTCGATCGCACGCACGACCCGGCCCGCGTGCCGCAGGTGGTGAGGTGGGCCCGTGAGGCCGGGTTCGACGAGGTGAGCCTCGACCTGATCTACGGCACGCCGGGTGAGTCGCCGGCGGACTGGCGGGCCTCCCTCGACGCCGCCCTGGCCTGCGAGCCCGACCACCTCTCGGCGTACGCGCTGATCGTCGAAGAGGGCACCGCGCTGGCCAGACGGATCCGTCGCGGGGAGCTTCCGATGACCGACGACGACGACCTCGCGGACAAGTACCTCTGCGCCGATGCGGCGCTCGAGGGTGCGGGACTGGGGTGGTACGAGGTGTCGAACTGGTCGACCTCGGAGCGCACCCGGTGCCGCCACAACGAGCTCTACTGGACGGGCGGAAACTGGTGGGGTGTCGGGCCCGGGGCGCACTCCCACGTCGGCGGGGTGCGGTGGTGGAACGTCAAGCACCCGGCGGCGTACGCGGACCGCATCGGTGCAGGGGTGAGCCCTGCGCATGGCAGGGAGACCCTGGACGCCGAGACCCGGCGGGTCGAGCGGGTGCTCCTCGAGACGCGGCTGCGCGACGGGCTGCCGGTCGACGTGCTCGCCGTCGATGTGCGCGGGACACTCCCGGACCTCGCCGACGACGGGTTGGTGGAGCGCGACGCGATGGCGGACGACCTCGTGCTGCTCACGCGGCGTGGCCGGTTGCTGGCCGACGCCGTCGTCCGGGCGCTGTTGCCGTGAGCCGCGGGCCCGGTGTCAGGAGACCAGACGGAAGATCGCGGGGTAGCGGTAGTCCTGGTACTGCGAGGCCTTGACGGTCGCGATCACCATGAAGACCACCCACGCCACGCCGACGATCGGCAGGAGGACGAGGCCCACCACGATGAGAAGAGACAGGCCCGCGACGAAGAAGTAGACGAGATAGGCGATCTGGAAGTTCAGGGCTTCCTTGCCGTGCCGGTCGAGGAACGCCGAGCGGTCCTTGAACAGCAACCACACGACGAGCGGCGCGATGAAGCCGAGCACCAGCGGACCGAGGTGCGCGCCCACCGCCCAGAGCTTCTCGTCCTCCTGGCGCATCGGGGGAGGAGCGGCCGGGTAGCCGCCAGGCGGCCCGGGAGGAGTCGGGGGCATGCTCATCGGGGTCTCCTTCAGTCGACGGTGACGAAGTCGATCAGCTCCTCGACCCTACCGAGCAGGGTGGGCTCGAGGTCGGCGTACGACTGAACTTTCGACAGGATGTGCTTCCAGGCGCGGGCGATGTCGGCCTGGTCGCGGTGCGGCCAGCCCAGCTGCTGGCAC
>DASVBF010000215.1:0-3913 GCA_036375975.1 Nocardioidaceae bacterium | reverse complement strand
CACGAACACCCCTCGCTCGTCGCGCACCTCGAACTGCGGCTCGACCGGCACCTCGCAGAGCACGTGGAAGAGTCGCAGCAGGGTCTCCCACGGCGACTCCGCCCGCGCGTCGGCGAGGGCCAACGAGCTGCGCAGGGCCGGGGCACCCCGACGCCGGGGGCCGGCGGCCTCCGAGACCTCCTGGACCGAGCAGTGCTTGCTCCGCAGGGCCGAGTCGAGGAGAACCACGAGGTCGAGGAGCCGGAGGTCACGGCTACAAGCCAGGAGAACCTCTGGCAGTGGAGCCACCCGGACCCCGTCCACGACGACAGGGTCGAACGTCGCCGTCAGCCGGGATACCCGTAGGCCCTCACGGCGCGGACGCTCCTCACCGTTGTGCAGGCTGACGAAGACGGGCAGACGGTCAGGCTCCGGAGGCAGCCAGAGCCCGTGAACCCCTGCGGCGGTGAGGTGGGTGAAGCATGCCGAGGCAGGAAGTATCCGTTGCAGAGCGCGCAGGTCCGACAGGCGCTCGTCGCGCAGTCGAGCGCGCGACTGCTCGGCCGAGGCGACCCCGACGCCCTTGCTCGGCGGGTCGACGGAACGGTGCAGGCCGTGGCTGACCTTGCGCCACCTGCGTCCCCGTCGCCGCCCGATGACGACCTCGCCCTCATCCACGCGCGACATCGTGTCGGCACATGGTCGGCGACGGCGCAATCGGCCGACGGACCTGTGGACAGGCGTCCGCGGGGACGGCCTTGGGGGCAAGCCTGTCGTGCCCGCGACGGAACTGGACGACAACGGCGAGCTCCAGCGCTCGAAACCAGCCGTCTCCGCCCAGTTGCGGACGGGCGACCGATAGCCTGAGGAGGTCCCTCCGGACCCACGAGGAAGTGGTGTCGCCCGTGCCTGACCCGCAGCCCGAGTCCTGGGCAGAGCTGCTCGGGAGGCGCAAGCAGGTCGCGGCCCGGAGCTGGCAGGAGACGGACCGGTTCGTCCCGGCGCGGGTGGTGCGCCCGATCCAGCGGCTGATGCAGGTCGAGACCAGCAGCGCCGTCGCGATTCTCGGAGCGACGCTCCTCGCGCTGCTGTTCGCCAACACCGGGCTGCACGACGCCTACGAGCGCTTCTGGGAGAGCAGGGTCGCCCTCGACGTCGGCGGCACCGAGCTCATCGGGCTCAGCCTCCGGGAGATCGTCAACGACGGGCTGATGACCCTCTTCTTCCTGCTGGTCTCCCTGGAGATCAAGCGCGAGATCGTCTTCGGGGAGCTGCGCGACCCGAGGGCAGCGGCACTCCCGATCATCGCGGCGCTGGGCGGCATGGTCGTCCCGGCACTGGTCTACGTCGCCTTCAACGCCGGCAGCCCGTACCTCCACGGCTGGGGCATCCCGATGGCGACCGACATCGCCTTCGCCGTCGCCGTCGTCACCGCGCTCGGCAGCCGCGTGCCCCTCGGGGCACGGCTGTTCCTCCTGACTCTGGCGATCGTGGACGACCTCGGCGCGATCCTGGTCATCGCGGTCTTCTACTCCGGCGGGGTGCACCTGTGGTGGCTGCTCACCGCCCTCGGCACGGTCGCCCTCGCGCTCGTGCTGCAGCGGGTCCGGGTCAGAGCGGTCAGTGCCTACATCGCGGTCGGCACGATCGGGTGGTTCGCACTGCACGAGTCGGGGGTCCACGCCACGCTGATCGGCGTCGCGTTCGGCCTGGTCACGCCTGCCCTGGCGCTGCTGCCCGCGAACCTCTACCCCGAGGTCGCCACGCGGCTCGTCGAGGAGGTGGTCGACCGCAACGAGGACGGTGTCATCACCGCGGACGAGCACGAGGCGAACGACCACACCCTGCGCGAGATCCGGCGGCTGACGAAGGAGACCCAGTCGCCCCTGCACCGCGCGGAGACCCGCCTCACGCCGTACGTCGCCTTCGGGATCGTCCCGCTCTTCGCGTTCGCGAACGCCGGTATCCGGCTCCCGGACGTCCCTGTGGCGGACTGGCTCTCGGACCCCGTCGTCCTCGGCGTCGCGTTCGGTCTCGTGGTCGGCAAGACGCTCGGGATCTTCGGCGCCTCCTGGCTGACCCTGCGGCTCGGCGTCGCGAGGTACCCCACCGGCATGACCCGGTCCCACCTCCTCGGCGTCGCCATGACGGCCGGCATCGGCTTCACCGTCGCCCTCTTCGTCGCCAACCTCGCCTTCGGCGAGGGCGCGGAGACCGAGATGGCCAAGCTCGGCATCCTCCTCGGCAGCGTCGTGGCCGCGCTGCTGGGCTACCTGACACTCCGCCTCACCAGCAGGACCAGAACCCTCGCGAACCAGGAGCAGACGACATGACCGACCCGCTCATCGCCCAGGCCCGCCACCAGGGTCTCGGCGACCTCCCGCATCGCACCGCGAACCGGTTCCCCGACAAGATCGCCGTGGTCGACGGTGAGACGCGGATGACGTACGCGCAGCTCGAGGCCGTCGTCAGCCGTACCGCGGCCGCCCTGCACGACCTGGGCATGACCAAGGGCGACCGGCTCGCGCTGTTGTCCCACAACTGCTGGCAGTTCGTCGCCCTCAGCTTCGCCACGGCCCGCCTCGGCGTGGTGCTCGTGCCGATCAACTTCATGCTCGGCCCGGAGGAGATCGCCTACATCCTCGACCACAGCGAGTCCTCGGTGTTCGTCGTCGAGGACGCGCTCGTCGAGACCGCCTCCAAGGCGCTGGACGTCGCCGGCACCGGGTCGGTGCGGGCGAAGGCGTCCATCGGTCCAGCCGGCGCCCCCTCCGACGGGAGCTGGGTCGACGTCCAGACCTGGTTCGACCACGAGGGCGAGGCGCCCCTCGTGCTCGTCGAGGACGACGACCCGCTGCGGCTGATGTACACCAGCGGGACGGAGTCCCGTCCCAAGGGCGCCCTCCACTCCAGCAGGTCGCTGCTGTGGCAGTACGTCTCCTGCGTCGTCGACGGTGGGATGGAGCCCGACGACGTCGAGGTGCACTCCCTCCCGCTCTACCACTGCGCGCAGCTCGACTGCTTCCTCGGCCCGGACGTCTACCTCGGCGCCACGAGCATCATCCTTCCCGCGCCCGATCCGGTCGCCCTGCTCCGGACGATCGAGACGGAGGGCGTCACCAAGCTCTTCGCGCCGCCGACGGTGTGGATCTCCCTCCTGCACTGCCCCGAGTTCGACGAGTTCGACCTCTCCACCCTGCGGAAGGGCTACTACGGCGCCTCCGCGATGCCCGTCGGAGTGCTGTACGAGCTCCAGGAGCGGCTCCCGAACGTGCGGCTCTGGAACTTCTACGGCCAGACCGAGATGGCGCCCCTCGCCACGATCCTCGGCCCGTCGGAGCAGGTCAGCCACGCGGGGTCCGCCGGGCGGGCCGCCCTGAACGTCGAGACCCGGGTGGTGGACGACGACGACAACCCGGTGCCGTCAGGGACGGTCGGCGAGATCGTGCACCGCAGCCCCCACGCCACTCTCGGCTACTACAAGGACGCGGAGAAGACCGCGGAGGCGTTCCGCAACGGCTGGTTCCACTCGGGCGACCTCGGCTTCCTCGACCCGGAGGGACGGCTCAGCGTGGTGGACCGCAAGAAGGACATGATCAAGACCGGAGGCGAGAACGTCGCAAGCCGTGAGGTCGAGGAGGTTGTCTACCAGCTCGAGGGGGTCGCGGAGGTGGCGGTGTTCGGGGTCAGCCACCCCCGGTGGATCGAGGCGGTGGTGGCGGTCGTCGTACCCAAGCCCGGCGCCGAGATCACCGAGGCGCAGGTCATCGAGCACACGCGCAAGCACCTCGCCGGCTACAAGACGCCGAAGCACGTGGTGTTCGCGACCGCGCTGCCGAAGAACCCGAGCGGCAAGATCCTCAAGCGCGAGCTCCGCGACGAGCATGCCGGCATCACGGCGTCCGACGCCTGAGCCCCCAGCATGACCCCGTCG
>DASVBF010000207.1:0-13952 GCA_036375975.1 Nocardioidaceae bacterium | reverse complement strand
CCGGCCGGCCGAGCCCGCGCTCAACGGCTGGTGCTCCGCATCGCCCTCGCGCAGCGACATGAGGAACCCTCCGACGGCCGCCTCGGTCACGTGGTCGACGTCGTCGACGCCCTGAGCTGCCAGGTGGCTCACGTAGCGCCGCAGGTCGCGGCGGTAGGACTTGAGCGTGTTGTCCGCGAGTCCGCGTTCCACCGTCAGGTGGTCGAGGTAGGTGCGAACCGCTCGCTGGAGGGGGGTCGGTCCGCTCAGGCCAGTGCTCCCTCGAGCGAGACGCTGTCCATGCCGTGCGCCTCGGCGACCGGTGCGTAAGTGAGCTTGCCGGCATGGGTGTTGAGGCCGAGCCCGAGCGAGTGGTCGTCGCGCAGCGCCTTCTCCCACCCCTTGTCGGCGAGCGCCACGGTGTAGGGCAGTGTCGCGTTGGTCAGTGCGTAGGTCGAGGTGTTGGGCACTGCGCCTGGCATGTTCGCGACGCAGTAGAAGATCGAGTTGTGCACCTCGAAGGTGGGGTCGGAGTGGGTGGTGGGCCGCGTGTCCTCGAAGCAACCGCCCTGGTCCACTGCGATGTCGACGAGCACCGAGCCGGGCTTCATCCGGGAGACCAACTCGTTGCTGACCAGCTTCGGGGCCTTGGCACCGGGGATCAGCACCGCTCCGATGACCAGGTCGGCCTCCATCACCTGGTTCTGGATGGCCAGCTTCGACGAGGCCAACCCGTGGACGCGGTTGTTGTAGCGCCAGAAGGACATGCGCAGCTTGTCGAGGTCGGTGTCGAGCAGGGTGACGTCCGCCCCCATGCCCATGGCGATGTTCGCGGCGTTCTGGCCTGCGACACCGGCACCGATCACCACGACCTTGGCGTTGGCCACGCCGCCGACACCGCCGAGCAGCACGCCGCGCCCGCCCTTGGCCTTCATCAGCGCGTGTGCGCCCACCTGGGGGGCGAGGCAGCCCGCCACCTCGGACATCGGGTACAACAACGGCAGCGAGCCCGACGGCAGCTGAACGGTCTCGTAGGCGATCGCGGTGACCCTCCGCTTCAGCAGCTCCTCGGTGAGGACCTTGTCGGCCGCGAGGTGGAGGTAGGTGAAGAGGGTCTGCCCTTCGCGCATCCGGGCGTACTCCTCGGCGATGGGCTCCTTGACCTTCAGCACCATGTCGGCGGTGCCCCACACGTCGTCGGCACTGTCGAGGATGGTCGCGCCGGCCGCGACGTACTCCTCGTCGTGGATCAGCGAGCCGCCGCCCGCGTCCTTCTCGAGGTACACCTCGTGGCCGTGCTGCGTGAGCTCGTGCACCCCGATCGGGGTGATGGCCACCCGGTACTCGTTGTTCTTGACTTCCTTCGGCACGCCGACCTTCACGGTGCGCACTCCCTCTCCACTGTGACCGTCACCACGCCTTCGGGGTGACGCGGCGAGTGTATTGCCTCAGGCGGGGCGAGTTGGCGAAGGGGGAAGGTGCGTGCCGCCGTGCCGGTGGCACGCATAGGCCAGGACGGCCAGACCCAGCGGGCCGTCGGTCACCCGGCTCTCGAGTACGGCGGCCACCAGCTCGCCGAGGGGAACCCAGGCCACCTCCATGTCGGCCTCCTCGTGCGCGGGCTCGAACTCGCCGGGATGGGCCTCGGCGAGGTCGCGCGCGAGGAAGATGTCGATCCGCTCCGAGCTGATGCCCGGTGACGGATGGGTGGTCAGCAGGTGCTCCCAGCTCGAGGCCTCGAGCTGCGCCTCCTCGAGCAGCTCGCGCCGGGCGGTGGCCAGAGCGTCCTCCCCGTGGACGTCGCACAGCCCCGCGGGCAGCTCGACGAGGCGCTGCTCGACCGCGTGGCGGTACTGGTGCAGGACGAGGACCCGGTCCTGGTCGTCGACGGCGAGCACGACCACCGCGCCGGGATGCTCGAGCACCAGGCGCCGGAACCGCTCGTGGCCCTGGTCCGGGCGGGCGACCTCGTCGGCCCGCAGCGACATGACCCACTCGTCACGGAACAGGTGGCGGGACGAGGAGACGGGCCACGACTCGGGCCGGTCGGCCAGCGGCAGGGGCTCGGGCCGGGGCTCAGGCATCCCGGTCGACCGGGACGCCGCCGGGGGTGACCAGCTCCTCCTCCAGGGGCTCTTCGACGGCGGGACGGCGCAGCGTGGACTCGTCGATCGGGAAGCGCAGCTCTCGCTGGCGGGCGATCGCGGCCCCGACGAGGCCGGCGAACAGGGGATGCGGCCGCGTCGGGCGGGACCTGAGCTCCGGGTGCGCCTGGGTCGACACGTAGTACGGGTGCACCTCGCGGGGAAGCTCCACGAACTCCACGAGGCTGTTGTCCGGTGACGTGCCGGAGAACACCAGGCCAGCGGCCTCGAGCCGGTCGCGGTAGGCGTTGTTGACCTCGTAGCGGTGCCGGTGCCGCTCCTCGACCGCGGGCTCCCCGTAGGTCTCGGCGACCAGCGACCCGGCCTTGAGGCGAGCCTGGTAGAGGCCCAGTCGCATCGTGCCGCCGAGGTCGCCCTCCCCCTCGACGAAGGCCTTCTGCTCGGCCATCGTCGCGATCACCGGGGCCTCGCAGTCGGGGTCGAACTCCGTGGAGTCGGCGTTCTCGATGCCCGCGACGTGGCGGGCGTACTCGATCACCATGCACTGCAGGCCCAGGCAGAGCCCGAGCGTGGGGATCTTGTGGGTGCGGCTGAACTCCAGTGCACCCACCTTGCCCTCGATGCCGCGGATGCCGAACCCGCCCGGAACGCAGACGGCGTCCACGTCGGACAGGTGTCGGGCCGCCCCTTCGGGCGTCTGGCACTCGTCGGACGGGACCCAGCGCAGGTTCACCTTCGCCTCATGGGCGAACCCGCCCGCGCGAAGTGCCTCGGCGACGGAGAGGTAAGCGTCGGGCAGGTCGACGTACTTGCCGACGAGAGCCACGGTCACCTCCTCCGACGGGTTGTGCACACGGCGCAGGAGGTCGTGCCACTGCGTCCACTCCACGTCCCGGAACGGGAGGTTCAACCGTCGAACCACGTATGCGTCGAGGCCCTCGCCATGGAGGACCTTCGGGATGTCGTAGATGGAGGGCGCGTCGACGGCGGCGACCACGGCCTCCTCGTCGACGTCGCACATCAGCGAGATCTTGCGCTTGACCGACGTCGGGATCTCGCGGTCCGCGCGGCACACGATGGCGTCCGGCTGGATGCCGATCGAGCGGAGTGCGGCCACCGAGTGCTGGGTCGGCTTGGTCTTCAGCTCCCCGGAGGGGCCGATGTAGGGCACGAGGGAGACGTGCAGGAAGAAGCAGTTGTCCCGGCCGACGTCGTGCCTGACCTGGCGGGCGGCCTCGAGGAACGGGAGCGACTCGATGTCGCCGACGGTGCCGCCAACCTCGGTGATCACGACGTCGACGTCGGGACCACCCATCGCGCGGATCCGGTCCTTGATCTCGTTCGTGATGTGCGGGATCACCTGGACGGTGTCGCCGAGGTAGTCCCCGCGGCGCTCCTTGGCGATCACCCGCGAGTAGACCTGTCCGGTGGTGACGTTGGCGCTCTGGCTCAGGTCGGTGTCGAGGAACCGCTCGTAGTGACCGATGTCGAGGTCGGTCTCCCCGCCGTCGTTGGTGACGAAGACCTCACCGTGCTGGAACGGGTTCATGGTCCCCGGGTCCACGTTGAGGTAAGGGTCGAGCTTCTGCATGGTCACACGCAGCCCACGCGCCTTGAGGAGGTTCCCGAGGCTCGAGGCCGTGAGGCCCTTGCCGAGGGAGGAGGCGACGCCTCCGGTGACGAAGACGTGCTTGGTTGGCTGCGATGCGGCCAAGGCAACTCCCGTGGTTTCGGTGCCGGACCTCGCTGGAACCCAGCGAAGAGGCGGTTGGAAATCCAACCGTCCACGGGGTTCTAGGCTACCAACAACGACCCCCGGGTGGTGAAGCCGCGCCGATGGATCAGTCCGTGGCGGGGGTCGGCATGACCCCGTCAGCGGCGTCCACCGAGCCGTAGTGGCCCGCCCGGCCGTTGGCCTGCTCCGCCAGCGCCATGATGGAGACCACCTCCCCAGCAGACCGATCCAGCGTGTCGACCGTGGAGACCTCCTCCGAGGTGACGACCTCGTTGCGGAGGGACTCGATGACACCTCCGTTGCGGGCGGCGGCGATCGGCCCTGCCACCACGACCCCGTCGGTCGACTCGTCCATCGCGTCCACCATGGCGGTCACGACGGCGCTGGCACCCTCACGCTGGGACTCGTCGTCGGGGCCCGGCCCGCTGACGACCAGGATCAGGCTCCCGCGGCGCTGAAGGTCGCCGGCGGGTGACATCAGGTCGGCGGTGCTGAGGCCGGAGAGGATGCTGTTCGCGGCGTCGTCCACCGGCGCGCCGGTGTCCTCGTCGGTTCCCACGGCCCGGGCCAGCAGCGCCCCCAGGCGCTCGTAGGTACCTGCGTCCTTGGCAACCGTCACGTCGCTGACGCCGTCGAGGAGCTGGCTGCCGAGCTCGTCGACGAGCTGCTTGTTGCCCACGTCGAGCAGGCCGTCCCCTGCCCGGACGGTTCCGCCGACCTTGGCGCCGGCGGTCTCGAGCAGCCGGCTGAGTGAGGTGACCTTCGACTCCGCCGCACCCGGCAGGACCAGGACCGTCACCGTGCGGCCCTTGAGCGAGCCCCCGACGAGGGTCGGCGCGGCCTTCGTCGCGAACTCGTCGCTGAAGGAGTTGCCGGCGCCCATCGCCCCGATCTGCGCCCGGAGGTCCGCCTTCGTCTTGCGGTCCGCCTCGACCTGCTTGACGAGCGTGTTGTCCACCTCGCCCTTGAGCGGCCCACCACCCAGCGCGATCCCCACAGCGAGCGAGAGGAAGACGGAGACGATGGAGACGATGTGGTAACGGAAAGAGATCACGAGAAGAGTCCTTGGAACCAGTCGGGTGCGTCGGAGAGCCAGCCCTGGACGGAGTGCCACCACTCCTGGCCCACAGGCGTGCCGGCGATCGCGGCGAACAGCGCGACGAGCCCGGCGAGCAGCACGGCGAGAAGGTGCCAGGTGCGGACACGGCCGGCGTAGAGCTGCGGGACACCCTTGGCGTCGACCAGCTTGGGACCGACGCGCAAGCGTGTCAGGAACGTGCTGGCGAGGCCGGACCGGTTCCGGTCGAGAAACTCGGTGAGCGTCGCGTAGCTGCCGACCGAGATGATCAGCGAGGCGCCGGCGTGGTCGGCCAGGAGGAGGGCGACGTCCTCGGTGGTGGCGGAGGCCGAGAAGTTGTGGGGTCGCACACCGATCCGCTCCAGGCGGTCCGATCCCACCGCGCGGCCGGCACGGTCGCTGTGGAGGACGACCACCTTCGCGCCACGAAGCGCCTTGTCGGAGACTGTGGCGATGTCGCCGGTCCGGTTGCCCGGGGCCAGGCCGTGCTCACCGATCACGACGACGTCGGGGCGGTGTCCGGCCTCGATGAGCACGTCGGCGCCGGAGTCCACACCGACGAGAACTGGACGCTGCTCGCGGATGTAACGACGCAGCTTCCGCAGGTCCTCTCGGTAGTCGTAGCCCTTCGCGACGACGACCACGGGTCGACCCCTGAGCCGGGCGCCGAGGTCCGGGGCGCCCTCCCCGTGCAGAAGGAGGTCCTGCTCTCGCCGGATGAACTCTGTCGTGTTGTGGGTGAGGCTCTGGAGCTGGGTCGACAGCCCGCCCCGGGCCGCTTCCATCATCGAGGCGATGTCGTCGACCGTGAGCTCCGTGCCGGACAGGACCGGTACTTCCTTGGCGTAGACCTTGCCGCCGTGGATCCGCAGTGAGTCGCCGTCGTGGAGCTTGCTGAATGCCTCCTGCCCCACGTTGTCGACCAGCACCACACCCCCGCGGGCGAGCAGCTCGGGCCCGAGGTTCGGGTACCTGCCCGAGATGAACGGCGAGGCGTTGACCACCGCCGCGACGCCGCAGTCGAGGAGAGCCTGCGCGTTCGCGCGGTCGAGGTCGAGGTGGTCGACGACCGCGACGTCACCTGGCTTGAGGCGGCGCACCAGCGTGCCGGTGCGCCGGTCCACACGGGCGGGACCGGTGACTCCGGGCAGCATTGAGTCAGTTCGCTGTCGTGAGGGCAACTTCATCGCGCAGCCATCCTGCCACGGAAGCAAGGCAGTTCCGGGCAGGCGCCGGACGCTCAGCGGGTCGCCGAGCGCGACTCCTGGGCGGTGTCGAGGAGCTCCTGAGCGTGCGCCAGAGCCGTCTCGGAGTCCTCGAGCCCGGCGAGCATGCGCGACAGCTCGCGCACGCGCTCCTCGTCTCCGAGCGTCACCAGTCCTGACGTGGTCACCATCCCGTCGCTGCTCTTGCGAACCACGTGGTGCTGGTCGGCGAATGCGGCGACCTGCGGCAGGTGTGTGACCACGAGCACTTGGGCGTGGCGCGCCAGCATCGAGAGCCGGCGCCCCACCTCCACGGCCGCCTTCCCGCCCACACCCGCGTCCACCTCGTCGAAGACGAAGGTGGGGACGGGGTTCGTCGCAGCGAGGGCCACCTCGATGGCGAGCATCACCCGAGACAGCTCGCCACCGGACGCCCCCTTGCCCAGTGAACGGGCCTCCGCGCCCTTGTTCGCGGCTAGGAGGATCTCCACGTCGTCGATGCCCGAGGCCGAGAAGGCCAGCGTCCGGTCCCCCACCTTCAGGCCGTCCTCGGCGGGTGTCTGCGTCACCGCGACGCTCAGGCTGGCGTGCGGCATCGCGAGGAAGGAGAGCTCGGCCGTCACCGTCTCGGCGAGCCGAAGAGCAGCCTCGGAGCGGAGGTCGCTGAGTCTCCCCGCAACGTCGCCGAGCTCGGCCCGAAGCGCCTCCCGCCGCGCGCGCAGGGACTCGATGTGCTCCTCGGCGTTGTCCAGGCTGAGCAGCCGCTCCGAGGCCTGGTGCGACCACGCCAGGACCTCGTCGACCGTCTCGCCGTACTTCCGCGTCAGCGCAGTGAGCGCCGCGCGTCGCTCGGACACGGCGGCCAGCCGTGCGGGGTCGGTGTCGAGGCCGGCGGCGTACGACGAGACATCGGCTGCGACGTCGGAGAGCAGGTAGCTGACTTCCGCGAGCCGGTCGGCCAGGCCCCCGGCTTCGGCGTCGTGGTCACGAACTCCGTCGAGGAGCTTTCGCGCCGAGGAGACCGCGGCGAGGGCGTCGGGAGCGCCGTCCTCCGACGACAGCGACTCGCGGGCCTGCACCGCCGCCGTGCGGAGTGTGTCGGCGAAGCCGAGCCGAGCCTCCTCCGCGGCCAGCGCGATGTCCTCTCCCGGCTCCGGTGACACGGCCTCGACCTCGTCGAGCCCGAAGCGCAGGAGGTCTGCCTCGCGCGCCCGCTCACGCGCGGAACGGACGACCTCATCGAGCTCTGCCTCGGTCTCCCGCAGCTGGTGGTGCAGTGCGGAGTACTGCTCCCGAGTGTCGATGGCGGCAGGCCCCGCGAACCGGTCGAGCGCTTCTCGCTGGGCCGCGGGCCTGAGCAGGCGGTGCTGGTCGGACTGCCCGTGGACGGCGACGAGCGGGTCGACCAGCCCCGCGAGCGCGGCGGCAGGCACCGACACCCCGCCGGCGAACGCCCTGGAGCGCCCCTCCGCCGAGATCTGGCGAGCGATCAGCAGACGCCCGTCCTCGATCTCTCCCCCGAGCTCGTCCACCACCGTCCGCAGCTCCGGGCCTGCGGCCTCGACGTTGACCACCCCTTCGATCCGCGCAGCCTTCGCACCCGTGCGCACGGCCCCGGAGTCGGCGCGGCCACCGAGCAGCAGCCCGAGCGCGGTGACGACCATCGTCTTGCCCGCTCCGGTCTCACCGGTGATGACGGTCAGTCCGGGCGCGACGTCCAGGACGGACTCCTCGATGACGCCCAACGAGGTGATCCGTAGCTCCTCAAGCACTGTCGCCTCCGTTGTCGCGGTTGCGCCGTCGCTCAGCCGCGCCTCGCCATCCGGAGACCGGCAGGTCGAACTTCGCGACGAGGCGGTCAGTGAAGGGTGCCTGGTGCAGCCGGACCAGCCGGACCGTCTTCCGCCCACGGCGGACCTCGATGCGGGCGCCCGGCGGAAGGTCCACGGTCCGGCGGCCGTCGCACCACAGCACCCCCGCTCCGTCGGTCCGCGCGAGCACCTCCACGGCCAGCACGGACGTCGGGGCCACCACCATCGGCCTCGCGAAGAGCGCATGCGCGCTGATGGGCACCATGAGCAGGGCCTCGACGCCGGGCCACACGATCGGACCGCCGGCACTGAAGTTGTATGCCGTCGAGCCGGTGGGCGTTGCACACACCACACCGTCGCACCCCCATCGGGACAGCGGACGGCCGTCGACGCCGACCACGACCTCGAGCATCCGCTCGCGGGCGGCCTTCTCCACACTCGCCTCGTTGAGCGCCCAGGTCGACGCCACCAGCTCTCGGTCACGGTAGACCGAGACGTCGATGGTCAGCCTCTCCTCGGAGGTGTAGCGGCGCTGGACGATGGCGTCGATCGTGAACTCGACGTCGTCGTGCTCCGCCTCTGCGAGGAACCCGACGTGGCCGAGGTTGACCCCCAGGAGGGGCGTGCCGGAGTCGCGGGTGAGCTCGGCCGCGCGCAGGATCGTGCCGTCACCGCCGATCACCACGGCGAGCTCGCAGCCGACCGTCGCCTCGGCGCCGCACGAGACGCGCTCGAGCCCGTCGATCTCCAGCTCGAGGTCCTCTGCCTCTTCCTTCAGCAGTCGGACCCCCAGACCGTGCTGGTGGAGCGCCCGAGCGAACTGGCGGGCGACGTCGCGGGCGTCCGGCCTGCCGGTGTGCGCGAGCACGAAGACCCGTCGGGTCTCGGGATCGGGTGGGTTCACGGTTCCACCTTCTCATCCGGGACCGACATGACGGACGTGCGTCGTATCTCCTGGTCGATGTCCTCTCTCGTCACCGCCCCCGGCCCGTGTCTCAGCCAGAGGAAGTACTCGATGTTGCCCGAGGGGCCGGGCAAGGGACTCGTCGTCACCGCTCTGGCACCCCAGCCGCGTTCCGCAGCCGCGGTGGCGACCGCGAAGACCGCTTCTGCGCGCAAGTCCGGGTCGCGTACTACGCCGCCCTTGCCGACCCGGTCCTTGCCCACCTCGAACTGCGGCTTGACCATCAGCAGCAGGTCCCCGTCGTTCTTCGTGACGCCGGTGAGCGCGTCGAGCACCAGCACCAGCGAGATGAACGAGAGGTCCCCCACGACCAGGTCAACCGCGCCGCCGATCTGGTCGCGGGTGACCTCGCGGACGTTGGTGCGGTCGTGAACGCGCACCCGGGCGTCCTGCCGGACGCTCCAGGCAAGCTGGCCGTAGCCGACGTCGACAGCAACCACCTCGGCAGCTCCGTGGCGCAGCAGGACGTCCGTGAAGCCTCCCGTGGAGGCACCGGCGTCGAGACATCGCCGCCCACGGACCACCAGCCCCTGGGACTCGAAGACGGCGAGTGCTCCGGCAAGCTTGTGGCCGCCGCGAGACACGTAGTCCGGACGGGAAGGGTCCTCGACGACCACGAGCGCCACGTCCGTGGTCACTGCCGTGGCGGGCTTGGTGGCGAGCGCCCCTGCCACCTTGACCCGCTTGGCCACGATCAGCTCGCTGGCATGCTCGCGAGAGCGAGCCATGCCGCGGCGGACCAGCTCCGCGTCAAGTCGTAGGCGTCGGGGCATCGTGAGGTGGTGGTCGGCGGGTCAGTGTGGACCAGGCCGGGGGGCGCCGCCTGGATCGCCCGCCCCGGTCAGGGCCGCCCGCAGCCGCTCGTGGGCCCGCTCGAAGGCCGCGACCTGCTCACCGACAGGTCGGCCCTCGACGTCGTCCAAGGATCGGAGAACCGCGTCGACGGCTTCGTTGCCGGTCGTCTCGTGGGGTGCCCCTCTCCGGGACTCGTCGTCGTGCTCCCCGGGGTACCCGACCTGCTCGCTCACTGTCTCACCGTCTCTCTGCTCGCCTGCCGGGCCTCCCTCGAGGCTCGACCCGGCCGCTCACACGCTACCGCGGCGGCGTCGCCGTCGAGACGTCGACGCTCTCGCCTGTCGTGTCGAGGTGCCGCCATGCTGCCATCGCCAGAACCCGCCACCAGTCGACGGCCTCGCCGTCCCCCTCGACCTTCACGGACCCGTGCTCCGCGACCGCACGCCAACCCCTCAGCTCGAAGCCGTCGTCCCGCTCCTCGGGCACCGGATGCGACTCGGCCAGGCCCTCCAGACCGAGGGAGATGTACGACGGCCTCTGGTTCGGCGTCGCGGCGACCAGCTCGTCCATGCCGGTGACACCCGTGAGCACCAGGAGGCTGTCGAGGCCGGTGTTGTGAGCGCCCTCGATGTCGGTGTCCAGACGGTCGCCCACGACCAGCGGCCGCGTGCCGCCCACGCGGCGCTGCGTCTCCCGGAAAAGGGGGGGCCGCGGCTTGCCGGCCACCACCGGCTCACGGCCTGCGAAGCGAGCCACGAGGTCGACGAGAACGCCGTTGCCGGGGCCTGGCCCGCGCGGCGTGGGCACCGTGAAGTCGGTGTTCGAGGCCACCCACGGCAGGCCCTGCTTCACCAGCATGGCGCCGTCGACGACGACCTTCCAGGGCAGGTCGGGGTTGTAGCCGGACGCGACGGCCGCGGGCTCGTCGTCGAAGGACTGCACCGCCAGGAGGCCCTCCTCGGCGAGCGCCTCGAAGAGACCCGGACCGCCGATCACGAAGACCGGCGACCCCGGCTCGAGGATTTCGGCGAGCAGGCGTGCGGCTGCCTGGGCGGAGGTGACCACGTCGCCGGGCTCCGCGGGGACCCCGAGGTCTGTGAGGTGCCGCGCCACCTGCCACGGCGGGCGGGAAGCGTTGTTCGTGACGTATGCCAGGTGCATCCCAGCTGCCGACGCCTCCTCCAGTCGCTCCGCGACACCGGGCACCGCGCGGGGCCCGATGTAGACGACGCCGTCCAGATCGAGCAGGGCGAGGTCGTACGCCGCCCACAGCGCTCGCGCGGACTCCTTCAACACGCTCGGTGCCCCTCTGTTTCGCGTCCCGGTCGGCCGGTCTCATACGATGCATCGATGCGCAGCACCGGCGACCCGACACTCGTCATGGCCCCGTTCCGGGGGCTGCGCTTCGACCCCGCCGCGGTCGGCGACCTGGCCTCGGTGATCTCGCCTCCGTACGACGTACTCGACGCTGACACCGTCCGCGACCTCGAGGCCGCCAACCCGCGCAACATCGTGCGTCTGATTCTGTCACGGCACTATGAACGCCCCTACCTGGCCGTGAGGAAGCGACTCGAGCGCTGGAGGGACGAAGGCAGCCTCGTGCCGGACCCCGATCCTGCGTTGTACCTGTACCAGTACACCGTCGAGGGCGTCACCGTCCGCGGCCTGATCGGACTCGTCGGCCTCCGCGACCCGGGCGAGCGCGTGATCCTCCCGCACGAGGACGTCATGCCGGGGCCGGTCGAAGACCGTTCCGTGCTCATGCGCACGACCGGGACGAATCTCGAGCCGATCCTGCTGGTGCACGAGGGCAGTGCTCCCCTGCGCGAGCTGCTCGAGAAGGCCAGCCTGCGCGCGCCGATCATGGACTTCGAGGAACGTGACGGCAGTGCTCATCGGGTGTGGGCCCTGACCAACGTCGACCAGCATGAGGCCGTCGCAGAGCTTCTTGCTCCCGGACAGGCCCTGATCGCCGACGGCCACCACCGCTATTCGGCGTATCTCGCCCTCCAGCAAGAGCTCCGCGACCCCGCAGCGCCACGTGGGCAGTCCCCCTGGGACTACGGCCTGGCGATGCTGGTGGATCAGCACGACTACCCCCTCAACGTCGGCCCGATCCACCGGTCTGTCACTGCACTCACACTCGCCGACGTCGTCGAGGCCTCGGCGGACCGGGGAGACCGCGTCACGATGTGCGCGGACAGAGAGTCGGCTCTCGCTGCGCTGCACCGGACCCCGTCGCCCCGGGGGATGGCGCAGTTCGTCCTCTCAGACGGACGCGCATGGGCGCTGCTGTGCACGCAACGGCGCCATGATGTGGACTCAGCCGTGCTCCACGACCAGCTCTTCCCCGCCTGGAACGTCGCCGAAGCCCAGGTCGACTACCACCATTCGCTCGACCAGGCGCTCCAGACCACGGCCCGCGAGCCGGGCATCGTCGTCGGTCTCCGAGCGCCTCTGCTGGGGCAGGTGATGTCGAGCGCCGCCGAGGGCGTCCGGATGCCCCGCAAGTCCACCTCGTTCAGCCCCAAGCCGCGGATGGGCCTGATCCTGCGGGACCTGCGCGACTCCTGATCGAGGTGTGGGCCGTCCGCACGTTCATCGCGTGCGCTCGATCCGCCGACCGCTGAGAACCTCGATCTCGACCCGACTCGACGAGCCTCCGGCGTCACGGAAGAACCGTCGCCGCAGCGCGCCTTCCACCTCCACCTGGTCGCCGACCTGCCACGAGGCGACGCTGCGACGCAGCCGCGCTGCCCAGACTGCGCAGTCCACCCAGTCCGACACCTGCTTGGACCTGGCCGTCATGGCCGTCTGCTCGCGCGCCATGACGATGCGGAAGGTCACGACCTTGTCGCCGCTCGGCAGCTCTCGTTCCACGGGAGCCGATGACACTCGCCCTGCCAGCGAGACCACGTTGCGTGCTCGCGCGCCGGCTTCGTCCACTGTGCTCACTTGTACGCACCTCCGGAACGAGCCTCTCGTCGATCGGAGACACGACGCGGGGACCCGCTGCGGCCGTGTGGAAGACGTCTACGCGAGCTGGCATGTGGACGCAGGCCGGCGGCCGCCAGGACGGAGGCTAGCTTTCCTTCCCGGGCTCTGCGGAGGACTCCCCCTCGAGCTCGGCGACCCGCTCCGCAGCATCGGTGACGTCCTCACCGTCGATGGCAACGGTGCGGTGGAACCACGCGATCGCATCGTCTCGGCGGCCGGTCGCGAGGAGTGCGTCCGCGTACGCGTACCGGAGACGAACCACCCACTCCTCACGCGACCGAGAGCGGAGGGGCGAGCTCTCCAGCGTGCGCACCGCCGCTTCCAGGTCACCCATGTCGCGACGAGCGCCGGCCTCGACGATCGTCATCTCGGCGCGCAGATCTTGCGGGAGGTTCGCCACGGACGGGCTCTTCGCCAGCGCCAAGGCCTTCTCGGGCCGACCCAGCGCACGCTCGCAGTCGGCCATGACCGGAAGGTAGTGAACGGCACCGTTCATGCGCTTCGCCGCTCGAAGCTCCGAGAGTGCCTCGGCGTACTCCCCCGCTGCGTAGGCCGCTTCCCCGCACGCCTCTCGGACCACCGCCACACGCGCGGCGCGAGCACGTGCGGCGAGGGTGTGCTCATAGGCGGTCTTGGGGTCCTCGTCGAGGAGCTGTCCGGCCGCGACGAGGTGGCGTGCCACGCGCAGCGCGAGCTTCTCCGGGAGGCTCTGGAGCTGCTGCCGCACCGAGCGATCCAGCTCCGCGCCCGTGATGGACTCGTCCAACGGTGGACCGTCGTATCGCGCCTGGTCCTCCGAGCGAGGACGCTCGCGGTGGCTGCGCTCGTCTTCCCGTCGGGGGCGACCTTGCTGCTTTCCGCGTGCCGCCGGCGCACCGCGGGCGCGCTTGCTGCCTTCTGACCGTCCCCGCGCCGAGTCCCCTGACCGGGACCGGCCTGACGAGGAACCTCCGCGGCTGCCGGCGCCACCGCCCTGCGAGCGTCGTCGCGGGTCGTCTGACCGTCGTTCCTGCGCCACTGCTTCTGTTCCCTTCGTGCACCGACTGACGTCATCATGCAAGGTCCCGGTGCTGACCGCGCGCGGGGGGTCGCTCTCGACCCCGCAAACGACTAGTGGCCACCCTGAACAGGGTGGCCACTAGTGTGAAGTGTTGTCCGGCGGCGTCCTAGTCTCCCACACACTCGCGTGTGCAGTACCATCGGCGCTGGGAGGCTTAACTTCCGGGTTCGGAATGGGACCGGGTGTTTCCCTCTCGCTATGGCCGCCGTAACTTTGTGGAACA
>DASVBF010000102.1:0-5013 GCA_036375975.1 Nocardioidaceae bacterium | reverse complement strand
GGGGCGAGGTCGATGGCGAGTCCGGAGAGGAAGCCCACGACCGCTGCGAACTCCGGCCCGCGAACCAGCGCCGCCGCCACGACCACCAGCAGGGCGAGGTTCGGGACGACCCCGGCGAAGGAGAGGTAGGGGAACAGGCCGACCTGCAGCACGACGGCGAGCGTCACGACCAGGGTCAGTGCCAGAGCGCGTGCGGCTGCCATCAGCGGCGCCCCTTCCCGGCCGGCCCCTTGCCCTTGCCGGGGCCCTCCCCTGCCTTGATCACGCCCCGGTCGCCCTTGGTGCCCCCGCGCACGACCACGCCGACCACGTCCAGTGCGGAGAAGTCCACGAAAGGTTCGATCACCGCTCGCTTGGACAGCTGACGCGGGCTGCTGAAGACGTCCGTGACCCGTCCGATCGGCACGCCCGGGACGTACGGCACGCCGTGCCGAGACCCCCACGTCACCAGGACGTCACCCCGGCCGGGGGTGACCGCGTTGTCGACCAGGTCGAGGTCCAGGCGGCCCTGGTCGCCGATCTCACCGCGGCCGCGGAGGAAGCCGACCTCCATGTTGGACCCGAGACGGCCACCGACGACGGAGTCACGGTCGATGAGGAGGAGCACGGTGGCGGTCGACCTGTCGACCCGCAGGACGCGCCCTACGAGGCCCTCGTCGTTGAGCACCGTCATGTCGGCCCGGATCCCGGACGACGTGCCGGCGTCGATGGTCACGGTCTGCGAGAACGACTGCGCCGGACCGACCGCGACCACCCGCGCCGGGACCAGGGAGTAGCCGGTCTCGCCCGAGGCCTGCAGGAGCCCGTCGAGCTCCGCGGCGCGTCGCCGGTCGACCGACGAGGTCGCCAGGCGCCCCCGAAGCGAGGCGTTCTCCGCCTCGAGCCGCCGGACCTCGCTCTTGAGCGACCCGGTCGTGGCGAAGAAGTCCGGGACCGCCCGGAACGGGCGTACGACGGTCGCGGCGGCCTCCTCGACGGGCCCGAGGACGTTTCCCGTCAGGGTCCGCAGTGGCTCGACCGGGGAGTCGTCGCCACCCCGCACGTCCAGGGTGATCAGCGTGAAGCTGGCGAGGAGGAGCAGGGCGAGCAGCCCCCGCGACGGCCGCTTCTCCTGGTCACGCATGGCCATTCAGGACACCGCCGCCGTCATCGCCGCCGGGGCTCGGACACGAGCACCTGCTGTAGAGCCTCGAACTCCTCGACGCACTTCCCCGCACCCATGGCGACCGAGTGCAGCGGGTCCTCCGCGATGTGGACCGGCATGCCCGTCTCGTGGCGCAGCCGCTCGTCCAGCCCGCGCAGCAGGGCGCCCCCGCCGGTCAGGACCAGGCCACGGTCCATGATGTCGCCTGCGAGCTCCGGCGGGGTCTGGTCGAGGGTGCTGCGGACGGCGTCGACGATCGCGTGCAGCGGCTCCTCGAGGGCCTGCCTGACCTCGGCGCTCGAGATCACGACCGTCTTGGGCAGGCCCGAGATCATGTCGCGCCCGCGCACCTCGGCCTCCGGCTCCTGTGGGAGGGGGAAGGCTGAGCCGAGGGTCATCTTGATCTCCTCGGCGGTGCGCTCCCCGAGCATCAGGGAGTACTCCTTCTTCATCCACGCGATGATCGCCTGGTCCAGGTCGTCGCCGGCGGTCCGGATGCTCAGGCTCGTGACGATGCCGCCGAGCGAGATGACCGCCACCTCCGTCGTACCCCCGCCGACGTCGACGACCATGTTGCCGGTGGCCTCGTGGACGGGGAGGTTCGCGCCGATGGCGGCGGCCATCGGCTCCTCCACGATGTACACACGCCGGGCCCCGGCCTGGTAGCCGGCCTCCTTGACCGCCCGCTGCTCGACGGCGGTGATGCCGCTCGGCACGCAGACCACCAGCCGGGGCTTGGCGAAGTACCGACGCCGGTGCACCTGCTGGATGAAGAACCGAAGCATCTGCTCGGTGGACTCGAAGTCGGCGATGACGCCGTCCTGGAGCGGCCGGATGGCCGTGATGTTGTCCGGCGTCCGGCCGATCATCCGCTTCGCGTCGTGGCCCACGGCCAGGATCTCGCCGGTCGTGGCGTTGAGAGCGACCACCGACGGCTCGTCGAGCAGCACACCCTTGCCGCGCACGTAGACGAGGGTGTTGGCGGTGCCGAGGTCCACGGCCATGTCCCGGCCGATGAAGCTGTTCGCCATGGTGCCCGCCCTCTTGCTCTCCCTCGTAGGGGTACGGCGAACCTCGTCGCCGTCCCGTGCGGAAAGCCTAAGAGCGGAAGGCTTGACATCCCGGGAGGACACGCGCACGACGGCCTCGTCGTGCCCGATGGTCCCCGGGAACGCAAGAGACCCCCGGATCCACTGCGGATCCGGGGGCCTCCCGTCCCTGTCAGGAGTCCAGCGGTGGAAGGCCGCAGTACTCCCGGACCTTGTTCACGACGATGTACTCCTCGTCCGGGCTGAACGTCTCGTCGCCGAAGAAGTGCGCGATCTTCTCGATCAGCTGTCCCTGCCAGTTCGTCTGGCCAGGGTTGGTGCCGTTCGCCACCTGGCAGGCCGCGAGCGTGGCGGCGTCCGCGTCGTGGTGCAGGTAGTCGTTGGCGATAGCGGGGGCGTTGCGTCCCTCGCCGAGGACGACGACCGTGAAGGCCGCAGGGTCGGTGACGAAGCCGGACGCTGTCACGTCCTTGGCGGTGACGCTGTCCACGTCGAAGGAGACGACGGTCGTGCCGGGCGCCGCTCCGGTGAACGACACCGTCTGCGGCGGGTCGTCCACGTCCGGGCAGGCGGTGTACTGGACGCTCGCGGGCAGGGACGACACGACCGTCGCCGCGGAGCTGTTGACCCCGAAGGTGACCTGGCTGTCCCTGCCGGTGAGGTCACAGCCCTTCTTGCCGGTCTGGTCTGCGACGTAGGCGAGCGTCGCCGTAGCGGTCTGGCCGACCGAGATGGTGAACGTCCGTGTCGTCGGGTCGAAGCTCGGGTCCGACGACGAGCTGGAGATCGAGTCGGCGCTCGCGACGCCGGCCGAGCCGATGATCAGTGCGGCGGAGGCGCCGCAGACGAAGGCTGTCTTGACGATGGAACGCATGTGAACCCCCATGAACCACGTGAGTGCTTCCCTGTGGCGTGGAAGGCCTGAACGCTTTCGCGCCCCACCCAGGTCGATCCACGACGGTTCGATGCTAGTGCTCCGCTTACGTCCGATGTGACCAAGTCGCCGGTTTCGGTCCGAAAACCACCCACTCGTGCCATGGCCTCCGGTCGATCGAACACCGGTCGGCCAGTCGCGAGCGCCGGAGAGACAGGATCAGAGGTCGGGGAACCAGATCTTGATCTCCCGGTCTGCTGACTCGGGCGAGTCGGAGCCGTGCACGAGGTTCTCGCGGTTCGACAGCGACAGGTCGCCGCGGATCGTGCCGGGGGCAGCCTTGCGGCCGTCCGTCGCCCCGTTGATCGCGCGAACCACCTCGACCGCCTCGTCACCTTCGAGGACACAGGCCACGAGGGGCCCGCCCGTCACGAAGTCGCGCAGCGGGGGGTACCACTCCTTCTCGACGTGCTCGGCGTAGTGCTCGTCGGCCTTGGCGGCGTCGATCGTCCGGAGATCCATCGCCACCACCGAGAGGCCTTTGTCCTCGTAGCGGCCGAGGATGTTGCCCAACAGGCCGCGGCGTACGGCGTCGGGCTTGAGCAGGACGAGAGTGCGCTGAGACATGGAGGCAGCCTAACCGGCGTTGCCGCCGTGTTCCGCGGCCCACTGCTGCTCGAGAACCTCGCGCTCGGCGCGCTCACGGTCGACCTTCGCGCCGAGGAAGTACGCTCCCGCCCACAGCGCGGCGAAGATCGCCCCCAGCACGAACATCCAGGTGGTGACGAACCCGAGACCGAGCGAGACCGCCTGGATCGCCCACCCGAGGACGTAGGCCCAGGACCTCCGCAGCATTCCTGCGACCACGACACAGGCAGCAGCGAGGCCGAAGCCGATGCCGAGGGCGGTGCCCGTGCCGAGATCGGAGCTCCCGATCAGGACGACTCCGCTCAGGAAGAGCACGACGGCCTGCAGGCCGAGCATCGCCGCGCACATCGACCTCCGCGCGGACCGCATCAGCGCGGCTCCTCTCCACGTCGCTCGCGGGGCTTCAGCATCGACCGGGCCTCCCCCACCGTGATCACCGACCCGGTCACCAGCACCCCTCCGGAGCCGTACACGCCGCCGGTCTCTGCGAGGGTCACGGCCTTCTCGATGGCGTCGGCCAGGTTCGGGGCGACGTGGACGCGGTCGTACCCGTAGATGCCCCGGGCCGCCTCGGCCAGCTCCTCCGCCGGCATCGCGCGCGCCGTGGAGTTCTGGGTGATGACCACCTCGGCGAAGACGGACTCGAAGGCGTCGAGGAGACCCTCGTAGTCCTTGTCGGCCATGACACCGATCACGCCGACCAGCGGCGTGAAGCTGAACGAGTCCTCGAAGGCCGCGGCGGCCGCGGCCGCGCCGTGCGGGTTGTGGGCGGCGTCCAGCACGACCGCGGGGCTGCGGCGGATGATCTCGAGCCGTCCGGGCGAGGTGACCTGGCCGAACGCCTCGTGCACGATCTCGCCGTCAAGCGGTTCGTCGCCGGCGAAGGCCTCGACCGCCGCGAGGGCGAGCGCGGCGTTGTGGCCCTGATGTGCGCCGTACAACGGCAGGAAGACCTCGTCGTACTCGCCGCGCAGCCCCTGCAGCCGCAGCATCTGGCCGCCGACGGCCGGCACCCGATGGAGGACCCCGAAGTCGACTCCCTCACGCAGCACCGTCGCCCCGACCTCGGCGGCTCTCTCGAGCAGGACCTCGGTGACGGGCGGGGGCTGGACGGCCATGACGACGGTGGAGCCGGGTTTGATGATGCCGGCCTTCTCGAGGGCGATGTCCTCGGGGCGGTCGCCGAGATACCTCGCGTGGTCGACGCTGATCGGCGTGATCACCGCGACCTTGCCGTCCGCGACGTTCGTGGCGTCCCAGGATCCGCCCATGCCCACCTCGACGATCGCCGCGTCGAC
>DASVBF010000078.1:0-3204 GCA_036375975.1 Nocardioidaceae bacterium | reverse complement strand
TCGAGATCGTCGATCGAGTGCGATCCTCCGAGTTCCTCGAGCTCGCGTTGGATCGCGCCCCGCCACTCCTGGAGCTCGTCGGGTGTGTCCTGGATCCCGATCCAACCGGACAGGTTGTAGGTGGCGATGCGGTCGGCCGAGCGCTTCGGATCCTTCAGCCCGCTGAAGAAGATCGGCGGGTGGGGCGACTGCAGCGGCTTCGCTCCGAACCCGCAGCGGTCGAAGTCGGCGAACTCGCCGTGGTACTCGAACAGGTCGTTCGTCCAGATGCCCTGCATGATCTCGATCGTCTCGCGCACGTGCTTGTGCCGCTTGGGGAAGATGTGCGCGGCGCTGGCGGCCGCGAACTCCTCGGGCATCCAGCCGGCGCCGACGCCCACGTTGAGCCGGCCGTTCGACAGGTGGTCGATGGTGGCGATCTCGGCGGCCAGCACGCCGGGTGCGCGGTAGGGCGTGTCGGTGATGCTCATGCCGATCCGCACCTTCGTCGTCTTTGCGGCCAGCCAGGGGATCAGGGGCATGCCCTGGAACCACTCTCCCCGCGATGACACCGGCAGGGCCTTGGGGAGCCCCGGCATCATGCCGAACGAGTACTGGAGCTCCTGGCGATCGGAGGCCTCAGGGACGACGATCCGGTCGAGCGTCCAGACGGAGTCGAGATCGAGGTCCTCAGCGAGACTGGTGAGATCCTCGAGCTCCTTGATGGTTACCTTGTCGCGGAAGTTCGGCAGGTAGAGAGCGATCTTCATAACAGGCGGCCTCCAGTCCGGCAGGAAGGCGGTGCACAGGAACGTATTCCACCCTGGGTGATGCCCGTCACAGCCTCACCAACAGGCCCTCAACGCTTCCTCAACGTCGACGTTCTTGCCCTGCTCTCACCGCAGAGCGCACTATCGAAAACGGCGACGTTGCAGTCGCCCCTTGTCGAGGAGTCCGAGCATGAACAACGTCGCCTGTTCCCGGGTCCTCATTGTCGACGATGACCAGCGGGTGCGGACTGTAGTGTCCTGGCAGCTCGAGGCGGAGGGGTTCGCGGTCACCGAGGCCGCCGACGGCGCGGCTGCCCTCGCCCAGATCGAGCACGACCCGCCCGACCTCGTGGTGCTCGACCTGTCCCTGCCGGGCATTGGCGGGCTCGACGTCCTGCGCAGGGTGCGCGGTGCTGAGGGGCCCGCACCCCCGCTCCCGGTGATCGTGCTGTCCGGCCGCAGCGGGGAGACCGACCGGATTGTCGGGCTCGACCTCGGTGCCGACGATTACCTGGTCAAGCCGTTCTCCCCGGGAGAACTCGCCGCACGGGTCAGGTCCGTGCTGCGGCGCTCGCGTCCCGGCGCCGTCTCAGCCAGGCCGCCCGGCGGTCTCTGGGTCGACGAAACCAGCCGCGACGTCACCCTCGATGGCTGTCCAGTCGACCTCACAGCCAAGGAGTTCGACCTGCTGGCCTTCCTGGCCCGGCATCCCCGGCAGGTGTTCACCCGGGCCCAGTTGCTGCAGCACGTGTGGGGCAGCGCTAAGGGCTGGCAGGGCGAGGCCACGGTCACCGAGCACGTCCACCGGCTGCGCCAGAAGCTCGGCCCGTACGGTGACGGCCGCCCGATCGTGCAGACCGTCCGCGGCGTCGGTTACCGCATGGAGCCGGCCGATGCGCGCGGGTGAGGTTGCCGCACACGCATCGGCGACCTTCGATCTCGACCATGCCGACAGCCTCGACCTGCTCCGCCGGCAGACACTGGTGCTAGAGCTGATCGCGGCGGGCACCCCGCTCGCCGAGGTTCTGACCTGCGTCGTCGTCTCACTGGAGGAGTTGATAGAGGGCAGCCGGTGCTCGATCCTGCTGCTCGACCCGGCGACGGCGACGCTGCACCACTGTGCGGCTCCGTCGCTGCCGGCCGCCTACTCGGCCGAAATCGACGGGCTGCTTGTCGGCCCCCAAGCGGGATCGTGCGGGGCAGCGGCCTACCTCGGCACGCCGGTCGTCGCCACTGACATCCGGTCGGACGTGCGATGGCGGCAGTACCGAGATGTCGCGACGCCGCACGGCATGCGCTCCTGCTGGTCGAGCCCGATCCAGGGGCGCACCGGCACGGTAGGCACGTTCGCTGTCTACCACGACCACCCGCACTGCCCGCCGCCACGCGAGCGCAGGCTCGTCGACCGCTTCACGCACCTGGCGTCGGTTGCAATCGATCACGCGGGCCTGTTCGGGGCGCTCGCGGAAAGCGAGGACCGCTTCCGCCGGGCGTTTGAGGACAACGCCGTCGGAATGGTGCTCGCCGACGTCGACGGCCGGATAGTGCGGGTGAACCGCGCGCTGCGGGACATGCTGGGCCGCGCGGAGTTCCAGCTGCTCGGCTGCGCCCTCGACAGCGTCGTGACGCCGACGGCGGCCACAGAGGGGCAGCTCGAACAGCTCGCCCGGGACCGGGCGGGCAGCGTGCACTACGAGGCGACGTCCCGGCACACGGACGGCCGCACAGTCGACCTGGCCGTGGCGGCGTCAGTCGTGAGCCGTGCGGATGGCGTCCCGGTGAACCTGTGCGTGAGCCTGCTCGACATCACCCAGCGCCGGGCCGCCGAACGGGAGCGGCGCGCACGGCGCGAGGCCGAGGTAGCCCGCGCGACGGCAGAGGCCGCCAGCCGGGCGAAATCCGAATTCGTCGCGGCGCTCAACCACGAGCTGCGCACCCCGCTACAGGCGATCACCGGGTTCACCGAGCTGCTGCGCACTCTGAACCTGCCGCCGGATCGCAGACAGGCGGCGCTCGAGCACATCGGCGCAGCCACCGAGCACGTGCTCTCGATGGTCGACGACCTGCTCGACATCGCGAAGATCGAGGCCGACGCGCTGCCGATCCGGGTCGAGACGGTCGAGCTCAGCGGCCTGCTCGACGAGGTGGTCGCTCTGCTGGCGCCGCTGGCCGGCGAGCACGGCGTCACGCTGCGGCCTGCTATCCCGGCCGGGCGGGCGGTCCGTGCGGACCGCCGCAGGCTCCGGCAGGTGCTCATCAACCTGGTCACCAATGGCGTCCGCTACAACCGCACGGGCGGCTGGGTCGAGATCGATGCGGGCGGCACCGGCGCGTCCGCGATGACCGTGGCGGTCCGCGACTCGGGCCGCGGTATCGCAGCGGACATGGTGAGCAGGCTGTTCACCCCGTTCGATCGGCTCGGCGCCGAACGCTCGCCGGAGCCGGGCGCAGGTCT
>DASVBF010000050.1:0-11447 GCA_036375975.1 Nocardioidaceae bacterium | reverse complement strand
CCGCGAAGTCGCGACACCACAGGACGTAGGCGTACGAGGCGTTCAGGTCGAGGACCTGCGAGTCTCGCGCGATCCGCCACATCGCCGCGCCGTCCTCGGGCGTCGGTCGACGCACCTGCACCGGGCTCCCTGGGCCCACGGATCGTTCGGCTGGGTTGTCGGTTGCCTTGTCTGCTGTAGTTCCGAGCATCACCGGGAACGTATCGGTCTGACAGCGATCCGCAACCGAGGTCAGATCCGTTCTGCCGGTTCTGTCCGCCTCAAACCCGGCGCTACCTGTGCTTTTGTCCTGCTTCGTGAGGTTCCTCACGAAGCACGTGCCCGGGGGTGCGCTAGTTCCTGGTGGAGCCTTGCCGAGGGATCCTTCGCCCGGACAGCCGTCTCACACCGAGAAGCTCGTCGACCTCCCGCTGGGAAAGGGGGCGCTCCGAGTCGTTGGCGGCGACGATCAGCCGAACGGTCAGCTCGACCTCGTCGGCGAGCTCCGCGTCGTGAAGCGAGACGTCCAGGGAGTCGTTGGAGCTCATCGGAGCCTGCGCGGGTTGTGGGTGGCGCAGCAGCGCCAACCGTGCCCTGGCCGCCTGTTCGATGAAGTGCGAGCTGTCGTACGGGTACTCGTCGAGACAGTCGGTGAGCACCGCCACCACGGTTTTGTCCTGCAGCTCCCCGAACTCGCACGCCAGGGTCTCTGCCACGGCCGCAAGCGCCAGATCCATACGCCCTCCGTCAATCCGGTATGAAACACGCCCATCGGTTCTTTACCGCTACTTGCGCCACTTCCGTTACAGGACTGGGCGCGGAGCACGCTGCCGGGCAAGGCGGACCTGCTGCAGCCACCCCCGGAGACGGTCAGCCCTCACAGCTTCCCCAGCAGCCAGGAGGGGCTTACTGTGCTCGCGCCGACCGCTTCGACGCGCTCACGCAGGGCTCGGTCGGCGGTGACGACCAAGACTTCGTGCCCGCCAGCGACCTGAGCCGAAACCGTGTCGACGACGGCGTCGTCGCCCGAGCCCGCTGCGTGGATGACGAGGACGCCGCCGACCTGGCCGGCGGGGTTGTCACGTCGGGCATCGCCTTCGAGGACGAGGACGACCTCGTCGTACGGCAGTCCGGCTGCGCCCAGCTGCTCCCGGAGTCGCCTCGCGGCGGCAGCGCGGTCACGCCACCAACCGTCGGGGCGGCTGCCCACCACGTTCGCGCCGTCGACGACCAGGACCACCATCCGGCCAGCCTAGGGAACCAAGTCCGGAGTTCTCTGACAGGTCAGGTGGCGCCTCGCGCCGGCACTGGTCCTCCGCGGCACCGCGCGCCCCGCCACGGTTCGGGGGCCGGTCTAGCACGTTCGGAGGCGTGAGGAGGATCAAGGGATTCGGATTCCCAACGGAGGGAACCAGAATCCATCGGCTGCGGCCCCCAGACCACGGGCCGCGCGACGACGAGCGGCTTCCGTGTGAAGCCACGTCGCGCGCTGGAGAGGGGTGGGTTCACTTGGACGCGGAACACATGGAGGTGGCCGAAAGGCTTGCGGAGGCTTACCCCGAGCTGCCGCCGGCTACCGTTGTGCACGCTGTGGCCCATTGCGCGGAGCAGTTCCCCGTCAGCGATCCGCATTTCATCGAGCAGGCCGCCATGGCGCGACTCCACGAGCAACGGGACGGCAACGAGGTCGCCTCGTTGAAGGCGTCTCTGGACGACCCTGAGCTGCAAGCCGAGCTGACGCTCAGCACGCGATTGATCATCGCGGTGAACAACTCAGCCGAGCGGTTGAGCCAGCACGAGATCGACCGGCTCTTGGGCAGTAACCCCCGGGGCGCGACGGACGCCCCGCGACCGAACAAGCTCCCCCGCCAGGCTGACCGACCGCGATGACGTGTGCCGATACTTTGGTGGACGCAGCAGGGATCGAACCTGCGACATCTGCCTTGTAAGGGCAGCGCTCTACCGCTGAGCTATGCGTCCCGAAGCGGGCCACCACACCTTACGCGAGCCGCGACGAGGCCGACAAAACGGTGTGGCGGGCGAGCAGACTGGTCCGGAAAAGGCTACGACCGCTGGCGTCTCGGGTCACCAGCGGTCGTTGCAGCAACTATTGAACCCAAGGCCGGTTCGGCTGTCATGGGAAACGCGGAAATGTGCAGACCTCGCGCGGATTCTTTACCTTCAGGCGCCGCGGGTCGCATGGAGCTGGTCCAGAGCGTCGACGTAGGCGTCCACGGTCCGGGACTCCCCCATCGGGTTGTGGACGCTCCAGCGAAGCTGGCCGTCGGCATCGATGACGAACGACGAGCGGGTCGGGCACCCGTGCTGCGGGTCGAAGGCGTCGTAGGCCCTGGCCACCTCACCGTGCGGCCAGAAGTCGGAGAGCAGCGGGAAGCCGAGTCCGTCCTGGTCGGCGAAGACCCGCAACGAGAACATCGGGTCACAGGAGACGGCGAGGAGCTGCCCGCCCGCCCGCGCGATGCGGTGCCCGTCGTCGCGCAGCTCGCGGAGCTCCCCGGTGCAGACCCCGCTGAACGCGAAGGGGAAGAAGACGAGCAGGACCGGCCCCTCGCCGCGGAGGGCGGCGAGCGACCACCGCTGCCCGTGCTGGTCCCGCAGCGAGAAGTCGGGGACCGGATCGCCGATACGCAACGTCATCCGAGCTCGACGAGCTCCCGCTTGAGGATCTTGCCGGTCGCATTGCGAGGCAGCTCGTCGAGGAACACGATCTCGCGCGGGACCTTGTAGCGCGCGAGGTTCGACTTGACGTACGCCTTGAGCTCGTCCTCGTCGGCCGCGCCCGGGGACTCGAGCACGACGAACGCGCGCAGACGCTTGCCGAACTCCTCGTCGTCCACTCCGATCGCGGCGACGTCGTGGACGGCCTCGTGCCGGTGGAGGCAGTCCTCGACCTCCTTCGGGAAGACGTTCTCCCCACCGGAGACGATCATCTCGTCGTCGCGGCCCTCGACGAACAGGTGGCCGTTCTCGTCGAAGCGTCCGACGTCGCCGCTGGCCATGAGTCCGTCGATCTGGTCCTTCGTGCCGCCACCGGTGTAGCCCTCGAAGAGCATCGAGTTGCCGACGAAGATCCGGCCCGCCTCGCCCGGGGGGACCTCCTTGCCGTCCTGGTCGAAGACCTTGACGATCGTGTTGTGCGGAGGCTTGCCGGCAGTGCCCGGGGCCTCCCGAAGGTCCTTCGGCTGGGCGATCGTCGCCCACGCGACCTCGGTCGAGCCGTAGATGTTGTAGAGGGTGTCGCCGAAATGGTCCATCCAGGTCGTCCCCAGGTCTCCGGGCAGGGCCGAGCCGGATGCGGCGACCACCTTGACGTTGGAGAAGTCGTACGAGCGCAGGGTCTCCTCGGGGAGACGGAGGATGCGCTGGAGCATCACCGGGATCACCACGAGGGAGTCGCAGTTGTCTTCCGTGACCGCCTTGAGACAACCCTCGGGGTCGAACTTCCGCCGGAGCACGACTGTGCTGCCGAGCAGCATCGCGAGGGCGAGGTGCGCCCAGCCCCACGTGTGGAACAACGGCGCGGCGATGTGTGTGCGCCAGCCGCGCTTGAGCGGCAGCCGGGAGAGCAACGACACCGCGGCGTCGAAGCTGCCCTCGCTGCGTGGAGCACCCTTGGGCGTGCCCGTGGTGCCGGAGGTCAGGATGATCGCCCGGGAACGGCGACTCGGGGGCGTGAGGTCGGTGCTCGAGTGGGACCGGATCATCTGCTCGAGTGTCGGCAGATCGGTCTCGCCGTCCTGCCAGGCGTGGATCCTGGGGACTTCGATCCCCGCCTCCTCGATGAGCGCGTCGAACTCCTCGTCGTAGATGATCGCCGCGGGCTTCTCGCGCTCACAGACCTCCCCGAGCTGGGGAGCGGCGAAGGCGGTGTTGAGGTAGAGGAGGTCGGCCCCGAGCTTCGCCACGGCGACCGTCGCATCCACGAAGCCGCGGTGGTTGCGGCACAGGACCGCCACGCTGTCGCCCTCATGGACGCCGTGCTCGCCGAGCCCGCGCGCGAGCGCGTTGCTGCGCTCGTGCATCTCCTGGAATGTCAGCTCGCCGAGCTCGTCGATCAGACCGACCTCGTCCGGCCCGCGCACCGCGAGCGCCGTGAAGCCGCCGGCCGGCCCCAGGCCCCACTCCTTGAGCGTCTTGGCGATCCTGAAGAGCACCTGCGGACGGTACGGATGGATCACTCCCGACGAGGTCAGCACTCGGAACGTGGTGAGCTCTTTGTCGAAAAGCAGCGCGGCCTTGTTGAGCATGCTGGGCAGGTCCTCCTCGGTTCGGTCGGACCACTGTAACGGTCGTTTACACCGAGGTGTACCCGCCGTCCGCGAGCACGGACCGAGGCCGTCCGAGGTGGCTCAGTGAGCGGTCTTCGGCGCGACGAGGCGCGTCGCGCCCCAGTCCTTGCTGATCTGCGCGGTCGAGGTCGTCGCGAGTCCGGCCACCTGGGCCGCCTCGGCGACGTCAGCCGCGTCGACCGCGTTGGGGCGGCCCACCTTGGGGGTCAGGAGCCAGATCACGCCACCGCCCACAAGGTCGGTGAGTGCGTCCACCAAGGCGTCCACAAGGTCCCCGTCGTCGTCGCGCCACCACAAGATGACCGCATCGACGACGTTTCCGTACTCGCCGTCCACGAGGTCGCTGTCGACGGCGTCTTCGATCTGGACCCTGAGGTCGTCGTCGACGTCCTCGTCCCAGCCGAGCTCCTGGATGACCATTCCGGCCTTGAACCCCAGCCGACTACCGGCGGTCTGGGTGGCGGTGCCTTCGTGGCCACCCGCGGTCGCGCTCAACTCATCCCTCCAAGAAGACGTACGAAGAGCACCCCGTGTGCTCCCCTGCTGTCCGGTAGTCCACCGGAAGTCACACTCCCGCGCAACCCCAGAGGCGAGAGGTGGCCCATCCGGGCCCTCTCGTGACGTCCGCACAGCGCTGCCGAGCCTACCCGTCGGTAGATTTTCTGAGCGGCATGTGCGTGACACGATGCATGGGGTACGGGGTTTCGGAACCCGGAACTCCGGCCGCACATCCACGTGTATCTGAGAGCAGAGGAACCGTGTCGAACACCAACGACCGCCCCGGAGCCCCTTCGGTGATCCACGAGGGGCTTCCCACACAGCTTCCCGACATCGACCCGGACGAGACTCAGGAGTGGATCGACTCTCTCGACGCCCTCCTCGACGAGCGGGGTCGGACGAGGGCTCGGTACGTCATGCTGAAGCTGCTCGAGCGTGCGAGGCAGCGGCAGGTCGGCGTTCCGTCGCTCCGCAGCACCGACTACATCAACACGATCACGCCCGAGCGGGAGCCCTGGTTCCCCGGCGACGAGGAGGCCGAGCGCCGCATCAGGGCGTTCATCCGCTGGAACGCCGCGGTGATGGTGTCGAGCGCGAACCGCAAGGGTCTCGAGGTGGGCGGGCACATCGCGACCTACCAGTCGGCGGCGTCGCTCTACGAGGTCGGCTTCAACCACTTCTTCCGGGGCAAGGACCACCCGGGCGGCGGCGACCAGGTGTTCTTCCAGGGGCACGGCTCCCCCGGCATCTACGCCCGGGCCTTTCTCGAGGGCCGGCTCAGCGAGGAGCAGCTCAGTCGCTTCCGCCAGGAGGTGCAGCACGGCGTGGGCAAGGGGCTCCCGTCGTACCCGCACCCGCGGCTGATGCCCGACTTCTGGGAGTTCCCCACGGTGTCCATGGGCCTCACCGCGATGAACTCCATCTACCAGGCCCGGTTCAACAAGTACATGCAGAACCGCGGGATCAAGGACACCAGCGAGCAGCACGTGTGGGCGTTCCTCGGCGACGGCGAGATGGGCGAGCCCGAGTCCCTCGGCGCGATCAGCCTCGCTGCCCGCGAGGAGCTCGACAACCTCACCTTCGTCATCAACTGCAACCTGCAGCAGCTCGACGGCCCGGTGCGCGGCAACGGCAAGATCATCCAGGAGCTCGAGTCGGTCTTCCGTGGTGCGGGCTGGAACGTGATCAAGGTGGTTTGGGGTCGTGAGTGGGACGACCTCCTGGCGAAGGATGTCGACGGCGTCCTGGTCAACCGGATGAACACCACACCCGATGGCCAGTTCCAGACCTACTCGGTCGAGACCGGCGAGTACATCCGCGAGCACTTCTTCGGCGTGGACCCGCGGCTGCGCAAGATGGTCGAGCACTTGTCGGACGAGCAGCTGCGCAAGCTGCCCCGAGGGGGCCACGACTACCGCAAGGTCTACGCGGCCTTCAAGGCGGCCTCGGACCACGTGGGCCAGCCGACCGTCATCCTGGCCAAGACCATCAAGGGCTGGACGATCGACGCTCTGGAGGGTCGTAACGCGACCCACCAGATGAAGAAGCTCACCAAGGACGACCTGAAGAGGTTCCGCGACCGGCTCCAGCTTCCCATCAGCGACGCGCAGATCGACGAGGCCGAGGTAGCGCCCTTCTACCACCCCGGCGAGGACTCCCCGGAGATCCAGTACATGATGGAGCGCCGCCGCCAGCTCGGGGGCTCGCTGCCCAAGCGCGTCGTGCGGTCGAAGCCGCTCACGCTGCCGGGCGACAGCATGTACGACGAGCTCAAGCAGGGCTCGGGCAAGCAGGCCATCGCGACCACGATGGCCTTGGTCCGGCTGCTCAAGGACCTCATGAAGGACCCGGAGATCGGCAAGCGGATCGTGCCCATCGCCCCGGACGAGTTCCGGACCTTCGGGATGGACTCCATGTTCCCGACGGCCAAGATCTACAGCCCTGCCGGACAGCGGTACGAGTCCGTCGACCGCAAGCTGCTCCTCACCTACAAGGAGTCGACGCAGGGCCAGCTGATCCACGAGGGCATCTCCGAGGCCGGGGCGATGGCGGACACGACCGCGGCCGGCTCCGCCTACGCCACGCACGGCGAGCCGATGATCCCCTTCTACATCTTCTACTCGATGTTCGGGTTCCAGCGGACCGGCGACTTCATCTGGGGCATGACCGACCAGCTCGCCCGCGGCTTCCTGATCGGAGCGACCGCGGGGCGTACGACGCTCACCGGCGAGGGTCTACAGCACGCCGACGGGCACTCCCCGCTGCTGGCCGCGACAGTTCCGGCGGTCGTGCACTACGACCCCGCGATGGCGCACGAGATCAGCTACATCGTGCAGGACGGTCTGCGGCGGATGTACGGCTCGAGTGATGAGCACCCGCACGGTGAGGACATCGTCTACTACCTGACGGTCTACAACGAGCCGGTCATCCACCCCGAGGAGCCGACGGACCTCGACGTGGAGGGACTGCTCAAGGGCATCTACCACTTCGCCGTACCGCCGAAGGTGGAGAACGGGAACGGCAACCCGCCTCGCGTGCAGCTGCTCGCGTCGGGGGTGGGCTTCCCCTGGGTCACCGAGGCCCAGCGACTGCTGGCCGAGGACTGGGGCGTCGCCGCGGACACCTGGTCGGTGACCTCGTGGAACGAGCTGGCCCGCGACGCGGTGGCGGCGGAGGAGTACAACCTCATGCACCCGTCGGAGGAACCGCGGACGCCCTACGTCACCCACAAGCTGAAGGAGGCCGAGGGGCCGATCGTGGCGGTCAGCGACTACATGCGCGCGGTGCCGCTGCAGATCGCGCACTGGGTCCCCGGTGACTACCACGTGCTCGGCACCGACGGCTACGGCTTCGCCGACACCCGGCCGGCTGCGCGGCGCTTCTTCCACGTGGACGCCCAGTCCGTCGTGGTGGCCGCCCTCCGAGCGCTGGCCGACCGGGGCGAGATCAAGCGCGAGACGGTGCAGGAGGCCTTCGACAAGTACCGGATCGACGACCCGACCGCCGTGCGCGGCGTGAAGCAGGAGGGCGGAGACGCCTGACCCTCCTTGCCTGAGTGCCGGCTGACTGCGCAGGACCGGCGCGGACGCCAGGGTCGCGAGGACGGTCAGGCGATCTCGACGACCTCGGCGACGGCCTCTCGCGAGGTGGGGGTGGCCGCCATGCCGCATTCGAGCAGGTCGCGCCACATGTCGCGGTCGTAGATGGCCGGCTCGGTGGAGCGGATGAAGTCGTGCAGCAGCTTCACGAACCGCTGCGGGTGGTCCTTGTGCGGGAAGTGGCCGGCATTCGGGATCACCTCGACCTGCGCCTCCGGGGCGATCCGGGAGGTCAGCCTGGCGTGGCTGACGGGGATGACCGCGTCCTCCCTGCCCCAGATGACGCACATCGGCATGGCATGGGTGAGGTAGGCGCGGTCGGCCATCGTGACGACCTGACCCCGCCAGTCCACGACGGCGCGGACGACGTGGGTGATGGCGGCGCGGGCCTTGCGGTCCGAGAGATGCTGCATGATCTCGGCTACCTCGTCGAGGTCGCGCGCCCTGGTGATGCCGCTCGCCGCCAGCCCACGAAGCGCCAGCTTGCTGGCCTGAAGCAGCCCCGGCAGCGTGGCTACGCCCATGGCCGTCTGGAAGCCGGGGAGCGAGATGGCTCGGATCGCCGCCGTGACCTCGCGGCCGATGCCACCGGGCGCGACGAGCACGAGTCGCTCGGTGCGCTCGGGGAACTGGTACGCGAACTGCATCGCCACTCCGCCGCCGAAGCTGTGCCCGACGACGGTGACCTTGTCGATGCCCAGGACGGTGAGGAGGTCGCGCATGCCGTTCGCGTAGCCGCCCACGCTGTAGTCGGCTCGCGGCTTGTCCGACCTTCCGTGGCCCAGCAGATCCGGCGCGATCACGGTGTAGCGGCGGGACAGCGCCGAGATCACCGGCTGCCAGGTCGTGTGGTCGCAGCCGAGGCCGTGGAGGAGCAACAACGCCGGACCACTGCCCGCTTTCACGTACGCGCGCTTGTGGCCGTGGATGGTGAGGTACTCGACCTCGAACCGCTTCAGCATGAGTGGTGCTCCTCAATGGTGCGTGAAGTGGATGTTAACCAGAACACGTTCGACTCATCGGAGCGGCGCCCCAACGACATGAGAGAACCGCCGCGTTTCGGAGCCAACGTTCCCAGACGTCTAGACGTGTCCAGGTCTCATCTGCCCGCGGGCCCGGGGTCTAGGCTCACCACATGGCGGGGCGAGGGACGCGAGAGGAGATCGCGGCACGGCTGCACAAGTCGGTCGGCGACCTCACCACCGCGGCTCTTGCCCGGATGGACCGCGAGATGCCGTGGTTCGGCCAGCTCTCCGCCGAGAACCGCTCCTGGATCAGCCTCATCGTCCAGTCCGGCATCAACGCGTTCGTGTCCTGGTACCGCGACCCGACGCCGGGCTCCCCGATCTCCGCGGAGGTGTTCGGGGCGGCCCCGAGGGAGCTCACCGGCGTCGTGAGCCTCCACCAGACCGTCGAGATGGTTCGTCTGAGCATCGAGGTGGTCGAGGACAACCTGGGCGCGGCCGTCGGTGAGAAGGACGCCCCCTCCGTCAGAGAGGCCGTGATCCGCTACGCCCGAGAGGTGGCGTTCGCAACGGCGGAGGTGTACGCGAAGGCGGCCGAGCAGCGGGGGGCCTGGGACGCTCGGCTCGAGGCGCTCGTGGTGGACTCGGTGCTCCGCGCGGAGGCCGACGAGACCGTGCGCTCCCGTGCCAGCGCCCTCGGCTGGCGGGCGCGGGGTGAGGTCACCGTGGTCCTCGGCCGGGTCCCGGATGGACACGCGTCGGACCGCGACCGTGAGAGCACGATCGACGGTGTACGACGGTCGGCCCGCCACCTGGGCCTCGACGTCCTCTGCGCGATCCAGGGCGACCGCCTCGTCGTCGTGCTGGGCGGAGTGGACAATCCCGACAAGGCGGGGGGCGGCATAGCCGGCCACTTCGGTGAGGGTCCGGTCGTCGTGGGGCCGGTCGTCCCGGACCTCGTGCAGGCCCACATCTCCGCGCGGGCCGCGGTCGCAGGTCTCCGGGCAGCACCGGGGTGGCCCGACGCGCCCAGGCCGGTCACCGCCGCTGACCTCCTGCCCGAACGCGCCCTCTCCGGCGACGGGCACGCCCGTCGGCAGCTCGTGATAGACGTCTACAAACCCTTGCTGGACGCCGGTTCAGCCATCCTGGACACGGTGTCGTCGTTCCTGGACCACGGCGGGTCCATCGAGGCGACGGCGCGCGCGATGTTCGTGCATGCGAATACCGTGCGCTACCGCCTGCGCAGGGCGGCCGACGTGACCGGACTGACGGCCACCGCGCCCCGAGACGCCTACACCTACCGGGTCGCACTCACCCTTGGCCGGCTCCACCCGCCGGAGACCCCGACGACCTCGACCTTGTAGGAACCCTACAAAGAACGACGGCGGATCTTCGTTCGCCCTGGTGCTGCTGAAGCCCGCCCGACCCGGGCACAGTTGAACCGTGCTCGTCATCGTCGCCCCGGGCCAAGGCGCCCAGACCCCCGGTTTCCTCTCCCCCTGGCTGGACGAGGGAGCCTTCGCCGACCGTCTCGCGTGGCTGTCCGCCGTGGCCGACATGGACCTGGTCCACTACGGCACGGACGCCGACGCCGAGACCATCCGAGACACCGCTGTGGCTCAACCGCTGCTCGTCGCCGCAGGCCTCCTCGCAGCCCTCGAGCTCTTCCCGCACCCCGCCGACGCGTTCGGCCAGATCGGGGCGGTCGCGGGCCACAGTGTCGGGGAGCTGACCGCAGCGGCGGGAGCCCGGGCGATCACCGCCGAGCAGGCGATGGTCCTGGTCCGCGAGCGTGGCAAGGCGATGGCCGCGGCGGCTGCCACCACTCCCACGAGCATGACCGCCGTCCTCGGCGGCGACCGTGACGAAGTGCTCGCGAAGCTCGCCGAGCACGGGCTCACCGCCGCCAACGACAACGGGCCCGGGCAGATCGTCGCCGCGGGCACGGTCGAGCAGCTCGAGGCCCTCGCCGACGACGCACCGGCCAGGGCGCGCCTGACGCCGCTCTCGGTCGCCGGCGCCTTCCACACTGAGCACATGGCACCCGCCGTCGACATCCTCGCCGGCTACGCCCGCTCGGTCTCGACCCACGACCCGCGCACCCCGGTCATCTCGAACCGGGACGGCCAGGTGGTTCACGACGGCCGCGACGTGGTGCGACGGATCGTCACACAGGTCGCCAACCCGGTGCGCTGGGACCTGTGCATGGAGACGATGATCGACCTCGGTGTGACGGGCATCCTCGAGATGCCACCCGCAGGCACGCTGACCGGCATCGCGAAGCGCGCCATGAAGGGCGTGGAGACCTTCGCGCTCAAGACGCCGGACCAGCTCGACGAGGCCCGGGCGTTCTGCGACAAGCACGGATCAGCATCTGAGCTCGACACCGCACCCACGTGGCGGATGCTGGTCTCCCCTGCCAAGGGCACGTTCCGGCTGAAGGAAGAGCTGCCCGAGGGCGGCACCATCGAGCCCGACACGACCATCGGAACGGTGGCGAACCTTCGCGAGGAGACGCCGGTCAACGCGCCTCACGGCGGCACGGTCGTCGAGTGGCTGGTCCATGACGGCGACATGGTGAAGCCCGGCCAGCC
>DASVBF010000041.1:0-36703 GCA_036375975.1 Nocardioidaceae bacterium | reverse complement strand
GTAGCGGTGCCCCTCCTCGAGGTTCGCCAGGGGGCGGACGACCAGCGTCCGGTCCGCGCCCTGCTCCATGGTGGCGGCGTTCTCGTCCAGCTCGGCCCAGAACGGGTGCCGCTTCCCGGTGTCCGCGTCGAGCAGGACGATCGGCGCGTCGCGCTCCAGGGAGCGTCCGGGATCCTCGATCAGGGCATCCGGCCGGCCGTCCCTCACGGCCCACGGGTCGTCGGGACTCCCCACCCCGGTCTCGGGGGTCGGGTCGAGGTCGAACGTGCGGGTCAGGTCCAGGCCGGGTACGACGGTCAGGATCGGTGACCCGGGCGAGAACCCGTCGTTGAAGTTCCACTCCGTCGGGTCGATCGGCTTGCCGTAGGTGTTGCGCGGCATCTCCGGGACCCCGAGGTCGATCCTGCGGCCGGTCGGCGTCCCGCTGTCCATGGTCGTGAAGGTGTCGTTCGGGAACGGCAGCAGGCAGGCTCGCGGGTCGAGGTCGTCACAGCCACCAGCTGCCGTCGCCGCCGTGTCGACGGGGTCGTCAGCGGCGGCCGGGGCCGAGAGCAGCGGAACAGCGAGCAGGAGGCTGACGATCGCCGACAGAGCCGAGGTGGTGAGGCGCAGGCGCACGAGGGAGGTCCTTCTGGGTCGGCCCTCCCCGGCGCCTCAGTGTCGGGTCGGCTCCGCCGTTCGTCAACTGCCGGTCTGCCGGGCCCGGGGGTGACGCCAGCGCCCCTCCGTACCAGCCCGGCATCTTCGCAAACCGGACGTAACCTCCGCACACGGCCGTCGTTTCCTCGGCAAGGGGGACGACCAGGGAGCAGAGGCGACCATGTTCAACCGGGCTGTGGGGGCGATGGCGGCGACTGCTGCCGTGCTCCTCGGGCCTGCCCTCGCGCACACGGTCACAGCCGAGACCACCGCCCCGGTCGCGCCGGTCGCCGACGCACGACCGATCGGCCTCCTGGTGGGCGCCGCCAAGAGCTCCATCGCCCCTCGTCCTGAGGACTTCGGCGGCACGTGGGAGACCGACCCAGCGGCCTGTCGCACCCTCAGCCCGGAGTTCCTCCAGCGTCTCGGGACCACCCCGCAGGACGCCTCGCACCTCGCTGACACCGGCTCCCCGTGGCCCGAGAACCCCGACTGCATCTACCAGGGCGGGTTCGGGATCGGCCCGATGAACCCGGTCTCGTCGTTCGACAGCGACCTCGGGCTCTGGGTGCGCTCCATCGCCATCGGCGACGGCGCGGACACAGCTGTCCTCACCGTCGTGGACGGCGAGGGCTGGATGTGGGACTACGCCACCAAGTGCGCGCGCTGCGGCGCGAAGCAGCTGACGCAGGACCTCGGCGCGGAGCTGGGCATCGACCCGGCGGGCATCGTCATCGCGACCACGCACAGCCACGCCGCCCCCGACTTCATCGGCGGGTGGGGGTTCGTTCCCGACTGGTACATGACCCAGGTCACCGACACCATCCGGCGTACCGTCCGCGAGGCGGTCGGGGCGATGGAGCCGGCCGTGGTCGAGGTCGGCGAGGTCGAGGCGCGGCCCTTCAACCGCGAGCGCCGGGGCACCTACCGCAGCGCGGAGGAGCAGCAGGTCGGGTGGCTGCGGGCCTATGTCCCGGCCAGGCGGTCGGGGGGCGCCGGCCCACAGACTCCGCGGGTCATCGCGACTCTCGGCGCGTACGCCGCCCACCCGGTGACCAAGGGGACCAACGGCGGCGTCGCGCACCCCGACTGGCCGGGGGCCTTCGAGCATCGCCTGGAGGACCGGTTCGGCGGCGTGGGCCTGCACTTCATGACCGGACTCGGCAACATGTCCCCGGCCGGGGACACCGCGAGCATCGCGGGTCTCATCCCGCCGGTCGGCTCAGGGACCCCGGTCCGGTCCGCCGACGTCTCGGCGCAACGGGTGACCTGGCGCCAGCCGGCGACGAACCTCCCCCTCACGGCACTCGCCGCCCCGGGCTTCTTCGACCGCCGCCTCGAGCCGACGCCGGCCTCTGTCTCGACCGGCAAGTCGTCCACCGCTCCGTGCTCGTCCTCCTCCCCCGTGTCCGCGGAGGTCGCCGCCGGTCTGATCCGGGTCGGCGACGAGCTCGCCATCACCACCGGTCCGGGCGAGCTGTTCAGCAACCTCAGCAACACCATCAAGGAGAAGAGCCCCGCGACCGTGACGCTGCCGCTCGCCCAGGCGAACGACGCGCTCGGCTACATCCCCCAGTCGTTCGAGATCAGCCCGGTCGGCCAGCAGGGCCTCGGGTTCGTCGCGGGCGGCTACCTGATCGTCAACTACGAGGACTCGTACGCCATCGACCGCTGCTTCGGCGACATGGTGCTCGAGCAGACCCTCGACCTGCTCGAAGGAGCGTGACCGGAACCGCCACATCTCGCCTGCTCGACAAATAAACATCGGATAACAAGCGGTCCAGACGTAGTTGCGTCGTTTGTCTCGCTTGGCGGAGACTCATGTCCGCGGGGGGAGGGTAGCTGGTTTCACACCTCGCGACCGTGGGCAAAAACTCCATACGTCCGCCATGCCGGCACGGGGGTACCGGCACCAGCGCCCGCTCGGGCAGGTGACTCACAGTGACACAACAGGAACACCCCTTTCACTACTACCGCTCACCGGAGGAGATCCGGGAGGTGCAGTTCTCGCACCGTGTCCGCGGTCTAGACGAGTACGAGGTCGCGGAGTTCCTCGACCTCCTCGCCGACCAGGTTCACGCCACGAACCTCGAGATCGCCCGGCTCCGCGACGAACGCGACCGCCTCCGGCTGGACAACGACCGCCTTCGCGCGGAAGGCCCGCGCGGCCCGGTTCCCGTCTCGTCCTACAGCGCGCCGGAGGCTCAGCCCCACGCCGCGTCCCTGCTCCTCAACGCCCAGAAGGTCGCTGACGACCTCGTCGAGGAAGCCGTTCGCCGGGCACGCGACATGCTCACCGTGGCACGCGCGGAGAAGAACGCCATCCTGCGCAACGCGAAGGAGGAGGCTGCGGCGCTGCTCGTCGAGGCCCGTGACGCCGCCACGTCGAGCCCACCGCCCTCGACGCACTCGTCGTACTCGTCGCCTTCGTCGTACTCGTCGCCGCCCCCGGCGTCGCAGTCGTCCAGGCACTCCTCGCAGCCGACGCCCATGCACCTCCCGCAGCGCAGCTGGCAGCTCGACGGACATGCGGCCGTCTAGCTGAAGCGGCCTGACGAAACACGACGTACCAACCTCGAACACATGTTGAACAGGAGCCTCGGTGGCATCGCACCTGCGCGACGCTAGACATCTCAGCGCGCAACTTCCGAGTCCCACCCCGCTGTCCGCGCGCCCCGGCCCTTCCGTCTCCAACGGCGGTTCGTCCGGGGCGCTGGAGCCGGAGTCCCAGGCCTTCGCGGTCGTCCTCTACTTCGACGAGTTCACCGAGCATCGGGTCCAGCAGGCCTGGCAGGCCCTGGACCAGTACGGCGTCCCCTCGGCCGCGTCGACGAACGAGCCCGACTACCGACCCCACATCACTCTGGCGATCGTCAACACGCCCTACCCCGAGCAGGCCGTCGCCCGGCTCCGTCTGCCGCTGGCCAACGTCTCGGGTCTGCCAGTGTCGATGACCGCGCTCGGCTTCTTCCTCACCAACCGGGCTCCGGCCTACCTGGCCGTGGCGCCCACGACCGCGCTGCTCCGGCTGCACGACAGCGTCCACTCCGCCCTCGGCGCGATGGACACCTGGGCGTACTACCGCCCCGGCAACTGGATGCCCCACTGCACGCTCGCGATGGACGTCGTCTGCCAGACGACCGTCGCGGAGGCACTCGGTGAGACCGCCCTGCCGATCCACGCCACGGTCGGCTCGGCGCAGATGGTCGAGCTGCCCAAGCAGCAGGGCCCGGCCCAAGGCCAGCAGCCGACGCCGATCCGCGGCATCGGTGCCCACCGGCGGGCAGTCGACGCGACGCAGCCACGCCGCCCGCGACGGGAGGTCGGCCGCCGTCGCAAGGCGATCTGAGCCGGACCGACGCCTAGTGCGTGATGAGGCTGACGGTAAAGACCAGCACGCCGACGATCGCCGCGACCAGGATCAGGGTGAGGATCAGCGGCCCGGCGGTCTTGCGGGGTTCCGCGTTCAGGGGGTGGTTGGTGGTCGGGAGGCGCCGCACGCCGCCCTCCGTCGCGAGGGCGTTCGGCTTGTGCTCGGTCATGGTCCATTTGTACCCGATGCGAGCGTCGGTCACTCGACCGACCGGTGTGGCGGACGCCCCACCCCGGGGGCCTCGTCGGCCACCCGGGCGGTCTGGTCGACGGCGCGGGTGTCGGCGAACCGGTCGAGCTCGAACACCTCGCCCGAGCGGCGGTAGCGCGTCAGCGAGGCGTTCGGCACAGGCTCCTCGCGATCGATCTCGACCAGCCGCTCCTCCGACAGCTCCTCGAGCACGTAGCGGAAGGCCATGACCACCGCCTGGTGGGTGAACAGCCAGACCCGTTCGTCGTCGTACCCGAACCGCAGGTCCTGCAGCAGGCTCCGCACGCGCAGCGCGACATCGGACCAGCTCTCGCCCGAGGGCGGCTGGTAGTAGAAGTCCCCGAGCCTGCTCCGGCGCTCGACCTCCTCAGGGTGACGCGCGCGGATCCCCACCTCGGTCAGCCCGTTGAGCAGGCCGAGGTCGCGCTCCCGGAGCCGGTCGTCGTGCACGACCCGGAGGCCGAGTCCCGCGACGGCGCTTTCGGCGGTCGCGCGAGCGCGCAGGTACGGCGAGGTCAGCACCACCGTGGGGAGGTCCGGGCCGTCCTGCTGCGCGAGCCATCTCCGCACAGCATGGGCCTGGGCACGACCGGTTTCCGACAGCGCCACGTCGACGTCCGGCAGCCGGAGGTCGAGCTCCTCCGCCCCGACCTCACGCGCCTGCTCGCCGGCCCGGTTGCCCATGCTGTGCGCGTGCCGGACGAGGGTCAGGGCGGCAGGCCCTGTCGTCCACGTGGGCCGGACCATGACTCCTACCATTCCAGGACATGCAAGTGGCGCTGGGCGCGGCCCGCGACGCCGTTTCCACCGTTGGGGGGCCGGGTACCCGCCGAGGCGAGCGGCTTCGTCGGCAGGAGACAGCGATGACCGAACGACCCGGCGCACAGGCGTGGGTGCCGGAGGACCCGACCCTCGAAGGCCTGCGGTCCGCGGCCCAGGACTGCCGGGGGTGCGAGCTGTACCGGGACGCGACCCAGGCCGTGATGGGCGAGGGACCCACGGACGCGCGGCTCATCGTGCTCGGGGAGCAGCCCGGCGACAAGGAGGACCGGGCCGGGGAACCGTTCGTCGGTCCCGCCGGCAAGCTCCTCGACCGCGCGCTGGACCGGGCCGGCATCCCTCCGGAGACGGTGTTCCGGACGAACGTGGTGAAGCACTTCCGGTTCGCGGGGACCCGGGGCAGGCAGCGCATCCACAAGTCGCCGAGCCGGGTCCACGTCTCCGCTTGCGGCCCCTGGCTCGTGGCCGAGCTCGCGTTGGTGCGGCCCACCGGCGTGGTGGTTCTCGGAGGCACTGCCGGCAAGGCCGTGTTCGGCTCGTCGTTCCGGGTCGGCGAGACCCGCGGCACCATGCTCGGCTGGCCGGAGGCGTTCCCGGTCCCGACCCCTCCCGCGTGGGTGCTTCCGACGACCCACCCCTCCGCGGTCCTGCGCTCGCGGAGCCGTGAGGAGGACTTCGAGAGGTTCGTGGCGGACCTCGAGGTCGCGGCGGCAGCCCTCTGAGCACCTCGTGGGACCCGCGCTGTGCGCTGCGGCACATTCCGGAGCAGGTCGCCGGACACCTGATCTAGGCTCACGGGATGGACAAGGACTCCTACGAGCGCATCTCGATGACCCCCGAGGAGATGGCCGAGCACGACCGTGTGTTCGGCGCCCTCGCAGAGCGGACGCGCGAGCTCATCGACGCGAGCCTGCACACGGTCGTCGACCACGAGGAGGTGGAGGAGGTCACCGCGGCCATCGAGGCGCTGACCGCCCGGCTCACCAAGGAGCGCGACCCGCGCTATCTCGGCGTGAAGATCGCTCCGGACGGCTCGGGACGCAACCACGGCAACGCGGTCGTCGGGCTGCGCAACCCCTTCGCCCCGCCGTTGCGGGTCGAGAAGCGCGAGGACGGCACGGCGTTCGCCGCCTTCCACCTCGGCGCCGCCTACGAGGGCCCGCCCAACCTCGTCCACGGCGGCGTGAGCGCTCTGATCCTCGACCAGATGCTCGGGGAGGCAGCCTCGGCCGCGGGCGCTCCGGGGATGACGGGACGCCTCAACCTGACCTACCGTCGCCCCACTCCCCTCGGTGACCTGAGCGCGAAGGCCTGGGTCCACGAGGTGGACGGCTACAAGACCACGGTCAAGGGCCACATCCTCGGCCCCGACGGCGAGCCGACGGTGGAGGCGGAAGGTCTCTTCATCCTGCCGCGATGGGCCCGGGAGCTGATCGCGGCCCGCGAGGCGCGGAAGCAGAGCCACACCTTCGAGTAGGCGGCGGACGAGGCACATGACTCGTCCGGTCGCGGGGAACGGAAAAGCCATGACGGAACAGCCAGAGAACTTCGGTGAGTCGACCGGCGCCGACTCGCTCGACGACAACACCGCGAACGAGTCGTACCACGGCTACAGCGTCGACGACGAGAACCAGCCGATGGACACCGGCGACAGCCAGGCCGACAGCGACCGGGTTGCGGAGCCTCTCGACGAGGGCTACTCCCCGCCCGAGAGGTGGTCGCCGGCGGAGAAGTACGGCAACACGCCCCTCGAGGAGGAGCTGGGCGAGACCCTCGACCAGCGGCTGGCCCAGGAGATCCCCGAGCCCGACCCCTACGAGCAGGCCGCCAACGAGGCCGAGCACGTCGAGGGCGAGGTCGGCAACGAGCGCACCGGCCGCCTCGTCGCCGAGGACGAGGGTCTCGGCGAGGACACCGAGAAGGACCTAGTCGCCGACGACATCGGGATCAACGGCGGTGCCGCGAGCGCCGAGGAGGCCGCGATGCACACGATCGACGAGGAGTGACGACCGCGCCCACCGTCGTACGACCGACGTGAACCAGCTCAGGCACGCGCCCCCAGGAGGGGAAGAACCCGGGTTGTTCACGTCCGTCCGCGCCGCGGCGACAGCGGCCCGTCCCGGCCCGTAGTCAGCCCGGCGGGTGGTACGACGCGTGGCGGCCGAACGCCCAGCACCCGGACGAGACAGTCGCGCACCCACTCGGGATGGAGCATGACGTCCTCCCAGCTGAAGCGAAGGACGATCCAGCCCCGGAGCGCGAGGCTGGTGTACCGCCGGCAGTCGCGCATCAGCGCCTTGCGGTCGCCGTGCCACTCAAACCCCTCCGCCTCCAGCACGAGCCGGCGGCGCCGGTCGCCGAGGTCGACACGAGCGTAGAAGTCGCCGTCGACGACCTCGCACTGGGGCTCGAGCCGCAGGCCTTTCACGTCGAGGGCTATCGCCCGGAGCACCGACTCGAAGGGGTTGGCGGCCCGGCCGTCGGCGGCGTTCGCGACGCGAAGACACTTCTGACGGCCCGGGCCGCGGACGTCCTCCGCCGCCGCCACGAGCTGGTTCTTCGTCATCCCGCAACGACGGGCGGAGTCCGCGACGGCTAGTGCCTCGTCGAAGGGGAGCGATCTGGCGCAGTCGACGAACGTGCGCTCTCGGGTGGTCACCACCCCCTCGACGTCCCCAGCGGCGAGTGCGCTCCAGCGTGCCTCGACGTTCTCGCGGCGCTCGGGCGGGAGCTTCCGGTTGCGCGGGACGGTCACCGTGGGGAGCTCCGGGACGTGCTTGACCGGCCAGCCGTGGAAGAGCGCCGCGCTCAGGTGCGAGACGACCCCGGACAGGCCGTGCGCCACCTGGACGGCCTCATCGAGAAACGGCAGGGTGTAGCGCCCCCGGCCCACGCGCCGGATGTCGCCGACCCGCAACGCGCGGTCGAACTCGGCGGTGGTCACCAAGGCGAGCAGCTCGTGGCGCGTCGTCACGCCGCCGAGCCGGAAGATCGCCGTCCTCGCGTCCACGGCGACCCACCCTGCACCCAGGTCAGGCCGCCTCGCAGCCCGCAGTCACCGGGCCTGTGGAAAGCCGGCCGACGGGCAGAACCCCCGGGTCCGCGCCGAAAACGTATCGAATACGGGGGTTGTGCACGTCCGTCGCGACCCGGCGTGCCCGGCGTGCTTAACTGCGGGCGCCGGCCTCTTCGGTAGCCCGACCCCGCTCCCCCGAGTCGGTGAGCCTGGCCTCCTCGGCCGCACGTGCCTCGAGCTCGGCGCGCTGGGTGGCCTCGATCATCTCGCGGGCGGCGTCGTGGGCCCCGGGGGTGCTGACCAGGTCGGACGCACCGCCCTCCAGCCTGCTCAGCGCGGCCCGGGCGAAGATCTGCTGGATGGTCGCGGTCCGCTCAGACCGCCCCCGGCCGATGAAGCTGACGAACCAGTGCAGCAGCGCCGTCACGCGGTTCTTGAACCCCGTGATGTACACGAGGTGCACGGCGAGCCACATGAGCCAGGCGATGAAGCCGGTCAGGCGCAGCTTGCCGATCATGGCCACGGCGCGGAACCGCGAGATCGTCGCCATGCTGCCCTTGTCGAAGTACCGGAACGGACCCTGCGGCGCCTTGCCCTTGAGCCGGCCGTCGATCTCCTTCGCGGCGTACTTCGCGCCCTGGATCGCCACCTGCGCGACACCGGGCAGGTTGTTCAGGCTGATCATGTCGCCGACCACGAACACCTCGGGGTGGCCCGGCAGGGTCAGGTCCGCGTTGACGCCGATCCGGCCGGCCCGGTCGAGCGGGGCACCGGTCTGGTCGGCGAGGACCTTGCCGAGGGAGCTGGCCTGGACACCGGCGGCCCACACCTTGGTGGTGGCCTCGATCCGCCGGCGGGTGCCGTCCTTGTCCTGGACCACGAGCCCGCGCTCGTCGACGTCCACGACCATCGCACCGAGCTGGACCTCGACTCCGAGCTGCTCGAGCGCGCGCTTCGTCTTGTCACCGAGCTTCTGGCCGAAGGGCGGCAGCACCTGTGGCGCAGCGTCGAGCAGGATGATCCGCGCCGCGCGGGTGTTGATCCGCCGGAAGTCGTGCTTGAGCGTCCGGTGCGCGAGCTCGGCGATCTGACCTGCCATCTCGACACCGGTCGGGCCTGCGCCGACGACCACGAAGGTCAGCAGCCGGTCGATCTCCTCCTCGTCGTTCGCGATCTCCGCGAGCTCGAAGGCGCCGAAGATCCGGCCGCGCAGCTCGAGCGCGTCGTCGATGGACTTCATGCCCGGAGCGAACTCCGAGAACTGGTCGTTGCCGAAGTAGGACTGCCCCGCCCCGGCGGCGACGACCAGGGAGTCATACGGCGTCACCGCGACGCGGTTGAGCACCTCCGAGGTCACCGTCTTCGCCTCGAGGTCGATGTCGGTGACCTCGCCGAGGATCACCCTGGCGTTCTTCTGGCCGGCCAGGACCTCACGGGTCGGCGGGGCGATCTCGCCCTCGGACAGGATGCCGGTCGCCACTTGGTACAACAGCGGCTGGAAGAGGTGGTGGGTCGTCTTCGCGACCATGGTGATGTCGACATCACTGCGTCGCAGCGCCTTGGTGCCGAACAGGCCTCCGAAGCCTGATCCGATCACCACGACCTTGTGTCGGTCCGGTGCGACCTGGTTCATCGCGTTGCCTCTCCTGGATCGGGTGACGAGGGCTCGAGCCACTGTTCCCATTTTCGAACCCCATATGACTCAACAACGGGCCCGTCTCGCCCATGCCCCGCCCGGAATGACCTGCCTCACAACCGCTGAGCGGGAACGCGCCTCCTGTGGGAGCCGCGTGCGAGCAGGCTCACACCCGGCAGCGGGGCAGTATGGACGATGTGACCCACTTCGACCTCGCGATCATCGGCAGCGGATCCGGCAACTCGATCGTCGACCGCCGCTTCTCCGACAGGAAGGTGGCCATGCTCGAGAAGGGCACCTTCGGCGGGACCTGCCTGAACGTCGGCTGCATCCCGACGAAGATGTTCGTCCACCCGGCGGACCTGGCGGCTTCTGTGGACCACGCGCGAGAGCTCGGGGTGGACCTCCGTCTCGACGGGGTCCGGTGGGGCGAGGTCCGGGACCGGATCTTCCGCCGCATCGACCCGATCTCGGTCGCGGGACGAAACTACCGGGCCGAGCGGCTCGAGAACGTGACGCTCTACGAAGGCCACGCCCGCTTCACGGCTCCCCGCACACTCGACACGGGGACCGGCGAGACGATCACGGCGGACCAGGTCGTCATCGCGACGGGCAGCCGGGCCGTGGTGCCCGACATCCCCGGGTTGGCCGAGGTCGAGCACCACACCAGCGACACGATCATGCGCATCGACGAGCCGCCCGAGCGCCTCGCGATCATCGGCGGCGGGTTCGTGGCCATGGAGTTCGCGCACGTCTTCGGCTCCTTCGGCAGCACGGTGACCGTCCTCAACCGGTCCGGGCAGCTGCTGCGCGGGGAGGACGAGGAGGTGTCCGCCCGGTTCACCGCGCTGGCCCAGGACCGCTGGGACGTCCGGCTGCGCACCTCCATTTCCCAGGCCGAGACGTACGACGGGCGCATCCGCCTGCATCTCGACGGGCCGGACGGGGCCGGCGTGGTCGATGTCGACACCGTCCTGGTCGCCACGGGCCGCCGGCCCAACTCCGACGACCTGGGCCTCGACCAGGCCGGGGTGGAGGTGGAGGACGGGCTCGTCGTGGTCGACGAGTACCAGCGCACGACCGCCGAGGGCGTCTGGGCGCTCGGCGACGTCTCGAACCTCTTCCAGCTCAAGCACGTCTCGAACCAGGAAGCCCGCGTGGTGCAGCACAACCTGCTCCACCTCGACGACCCCGATGCGATGGTGAGGAGCGACCACCACGCCGTGCCGAGCGCAGTGTTCACCCACCCGCAGGTGGCCTCGGTGGGCCTCACCGAGCAGGAGGCGCGCGACCAGGGCATCCGCTACGTGACTGCCAAGCAGATGTACGGCGACACGGCGTACGGCTGGGCCATGGAGGACACCACCAGCTTCGCCAAGGCCGTCGCCGACCCGGAGACGGGACGCCTGCTCGGGGCGCACATCATGGGGCACGAGGCGTCGAACCTGATCCAGCCGCTCATCGACGCGATCGCGTTCGGGCGGACGGCGCAGGAGGTCGCCCGGGGGCAGTACTGGATCCACCCGGCACTCATCGAGGTGGTGGAGAACCTCCTGCTGAGCGTCTGCGTCGACGCTCCACGGACCTCGACACCCGGCTGACCACGCGGCCGAGGACCGGCCCTCCGAGGCGGTCTCGCCTGGCCGGGGGACCCGGGGTGATGGTCACGGAGGAGACCTCGGAGAGCCGCGGGTTCTCGTGGTCGCCGTCCTCGACGACCCCGGTGTACCAGGCCAGCCGCAGCCCCTCGGACGGCTGGTCCTCGAGCACCGCGATGTTGTTGTCGAACCACGGACCCTTGACCAGGCCCCATCTGAAGGGTGGTTCGGGCACGTGAGCCGAGCGAGCCGCGACCGCCCCCATCGGGCCGGCCAGGCCGTAGGACAAGAAGGCGGTCGCGAAGCGCATGGACCGGGCCAGCGGGTTGCGGATCGGCGAGCACACCGCCTGCACGATCCGGCTCCTGGGCCCGGACCGGCCCTCGACCCGGGACACCTCGGAGACGTAGGAGTGATGGACGTCCCCGGACAGGAAGGTCACCGACTCCGGCGCGGGGCCGCGTTCGCCGTACGCCACGGACAGGGCCATCTCCGCGACCTCGCCGAACCCGTGCTGGAACGCGCCCCAGTGCTCGAGGTCGACGGTCTGCCGCAGCCACTCCCCGAAGCGGACGCCGCGGCGCCCCCAGGTGCCCTCCACGAGTGCCTCGTCCCAGGCCTCGAGGTGGTGCAGGCCCGGGGACAGCAGGAAGGGCAGAGACGTGCCCACGAGCAGGTGTCGGAAGCCGCCGCGCATCTGCTCGTCGAGCCAGGCGAGCTCCTCGGGGTCCAGCATCGAGCGGTTGTCGGGGTCCAGCACCCGCGCCGCCCGCGAGTCGACCACGACCAGCCGGACGTCCTCGATGTCGCGGGTGTAGCTCCACCGGTAGTGCGTGGGCTCCTGGTCGACGCGATCCGCGAAGGCGTCGACCTGCGCGGTGATGTCGACCTCCCCGTGGCCATTGCGCGAGCCGGCGGCGACCGCCTGCCACAGCTCGTCCTTCGCGCGCTCCTCCGGGGAGAGGTTCCCGAGGTGCTGGTAGACCCAGTAGGACCCGAGACCGGAGACGATCCGCTCGTGCCACCAGGAGGTGGCCTCCATCTCCCGCTTCCAGGTGAGGGAGGTGTTCCAGTCGTCACGGATATCGTGGTCGTCGAAGATCATCAGGCTGGGGAGGGTCGACAGCAGCCAACGGTTCGCCGGGTCGCTCCAGGCCAGCTTGTAGAGGTGGGCGTACTCCTCGAAGTCCTTCAGCTCCTTGCCCGGCGGCTGGTCCGGATCACGACGGGATCTGATGAACTCCTGCATCGCCTCAGTCGTTTCATCTGCATAGACCTGGTCGCCGAGGAAGAGGACTAGGTCGGGCCAGCGCTCCGGGTCGCCGCCCTGCTCCCCGCCGACCATCCGCAGGGCGTAGGCCCGGAGCGCGTCGACGCCGTGGGTCCGGTTGCCCTTCGCGTCGTGCGAGACGCTGGTGCGGCAGGAGCCGAAGGCCATGCGCAGCGGCTTCCCGGGCTGGAGGGTCGCGATGACGCTGGGTGGGTAGGTCGAGCCGGCGGGCGGCCAGACCGTCGTACCGTCCACGTCCACCTGGTACTCGTGCTTGGCTCCGGCCTCCAGACCGTCGACCTCGACGAGAGCGAAGTGGTGACCGTGCACCCCGAAGGTGGGGGCGGTCCACGAGCGGTCGCCGACGCGTACGGCGACCGTGGCGGCGTCGCGCGTCTCCACCCAGATGCTCGCACTGGTCTGGTCCACATGCCGCATCAGCGGCCCGAGCACGAGCAGGTCTTGGGTCACCTGACCGTTGTACCCCCTCGGGGCCTCCCCCGCACATGACGAGGGGAATACCCTCCGAAGGTCAAACTTCCGCGACTCGAGCCCGAGGCAGACATTCCTGGCCCCGAAAGCGGGTATAGGAGATCGCCCGGTCGCCCCGGGCCTCGACTGGGGAGGGACCATTTGAACGCCGCGGACATCTCGACGAAGGCGAACCAGCTCGGCCGCAAGGCCGACGCGAGCACAGCCCTGGACCACGCCGTGCGCGTCGGGCTGATCGCCTACGGGGTGGTGCACCTGCTGATCGCCTGGATCGCGATCCAGCTCGCTCTCGGCGACGACAAGGGGTCGGCCTCCAGCCAGGGCGCCCTGAGCCAGCTGGCGCAGTCACCGCTCGGGGGCATCCTCCTCTACGTCGTGGCCGCCGGGTTCGGCGCACTGGTCGTGTGGCAGCTGATCGAGGCCGTCGCGGGCCACCGTGAGCACGACGGCAAGAAGCGCGTTCTCAAGCGGCTCGGGTCCGGCCTGAAGGTGGTCCTCTACGGCGCACTGGGACTGAGCGCGCTCAAGATCGCCATGGGGGGCGGTTCCAGCGGCGGCGGCACGGACACCACCACCGCCAAGCTCATGGCGATGCCCGGAGGACAGCTCCTCGTGGGCCTGCTCGGCCTGGCGGTGCTCGGCTACGCGCTGCGACTGATCTACCGAGGTCTCAGTGAGGACTTCGCGGACAAGCTCGACGTGAACGGCCGGCTCGGCGACAGCGGGAAGGCGTTCATCCTCTTCGGCAAGATCGGGTACGTCAGCAAGGGGTTGGCGTTCATCATCGTCGCCGTCCTCTTCTTCTGGGCGGCCTGGACCAACGACGCCAAGAAGTCCGGCGGGCTCGACCAGGCTCTCCACGAGGTGCTGCAGCAGCCCTTCGGGACGCCCATGCTCCTCGCCCTGGCCGCCGGCATCGGGTGCTACGGGCTCTTCGCCTTTGCCTGGGCCCGTCACCTCAACCGATGACTACAGCGTCGGCGCCCGGCCCGGCCGAGGTCGGGACGCCGCGTTGCCTGCTGCGGGACTGGCGCCGGGAGGACGCGCCGCGCGTGTTCGACATCTACTCGCGCTGGGAGGTCGCCCGCTGGCTCGGGTCGAGCCCCAAGCCGATGACGACCCTGGACGAGGCGTTCGAGTTCGTGGAGCGTTGCAGCGAGCTGAACCGCACGGAGCCGATCGCGCGGCGCTGGGCGGTGGAGCGACGACGCGACGGGCTGCTGCTCGGCACGATCCTCCTGGTCCCCCTGCCCGAGCCGGCCGAGACCTCCGGCATCTCGGACGGCAGGTTCGAGATCGGCTGGCACTTCCACCCGGAGGTATGGGGCAAGGGGTACGCCACCGAGGCGGCCCGGGCAGCCCTGGGCTGGGGGTTCCACCGGGGCCTCAAGGAGATCTTCGCCGTCGTACGCCCCGACAACGTCGCCTCCCTCAACCTCTGCAAGCGCCTGCGCATGTCGGCGATCGGCAGGACCACCGCGTACTACGACGCCGTTCTCGAGCTCTTCTACGTCACGCCTGCGGAGCTGCGATGACGTCGCCGGAGCACGTGAGCCTCAGCACCGACCTCCATGTACGACGAGCGGGCAGGTCGGACGGGGAGGCCCCGCCGATGCTGTTCCTCCACGGCCTCACCGACTCCGGGTCGGGGTGGCCCGGCGCGGAGCGGCACTGGGGCTCGACGTACTCCATCGTCACCATCGACCAGCGCGGACACGGCGGCTCCCCTCGGTTCACGAAGGAGCAGCTCGAGGCGCATCCGGGCGAGGTGATGGTCGACGACGCGATCGACATCCTCGACCAGCTCGGTGCCCCGGCGGTCGTCGTGGGCCACTCGCTGGGTGGGGCGGTCGCGCTGGCCGCCGCGGTACGACGACCCGAGCTCGTGCGCGTCCTGGTCCTCGAGGACCCCGCTCCCCTCGGTCCCGACGACCTGCAGCGGGACCCGTCCCGGGGCGACGCGTTCCTCAGCGGCGTCCAGGAGAGCCTGAGCGCCCGCGACGACGCGGAGCTGTTCCGGATCCGCCGCCAGAGCCGCGCGGACTGGCCGGAGGACGAGCTTCTCGTGACGGGGCGGGCCGAGCGGCAGACGGACCTCGCCTACCTGGCCCACGGCGACATCAAGCCGACGTCGAGGTGGCCGGAGCTGTTCGAGAAGGTCGCTGTGCCGACCCTCGTCGTCTCCGGCGACGCGATGGCCGAGGTCTGCATCACCGACGACGTGCAGCGCGGGATCGCCGAGATCGCGAACCCGCACGTCGAGCTGGTCCGAGTCCCCGGCGCAGGCCACTGCATCCGGCGGGAGCAGCCCGACGCCTACTACGACGCCGTCGACGCCTTCCTCGTGCGCCACCTCGGCGGCTGAAGCCCGGCACGACCTCGCCGCCGCGAGCGTCGACGAACCGCACCGAATCCGCCCGCAACCGGTGACACCACGCGAAACAGCCGCTTCCGGGCGGACGGACACACCCCCCACCCCCGGAAGAGGTGCCCTCCTCCGGAGCCCGGCTACCCTGCTCGCATGGAAGCGATCGCGCGGGTGGTGCAGACCCTGAGTGCTGCCCTGCTCGGCGGGCAGCTCCCGGGCATGGCCCCGACGGTCCTCGTCCCAGCCCGACCGATCCGCACCCAGGCGATACGGACCCTGGCCTGACGATGCCGCTCAACCTCAAGGCGCTCGCCCTGGACCCCGACCCCGAGTCGGTCAAACAGGCGCGCGACTGGGTGCGGACCGTGCTCGAGAAGCTGGATCGTGAGGACATCGTCTTCGCGGCGGAGCTCGGCGTCTCGGAGCTGGTGACCAACGCCATCCTGCACGGGACGCCGCCCATCAGCGTGAGGGTCCGCGGGACCCGCACGCATCCCCGCGTGGAGGTGCGCGACGCGTCCAAGCGCCCCCCGGCGGTGAACATCGAGATGGGCCGCGGCGAGGAGCTCTTCTCGACGTTCGGCCGCGGGCTCGGCATCGTCGCCCTCACCTCCCAGGCCTGGGGTGCGGAGCTCACCTCCGAGGGCAAGCTCGTGTGGTTCGAGCCCTGCGAGCAGCCCCGGGCCGACGCCGAGCTCGAGGGCGACGTCTTCGACCTCGACCAGGTCGTGCAGGAACGCGTCGCCACGGCCGAACCGCCCGACGATCTCCTCCGGGTCCGGATCCTCGATCTTCCGGTCGCCATCTACTCCCGGTTCCGCAAGCGCTACTACGAGCTGAGCCGCGAGCTGCGCCTGCTGTCGCTCGCGCACGGCGGCGCCTACCCGGTCGCGAAGGAGCTCTCGGAGGTGTTCATCCAGTCCGAGCAGGAGCGTCGGCTCGGCCAAGGCTTCGACGACCTCGACAGGCTCCTGGAGAGCGGAGCCGAGCGCGGCGACGTGGAGCTGGCGATCCCCCCGGGCGCAGTCGAGACGTTGAGCCGACTGCTCCGTGCCCTGGAGCGCGCCGACGAGTTCTGCCGCGAGCAGCGGCTGCTGGTCCTCGCTGCGTCGCCCGTGGAGGTGGCCCTCGAGCGGTGGTACTTCGGGGAGTTCGCCCGCCAGGCGGCCGGGGAGGAGCCGAAGCCCTGGCAAGGGCCCTTCACCGTGCCCGACGAGGCGCCCGGCACCTCGTGAGCACGTGAGCCCTCGTCACCCGATGCACGCGTCGGTCCTGCTCGCGGTCGCTCTGGGCGGCGCTGCAGGAGCGTCTCTGCGCTACGCCCTGACCGTGCTGGAGCCGGACGGCAGCGGCTTCCCCGCCACGACCTTCGCGATCAACGTGGTGGGGTCCTTCCTGCTGGCACTGCTCCCCGCGTCGGCGTGGGTACGCCGCCACCACCTTTTGCCTCCCTTGCTGGGCACGGGTGTGCTGGGCGGCTTCACCACCCTGTCGACGTGGTCGGAACACACCCGGTCCCTCGTGGCCGAGGGCGCCACCGCGACCGCGGGCGCCTATGCCGCCGGGACGCTGGTGACCTGCCTGGCCGCGGTCGCGCTTGCCGACCGGTTCAGCACCCGGGCGAGCAGGGAGGAGTTCGACGAGGAGGAGGGCGACCTGTGACGGTCCTTCTCGTCGCGGCCGGAGCGGCGGTCGGCGCTCCGCTGCGCTACGTCACGGCCCACCTGCTCGACGGCCGCCTTCACCGCGAGCTCCACTGGGGCACGATCCTGGTCAACGTGGTCGGGTCGTTCCTGCTGGGGCTGTTCAGCGGGATGGGGCTCTCCGGCAACACCATCGCTCTGCTCGGCACCGGGTTCTGCGGCGGACTCACGACGTACTCCGCCTTCGCGGTGCAGACCCACGACCTCGGGCCCCGGAAGGGGGCGGCGACGGTCGCCCTGACCGTCGTACCTGCGGTGGCGGTGTGCTTCCTCGGCTTCTGGCTCGGGGCGAGGTGATTTACCAAGGTATGCAGCGAAATGGTCGCTTCCCACGGCAAGTTCGCCATGGGAAGCGACCGATTGCCGTGGGAAGCAGGTCCGCTCAGGCGTAACCGAGGTCGTGCAGGCGGTCGTCGTCGATGCCGAAGTGGTGCGCGATCTCGTGGACGACGGTGATGCGGACCTCGTCGACGACCTCGTCCTCGTCCTCGCACATGCGCAGGGTGGGGTTGCGGAAGATCATGATCCGGTCCGGGAGGACGCCGGCGTACCTCGTGTCCCGTTCCGTGAGCGGGGTCCCGTCGTAGTAGCCGAGGAGGTCCGGGTCGTCCGCCGGCGGCTCGTCCTCGACGAGCACCACCACGTTGTCCATCAGGGCGGTGAGCTCCTCCGGCACTCCGTCGAGGGCGTCGCTCACGAGCTCCTCGAAGCGCTCCCGCGCCATCTCGATCACGGCTCCATTGTCGCCGGTGCCCCGGACCTTTGCTGATTTGGGGCGGACCGGTGCGTGGCCTATGCTGTACCGGTCCCTGACGGCAGTCGTGCCCGACGGCCCATGGGTAACCAGCCCCCATCGTCTAGTGGCCTAGGACGTCGCCCTTTCACGGCGGTAGCACGGGTTCGAATCCCGTTGGGGGTGCTTGTCCGTCGTCGGTCGACAGCCGATTCGGACGAACGGTGGTGGATGGGTTAGCATTCCACCGCTTGAACGAAGAGCCCGGGCACACCGGGCGACAACAGAGCAAGGCCCCGTAGCGCAGTTGGTTAGCGCGCCGCCCTGTCACGGCGGAGGCCGCGGGTTCGAGTCCCGTCGGGGTCGCCCACGACGCCCTGGATCGCGAGGTCCAGGGCGTCTGTCATGTCACCTCCCCCTCTCCTCTCACTCATGTAACGCGGGGTTATGGACCGTAGAGCAGCGGCACGACACTGCTGAACGGTCCATAACCCCGCGTTACAAGGAGGGGGTGGGTCAGGAGGGGCCGAGGGTGTCGAGCCTCGCCATGTCCTCCTCGGACAGTGCGAAGCCGCCCACGTCCGCGTTCGAGCGGATCCGCTCGGGCCTCACGGACTTCGGGATCGCGATCACCCCGTGCTGAAGGTGCCAGCGGACGATCACCTGGGCCGGCGTCCGACCGAGCCTGTCGGCGATCTCGCGGATCGTGCGGTTCTCGAGCGCCCCACCCCGAAGCCCGCTGTAACCCTCCAGGGCGATGTCACGCTCGCGGAGCTGCTCGGCCACGTGCGGCTTGAAGAGCAGCGGGCTCCACTTGATCTGGTCGACCACCGGCTTCACGCCGGTCGCCGTGACGAGCTCGTCGATCTGCTCGGCCCGATAGTTGCTCACCCCGATGTCCCTGGCGAGCCCGCTCTCGCGCGCCTCGACGAACTTCTCCCACATGTCGACGCCGACGCCACGGCGGGGCGTCCAGTGGATCAGCCACAGGTCGACGTGGTCGGTCCCCAACATCTCCAGGCTGCGCTGGAGGGTCTCGAGCGCCCGCCCGGCGAGGTCCGGCGGGCACTTGGTGGTGACGAAGACCTCGTCCCTCGGCAGCCCGCTGCCGGCCAGGGCACGCCCGACCTCCCGCTCGTTCTGGTAGATCGTCGCCGTGTCGATGTGGCGGTAGCCCGCCTCGAGAGCCGCCTCGGTCGCGACGACGGCGTCGCGGCCACGGATCTGCCAGGTGCCGAACCCGAGCATCGGCATCCGCCCACCGCTGGGGAACGTGACCACGCCGTCGGGTAGGTCGGGTGCGTCTCGAGGTGCGCTCTGGCTCATGCTCGCGATGGTAGTCCGCGGGACCTTGGCCTCTGCCTGGCGTCAGCGCCGGACGCGGAGGATGGTGTCGTGGGAAAGGCGTACGTGTGGCGCGCCGCGATCATCGCCGCGGTCGTCAACGTCGTACTCAACCCGGGTGTGGCCTGGCTGGAGACCCGCGAGCTCGACTTCGTATCTGCCGCCAGGATCGCCGCGTACCTCGTCCTCGCGACCATGGTCCTGTGCCTCCTGATCTCCACGCTCGGAGCCCGTCGCGTCCACCGCGAGCTCAGGAGCGGTCACCCGACGCCACACGGTGGCACCGCCGAGGAGAAGCGCCTGCTGGCCAAGCTGCCCGCCACACCGTGGCTGTTCGGGCTCCTCCTCGGGCTCGCTTTCGCAGTCGTGGCCATCGTCGTCATCGCCGTGGTGGAGCTGCTGGACTTCCACGGGTTCGCCTTCGGGACCTTCGTGACCTTCATGGTCTGCTACACAGGTGGCCTGGCGTTCCTCGTGATGCGCTGGACCATCGTCCGCCAGCTGATGGAGGCGGCAGCCCGCGTCGGTTGAGCCGGCGGCCGCGTCGGACGTTCAGCGGTTCACTCGTCCACCGCGTCATCCAGCCATCGACGCACCCCTGCGCCGTCGGCGCCGAGGACCGGCGGGGCGCTGTGCGCCGACCGCGTGGTCTCCTCACCGCTGGTGTCGAAGAAGCGCAGCGGCGGACCGGGGAGCCGCAGGTGCCCGAGCGTCTCGTGCTCGACGTCGACGAGCAGGCCCTGGCTCCGGGTCTGCTCCCAGGCGTAGACCTCGTCGATCGTCCGCACCTTCCCGGCCGGGACGCCGACCTCGGCGAGCCGGGCCAGGAGGTCACCCGCGCTCCACGAGGAGAACGCGTCCTCGATCGCCGCGATCAGCCGGTCCCGGTTCGCGACCCGCGCGCTGTTCGTGGCGAAGCCCGGGGCCGCCGGGTCGATGCCGAAGGCGACGCCGAACCGCTGCCAGATCCCCTCGCTCCCCACGGCGATCTGGACCGACCCGTCCGCGCAGGCGAACAGCCCGTAGGGCGCGATGGAGGCGTGGTGGTTGCCCTGCGCGCGCCCGACCACGCCGCCCACCGTCCAGCGCGTGCCCTGGAACGCGTGGACCCCGACGGTCGCCGCGAGCAGCGACGTGCGGACCACCTGGCCCTTGCCGGTCCGCTCCCGCTCGAGCAGCGCCGCCAGGAGGCCGTAGGCGCCGTACATCCCAGCCAGCACGTCCGAGATCGGCGTGCCCACCTTCTGCGGGTCGTCGGGCCCCGAGCCCGTGAGCGACATCAGCCCGGCCTCGCCCTGAGCGATCTGGTCGTAGCCGGGGCGGCCTCCCTCGGGCCCGTCGTGCCCGAACCCCGTGATGGACAGGATCACCAGGCGGGGGTTGAGGTCGTGGAGCGCCTCGAAGCCGAGCCCGAGCCGGTCCAGGACTCCCGTGCGGAAGTTCTCGACCAGCACGTCGGCCCGGCGGACCAGGTCGGTCAGGACATTCCGGTCGTCCTCGGCCTTGAGGTCGAGGGTGACGGACTCCTTGTTGCGGTTGGCGGAGAGGAAGTACGTCGACTCGCGGCGCGTGTCATCGTCGGGAGGGTCACCCTCGGGCCGGACGAACGGCGGACCCCAGCCACGGGTGTCGTCACCTGCGCCGGGCGCCTCGACCTTGACGACGCGCGCGCCCAGGTCGCCGAGCATCATCGTCGCGTGCGGCCCGGCGAGCGCACGCGTCAGGTCGACCACGAGCAGTCCGGACAGCGGACCGGATGCGGTGGGTCTGGTCGAGCTGGGGCTTGAGTCCACGATCGTGGAGGTTACGGGGCGTGCCGCCACGACCGCCACCGCGCTGACTCGTCGGGCCGTGACCAGAAGAACGCGCGAGACGCTGGTCAGCAGCGGCGACGCCGCCATCGTGCGGGACGACGCGCGTCGGACTAGTCCGCCCCGTCTGCGCGCGACACGATGTCGCGTGGTGCCGACGGCTTTGTCGGACATGGCGGCCAGGTTCGGTCAGCGGCGGACTGCGCGTCGCTCCAATCCGTTTCCCATCCGGAAAGTGCATGCGGAGACTGCTGTTGTGAACCACGGCACAGGCATGGGCCTGGCGGAGACCTTCGGCGTCGCCCGAAGACGGTCCGCGCTGCCACGGATCCCGGAACAGAAGGTGCCCGAGGACCGGCGCCCGCCGCGGGTGCCCCTGGACGAACGGCTCCGCGCCGTCGCGGCCGTCAACCGCGCAATCGTCGATGGTGGCCCCAGCGACGACCTGCTCCGGCTGATCGCTCACCGGACCCGCCGGCTGGTCGGCGCACCGCTCGCCCTGGTGCTCCTGCCCGAGGAGTCCGGACAGCTCTCGGTGCGCGCCGCCGACACCGACGACGACGAGCTTCTCCAGGACATCGACCGGCCGGTCCACGCGGCTCTCGCTCGATCGGTCATACACACGGGCGAGGCGTGCCAGGTCACGGAGCTGTCCGAGCAGACGCCGGGGCCTCGCGATCCGGACCAGGCCGAGCGGCTCGCGGCCGCGCTCTTCGTCCCGCTGAGAGTGCGCAGCCACGTGGTTGCCGTCCTCGAAGTGGCGAATGCGCGAGGCTCGCGCGAGTTCCTCGACGAGGAGCTGCATGCCGTCCGGCTCTTCGCCGCCCAGATCGGTCTGGCCGTGGAGACGCAGCTGGCGGGCAGTGTGGAACTGCTCGACGCTCTCTCGGTCCACAGCCGGAACAGCCGGGTGCGCGCGACGCTCAGCCGGCTCCCGCCAGGCGCCATCGAGGTCACGAACCTGCTGCGGCACACCATCGACCGACTTGCGCGCACGGTGGTGGAGCTCGCCGACATCGACGCGTGCTGCATCCAGCTGCTCACCCAGGACCACACGCTGCGGGCGGCCGGCAGCTCCGGGCTGCCCGATGAGCTCCTCGCTGCGCTCGAGTCGGCAGACCTGCGCGGCGACGCCCGGCCCGCGCTCGAGGCGATCACGTCCGGCCGACCGGTGGTCTTGACCAACGAGCGGGAGCGGATGCTCAACGACCCCGTGCTCCGAGACGTCCACGACCTGGTCCGGCAGCTGCCCTGGGACGCGGTGGGCTGCGTGCCACTCGCGACGCAGAGCGGCAACCGCGGGGCGCTCTGCTACTACTTCGCTCCGGAACGACGGCCGGACGAGGCGACCCTGAGCCTGATCAAGGCCCTCGCGACGCAGGCGGCCACGGTCGTGGACAACTCCCACCTCCTCGCCGCCGCGAACAAGTCCGTCGCGCTGGAGGAACGCCAGCACCTCGCCCGTGAGCTGCACGACTCGGTCTCCCAGGCCCTCTACGGCATCGCGCTCGGGGCGCGCGCGACCCTCGAGCAGCTCGAGCACGACCCCAAGCAGGCGCGCGAGCCGGTCAAGTACGTCCTTCAGCTCGCGGAGACGGGCATGGCCGAGATGAGGGCCCTGATCCTCGAGCTGCGCCCGGAGGCGCTGGAGACCGAAGGCCTCGCCTCGGCGCTCGTGAAGCAGGCCGACGCGGTGCGCGCCAGGAACGGGATCAACGTCGACATCTCCATCGAGGGCGTGCCGGAGTCCGCCGTCGAGGTGCACCAGGCCCTCTACCGCATCGGGCAGGAGGCGATGCACAACGCCGCCAAGCATGCGGCGGCGCGCCACGTCGACGTGCGGTTGGGCTCGGGTGACGGGCACGTCATCCTGGAGGTCACCGACGACGGGGTGGGGTTCGACCCGGACGCGAGCTTCCCGGGCCACCTCGGGCTGAAGTCCATGCGGGAGCGGGCGGCGGCGCTCGGGGGGACCTTCGAGATCACCAGCCGTCCTGGCACGGGCACGAGGATCCGCGCGAGCCTGCCCTGCTTCCCCGCGCCCGGCCGCCTCACCGGCTGACCCCGCGGGTCCGCTCACCAGCCGACCCGGCCGGTCCGCCTCACCAGCGGCTCTGGTGGTCAGACACAGCGAAGCTCCCCCGTCGCATCTGCGACGGGGGAGCCGACCCCTGCCTCTCCACGAGGTCACTTTCTGCGAGTCACTCTCCGTTGATCAGCGAGTTGGCGAGCTTCGGGGAGAACTGGCCGGCCTGCGTACCGGTGGCGGAACCGCAGTCACCGTCGGACTCACCGGGCGCCTTCAGCCAGAGCAGCAGCTCTGCACCGTTACCCACCTGCGGCGGCGTACCGATCTTGGTGCCCGGAGGGTTGCACCACTGGCCGTCCTTGCTGCCGTTGCCGTTGCGGCTGGTGTCGACGACGAACGGCTTGGAGCTGCCGAGCGCACTGTCGACCTGCTTCCCGTAGGCGACCTCGGAGTCGGTCGGGTTGTAGTTGGACACGTTGAGCGCGAAGCCGTGTGCCTTCGAGATGCCTGCCTCGGTCAGTCGACGGGCCATCTCGTCGGCCGGGACCCAGTTCGAGTGACCGGCGTCCAGGTAGACCCACACGTTCTGGGACTCGAGCCGCTTCACCGCACTGCTGAGCATGTCGAGCCGCGCCTGCTGACCGGCCTGGTCGAGGCACCCGTCCAGCATCGCCAACGAGTCCGGCTCCAGGATGACGAGCGAACGCCGGCCGTCCAGTCCCTTGGCGAACCCGTCGATCCACTTGTTGTACTCCTGCGGGCTCGCCGCGCCGCCTGCGCTCTCGCCACCACAGTCGCGGCCGGGGAGGTTGTAGGCGATGAGGACCGGGACTTTCCCGTCCGCCGCGGCGGCACTGGTGTACTGGTCGACCGCGGAGGTGATGTCACCGCTCCAGGCGCCGAACCACTTGCCGCTCGGCTGCTGGGCGATCCGCTCCTCGATGACCTTCGCCTGCGGGCTGCCCGCGTGCGCCTTTACCCACGATGCTGCCTGGGAGTTCGGGTCGACGTACAGCTTGCTGGCTAGTGTCGTGCCCGCGGCGGCCGCCGTGACCGACTCGTCGGCACGCGACCGGTAGAAGATGAAGGCGGCTGCGGAGACGACCAGCAGCAACCAGACGACCACGATCGCGGTCAGCTTGCGTCCTCGTGTCGAGGGGTATTCCCTGAGAGTTCCCGGCTCTTCTGGGACGTCACGGCGATTCCCGTCTTCTGGTTCCCGAGTTCGGGTCGGATCGGAAATTGTCATGGCGTAATGCTCCTTAACAACGAGTCGAAGTCAGCGGATTTCGAGAAACACATGTCCGCGCCCGTGGCCAACATCGAGGAAATGTCGTCCTGGTCGAAGGCCGCGGAGAGGGCGACGATGCGGACCTCCGGGAAGACCTCCCGGATAGCGGCGACGACGCGTTGCCCTCCTCCGCCGGGCATGTGTACGTCGACCAGCACCACATCAGGTCGTTGCAGGATCGCGATCGTGATCGCGTCGTCCACATGGAGCGTGGCGCCGACCACGTGCACGCCGCGCTCATCCTCGAAAAGGTCGGTGAGCGCCGCTAAAACATGGGGGTTGTCGTCGACGACGAGAACCCGGAGCGATTTTCCATCTCGTTCTGAGGCGGTTTTCTTCATGTAACGAGACTAGAATTCACCGGGGTACAGATTCTGCGTACGAGAGATCGATCTTCGCATCCATCAATTGATGCAGAAAGCCCGCCCGCTAATGCAATTGATTGATATCGGCCTGATGCATTTGACGGACGCCGAGGGTGACCAGCCGGCCCGGGCACCCCCCTCCCCCTTCGGGGTGAGCCCCTCCACCCCCCGTAAGTCTTCGGTCAGGGTCCGCTCGTCGTGGGATCACCCGTCGCCGAATCGCGCGGACGATAACGGAAGGGCCAAGTGAAGTCCAAGGTGAGGGGTGGAAACCGTGGCGATCCAGGCTGGTGACCTACGGGAACCGCAGCGAACCTCGTTCTCGCTGCCGATGTTCACAACGGCGCTCAGGTTCGCCGTGGTGGGAGTCGGGGGCGTCGCCGTCAACACGATCTGCCTGCACGTTCTGTACGGGCTGTGGCATCTTCCGCTGCTCGTCGCCTCGTCCATGTCGGTCGAGATCGCGGTCGCGCACAACTTCTTCCTCAACGACCGCTGGACCTTCGGCGGACGGGGGCCGTCGTTCCTGCGATTCGCCAAGTTCAACGCGAGCGCCCTGCTCACGCTGCTGGTGAACGTCGCTGCCGTGTGGGTGCTGGTCAGGTCGGGGATCGACTACCTCGCGGCGAACCTCGTGGGCATCGGGCTGGGCGCCGCGCTCAACTTCGGCGCGAGCTCGACCTGGGTTTGGCGCGAGGCGAGGACATGACCACCGCCGTCTTCGGGCTGCTGGCACTGGTGTCAGTCCTGCTGTCCATCCAGGCGGCCTACACGCTCTACATGACGATCTACACGTGGGACGAGCCCGAGGCCGAGCGGCTGGCTCGTGCGCCGGACCGGATGGCCCCACCGCGGTTGACCTTCACGGTCATGCTCCCGGCACGGCACGAGGAAGAGGTCATCCAGCAGACGATCCGGCAGGTCGTGCGCGCCAACTACCCACCGGAGCTGCTCCAGGTGCTGGTCATCTGCAGCGCGGACGACGAGGGCACGGTCGAGGAGGCGCTGCACAGGATAGGGCTCTTCCAGGACGAGGGGCTGGACATCGTCGACGTCGTCCTGTTCGACGACAAGCCGATCAACAAGCCGCACGGGCTGAACCACGCGCTGCGGTTCGCACGGGGCGACGTCGTGACCATCTTCGACGCCGAGGACGACATGCACCCCGACGTCTTCAACATCGTCAACACGGTCATGGTCAACGAAGGCGTTCGCGTCGTGCAGGCCGGTGTGCAGCTCATGGACTACCAGTCCAGCTGGTACTCCGCCCTCAACGTTCTCGAGTACTTCTTCTGGTTCAAGAGCAGGCTGCACTACCACGCGAAGTACGGCTCCATCCCCCTTGGCGGCAACACCGTCTTCTTCGATCGCGAGCTGCTGCTCGACCTCGGCGGCTGGGACGAGGACAACCTCACCGAGGACGCCGACATCGGGCTGCGCATCAGCATGATGGGCGAGAAGGTCCGCGTCATCTACGACGACCGCTATGTCACGCGGGAGGAGACACCGCCGACCCTCCAGCACTTCATCAAGCAGCGCACCCGCTGGAGCCAGGGCTTCATGCAGACCCTGCAGAAGGGCACCTGGAAGCAGATGCCGACCAGGGCACAACGCTGGCTGGCCTTTTACACCCTGGCGTTCCCGAACGTCCAGGCCCTCCTCGGCCTGTACGTGCCTGCGTCGCTGATCATGACCTTCACCGTCAAGGCGCCTGTGCCTCTCGCGCTCGTCTCCTACCTGCCGGTGCTCCTGCTCGCCGCCCACTTCATGATCAACGTCGTCGGCCTGTACGAGTTCGCCGATGCCCATGGCCTGCCCGCATCGCCCGTGATGATCTTCAAGATGGCGGTCGCCTGGTTCCCCTACCAGTGGGTTCTGGCTTACGCCGCCCTGCGGGCGTTCAACCGCCAGGTGAGGGGCGTGAGCAACTGGGAGAAGACCGCTCACGTCGGCATGCACCGAAACGCCCAGGGGGAGGCGCTGGTCGGTGCTACGTAGCCTGCGAGAGACGCCGGTCCGCACGGACAACAGGCTTCTCGTGGCCACTCTGGTCACGGGACTCGTTTCGTATGGCTACGGGCTCTTCCGCTATCCGCTGTACCTCACTGACGAGGGGGTCTACATGCAGCGGGCGTGGGCCGTGCTCCGCGAGGGCCGGCTCTCGCCATACACCTACATCTACGACCACGCACCCGGCGGGTGGGTCTCGATCGCGGGCTGGTCAGCCGTGCTGCCGAACCAGTTCGAAGCCTTCGGCAACGCGATCAATACCGGTCGCGTGCTCATGCTCCTGATGCACCTGGTGTCGGTCTACCTCCTGTATGACATCGCCAAGCAGTTCTCCGGCGGCAACACTGCGGCAGTCATCGCCACCACGCTCTTCAACCTGTCGCCCCTGGGCATCTTCTACCAGCGCCAGGTCCTGCTGGACAACATCATGGTGCCCTGGCTGCTACTCAGCGTGTTCCTGATCCTCCGGTCCGACAGACGCGTCACCAGCGCGCTCGCAGGGGGCCTCTGCTTCGGCATGGCCGTCGTCACGAAAGAGAACGCGGTCTTCTTCGCTCCGGCGCTCGCGTACCTCCTGTACGAGAAGTCCAGGAACCATCGCAGCAAGCGCTTCGCGAAAGGCTTCTGGTACTTCGCCGGCGGCATCCCGATCGCCTTCTACCTGATGTACGCCACACTCAAGGACGAGCTGCTGCCACCCGGGCTGCATTTCGACAGCTCGAACACCCAGTCGATCCGGGTCTCCTTGACCAACACGATCTGGTGGCAGCTGAACCGGACCAGCGGCAGCCCTGTCAGCGGAACCGGAAACGGCGCCTTCTGGCAGATGATGCACGACTTCTGGCTGTGGAAGGACAGGTTCCTGTTCTACGCCGGCGCGATAGCCACCGTGGTTCTGCTCGTCCAAGGCCTCCGCAACCGGCGTCGTAACCATGTGCAGCTCGTCGCCGCGCTGCTTGCGATCAGCTACGCCCTGTACATGATCCGTGGCAGCGTCCTGCTGGAGTTCTACATCATCCCGCTGGTGCCGCTGCTCGCCCTCAACATCGGCCTGGTGGCGGCGTCCGCGCTGGCGCGGCTGCCGGACGCGGGGAAGGCGGGCGTGCTGGCACTGGCGATCGTGGTGCTCGCGAGCCCTACGGGCGGCTACCTGCTGGTCCACGGCGACACCGGCCGGCTCCAGCTGCACGACATGTACCGGTTGAACCTCACGTCCATGCAGCGCGCGCAGATGGACTGGGTCGAGAAGAACATCCCGGCCGACGCACGGATGATCATCGACGACGACATGTGGGTCACCTTGCACGACGCCACGCCGGCGTACCGCTTCGCGCACTCGCACTACCAGGCATCCGGTGACCCCGCGGTTGGCGGCAAGGTCTTCCACAAGAGCTGGCGATACATCGACTACATCGTCATGTCCAACAAGATGCGGCGAGCGATGCGGGTCAACAACGCCGGCGGTCAGGAGAACTGGATCCTCGATGCGCTGGACAACCACTCCCGGCGCATCTGGGACCTGAAGCGAGGAAGGGTCGAGCTCGCCGTCTACCGAGTCGGGTGAGGACCGAAGGCCAAGGCAGCACTGGAAGAGGAACTGGAAATGGGCGACATGAGATTCGGGCGCCGGGGCGACGCGCCGGCAGGCAGGTCCCCCGCAAGCCCGGGGACCAGCGCACCAGCCGACCTGCGCACGGAGGACCGCGCAGCACCGGAACAGGCTGAACAGCCGACGTCGATCCCCGAACCCCGCGGACCGGCCGAACGAGAGGCGGTGAGTCCCGCGGCGCAGGTGTCCTCGGAGCGGACCGCGCAGAGTCCGGCGACCGACGTACCGCTGCCCCCACCGCGGCCCAGACGCAGCCCTCTTCTCGGAGCCACGCCGACGTCGGTCCCGACCGACGGGCAGAACGCCGGGTCAGGGGCCCCGCCGCGGCGTAGACCGCTCCTGGGGGCCACCCCCACGGCGGTCCCGACCGACCCGCAGCCCACCCGGGCGGCGCCTCCCCCGGAGCGCCCTCCGGCCGCCGCGCAGACGGCGCCGTCGCCAGCGGAGGTGGCCGAGCCCGAGACCCGTGTCGAGGACACGGTCCAGGAGGAGCAGCCTGCGCAGGATGAGGCGCGCAAGCGCAGCTTCTGGACCGACCGGGTCCCGATCCCGCGTCAACTACAGTCGAGGCAGGCGCCGTCGACCCCGGCCGAGCCCGAGACCCGCGTGGAGGACGCGGTCGAGGACACGGTCCAGGAGAAGCAGGCTGCGCAGGATGAGGCGAGCAAGCGCAGCTTCTGGACCGACCGGGTCCCGATCCCGCTGCAGCGGCAGTCGAGGCAGGCGCCGTCGACCCCGGCCGAGCCCGAGGTCGACCGGCCCCCGCGGGAGCCGCGGAGCTTGCGCCCGTCGGAGGCCGAGACGGAGGGGGCGCCTGCACGTGCGCGCGGGACCGAGGAGCCCAAGCAGGGACACGTCGCGAGAGCACGCGCGGTCTCCCTCAACTGGAGGTCGATCGGCGCCGTGCTGGTCGCTGTGGCCATCGCCTTCTGGCTCGGTCGCGGGCTTTTCGGGACGGGCGCTCCGACGGCCTCGAACCCGTCCGACCAGTCGAGCTCGAAGGTCGCGGTGCCGAAGGAGAAGACCCACACGAAGAAGGTGGTCATCGACGGCTCCACGATCCGCGCTGCCGGCGCGCTGATCACCCTCAACCCCGCGCTTGCGCAGCCCGGGGCGAGCGTCAACGTCAGCGGGAGCGGCTTCGACCCGCGCTCGACCGTGGACGTGCTCCTGAGCTCCGCGGGCAGTTCGACAGGGTCGTCGCTGGGGAGTGCCAGGACCGACCGGACCGGCAATCTCAACGCCCAGGTCACCATCCCCGAGGATGTCCGCGGCGGGAAGGTGATCATCACGGCCAAGCAGCAGAACAGCGACAACATCGCGACCGCCGAGGCGGTCACCGCTGCCGGCATGGGGTTCGCCAAGCTGAACAAGACGAGCGGCAAGCCCGGCGACACCCTCGCCGTGAACGCACGGGGCTTCGCCCCCGGCGAGAAGATCAACGTCTACTGGGGCCGCGCGTCCGGCAAGCCGACGTCGACCCTGCAGGCGAGTGACGCCGGCACCGTGAGCCAGGGCTCGATCCGGGTCGGTGTGGGGCAGGTGGGCGACGCCACGCTCGTGCTGGTGGGCGCGAAGAGCGGTACGACGGCCACCGTCCCGTTCTACATGCTGGGGCTCTACCCGACCGCCGCCGCGGCGCCCTACGCGCTCAAGGCAGCAGAGCAGCTCAGCGTCTCCGCCAGCGGGTTCGCGCCGGAGGAGCGCGTGCTGATCTACGTCAACACCTCGAGCGGGAAGCCCGCGTTGGCGGCCAGGGCCGACGCCCAGGGCAACATCGGCGGCCTCGGCTTCAAGGTGCCCTTCGGCCTCAAGGGGTCGCAGACGCTCGTCATGGTGGGTGAGGAGAGCAGGGCCTCGGTGAGCTCGGGCTTCCAGGTGCTCCCCTACACCCCGAGCGTCCAGACCAGCACGTACGGCGGCTCGCCGGGGACGAGCCTGAGCTTCTTCGCCAAGGGCTTCGCCCCGAACGAGGTCGTGATGGTCTACCTGGGTCGGACCAAGTGGAGCCGCGGCGAGCTCGTGAGCGCCTTCCGCGTCAACGACCGCGGCGAGGCCGGGGCAGCCGGCAACTTCAAGATCACGGGTAGTGACCAGGGCACGCTCAACTTCACGCTCGTGGGACGCCAGAGCGGCGGCCAGGCCGCGGCCTCGCTGAAGGTCACCCCGGCGAACGGCCCCGTGGACCTGCCGCCGAGGCAGAAGTACACCCTTCCCCGGTCGTTGCGATAGGGAGGCAGTGAGGAGGCCCCGCCCCGGATCTCGGGATCCGTGGCGGGGCCGTTGTCCTGGACGGACGCAGCGCAGAGGAGGAGGAAGGGCAGACGGCGCGGCGTAGCAGCCGCGGGGTCAGGCCGACGCGGTCGGTCCCGGCACGATGCCGAGCTCGGTCGCCCTGACGACGGCCTCGAGCTTCGAGCGGGCGCCCAGCTTCTGGAGCAGCCGGTGCACGTGGCTGCGGACCGTCGTGTACTCGATGCACAGCCGCTCCGCGATGTCGTGGTTGTCGAGCCCCTCGGCAAGGAGATGCAGGATCTCCAGCTCACGCCGGGTGAGGGTGTCGCGGACCCTCGCGCGTTCGGCCTCCTGCCGCATGGCGACCCGTCGCCTCGTCAGGAGCTCCATCATGCGCTGGGCCGGGATGAGCGTCTCCCCCTCGGCGGCCCGGCGGATCGCCTGGACGACGTCGTCGCTCGGGGCGGACTTCAGGAGGTAGCCCGAGGCACCCGCCCCCACGGCGGCCATCATGGCGTCGTCGCTGTCCTCGACGCTCAGGATGACGATCGCCGCCTCCGGCTGGTACGACCGGATGGCGGCCGCGGCGTCAGCACCGCTCCCGTCGGGCAGCCGGAAGTCCACGAGCGCCAAGTCGACCGGCCTCTGCGCGGCTGCAGCCTCCGCGGCGGCCACCGTCGGAGCCCAGCCGACGACGTGGAGGTCCGGGTACTCCTCGAGCAGGGCCTGGAGCCCCTCGGCAACCACCTGATGGTCCTCCACGAGCAGCACTCGGATGGGCGCACCGTCGGTGTTCATTCGCTACCACGACCGACCTGTGCGGGGAGGTCGTCGACCTCGACGTGCTGGATGTCCTCGGGGATCCAGAACTGGACGGTCGTACCGTGTCCCGGACTGCTCTCGATCCGGCACCAGCCCCCGGCGATCTGAGCGCGCTCCTGCATCAGCGTCAGGCCTAGGTGGCGCGGCTTGCGCTCGGCCTCGATCGGGTCGTACCCCTTGCCGTTGTCCTCGATGAGGATCAGGCATCCGTCGTCCAGGCGGCTGATGCTCACCGTCACCTCTGACGCGCCGGCGTGCTTCCAGACGTTCGTCAGAGCCTCCTGGGCGATCCTGTAGGCGATCACCTGGGTGTCGGCAGGGAGCTCGTCCTTCAGGCTGCTGTCGACCTTGAAGTCGATGGGCGCATCCCGTCGAAGCTGCTCGAGGTAGGTCCTGAGCGCCCCGGCGAGCCCACCCTTCTCGGCGGCAGGTGGCCGGAGGTCGAAGATCAGGTGGCGCAGCCGCGAGATGGACAGCTGGATGGTCTGCTCGAGCTTGTCGAGCACCTCGAGATCCCTGGGGTTGTCCAGGCGTCTCCTGAGCTGCTGGACCCGCAGGGACGCCGCGGTGATGGCCTGGAGCGAATCGTCGTGGATCCCCACGGAGATCCGCTTGCGCTCGTCCTCCTGGGCCCTCACCAGGTGAGTGAGGAGAAGGTGGTGGTTCCGGTCGATGTCCCGGAGGAACTGGAAGCTCTCCTCGAGCACCTGCTCGTGGCGCCGCTGCTCCGTCACGTCGTGGACGGCGATCACGAAGCTGCCCTGTTCGTCGTCGAGCGGGCTGACGCTGAGCTCCGCGGGGAACTCCGACCCGTCCTGGCGCCGCGCCACCACGCTGATGCCCTGCCCGAGCGCCGGCAGGGCCGCACCCGGCGTCTCCTGAGCCGACCCGTGCAGGTACGACTCGATCGTCCCACCCGGGAGGATCGCCTCCACGGGCGCCGCCAGGAGCTCCCCCCGCTCGTAGCCGAAGAGCTCTTCGCCCCGGACGTTGACGAGCTCGATCCGCCGCCCGGCGTCGATGATGAGGAGCGCGTCCGGGGACGACTCGATCAAGCGCTGGTATCTGGCGTCGACGTCGCGGGACGCGCTCACGTCCCGGACGAAGACGGCCACGACATACTCGTCGCCGAGCTTGAGAGACCGCATCTCGATGATCGCGGAGAACTCGCTGCCGTCCTCGCGCAGTCCGGTGAGCTCGCTGCTGACCCCCGCAGGCAGGTCGACCTGCTCCTCTGCCGCTTGGTCGACCATCGCCAGGAAGGCCGGACGGCACCACTCGGCCACCAGCCGGTTCGCGGGGCTTCCGCTGAGAGCGTTGATGGGCCGCGCGAAGATGCGCTCGGCCTCGGCGTTCGCCAACCGGATGCAGTCCCCCGGACCCAGGAGGACGAGACCCGTGGGTGCGCGGTTCAACAAGTCCCGGAACGCCCCTTCGCTGCGCTGCAGCGCGGCCTCGACGCGCCTGAGCTCCCCGATGTCGCGGACGACGTTGCGGAGGCACGCCTCGGCGAGGCCGATCGAGATGCTCAGCTGTCCGCGTCGGGCCCGGTGCATGGCTTCGAGCAACTCGTGGTCCGGGCTCCCCTTGACGAGGTACCCAGCCGCACCGGAGGCGAGAATCGCGAGGATGTCGTCCGGCTCGTCGAACGCCGAGATGGCGAGCACGGCCACCCCCGGCCTGAGTGCCCGGATCTGGCCCACCGTGGTCCACGCGGAACCCCGCGGCATCCTGACGTCCATGAGCGCCACGTCGGGATGGGTGTCGGCGACCAGCTTCACGAGGTCCTCGTGGTTGTCCGCCGTGCCGACGAGCTCCAGGTCCCACTGAGAACGGATCAGGTCCGCGACGGCCTCACGGACGGCCTCGTCATCGTCCGCGACCACCACGCGAAGTTCGGATCGGTTCATTCCATGCACCCCTCTCCATGGTGCCGCGCTGCAGCGGGATCTCAGGAGCCTGATCTCCTTCCAGGAGCCAGGACAGGATGCTCGCCATGGGCGCCACGAGCACGCGATAGGCGGGGCCTCCCCCGTACTGCCAGGTCGAGGCGAGCGCGCCGGCCGCATCCCAGGCCGCGGACCAGAACGCAGAGTCGCGCTCCCCGCGTGACTCCGACACGATCAGCGCCTGGTGCCTCGCGACGAGAGCGGCGTTCTGGATCGCGATGCGCTTCTGCGCGTCCGCGCCATGCTGGATCGCGGACCATGCGGCCGCTCGCTCCTCAGTCGACGTACCTCGCCACGCCTTCGCGACCATGTCGACGTCCTCGGCCCCGACATCGCTGATGTCGCAGATGAGACGTAGCAGCCGGGGGGTCTGAGGGCCGAAGATGTCGATCATCGAAGTCCTTCCTGAGCGTCACCGTCCCTGTCCAGCGGAGCACACGGCAGGGTGCGACAGCACGGCGCTTCCTCATGGCTATGGTGCGTGCGGGTGAGGTGCCGACACATCCCACCGGCGACGGTCACCCACTCCCCCCTTCGGGGGATCGGTGGGTGAGACCGATGGGGGACCGGCCATCCGCCCATCCGTCGCCGCGCTCTGGGGATGTGGCAGCGCCCCCGTCCTCCCCATCATCAGGGGAAGGAGGTCTTTCCTGCTGCGCTGCCTTGGGAGGGACGGTGGCTCGAATGCTCGAGCGGTTCAGGCTGCGACGCCTCGCGTTCGGTACGTGTCTGGCGGCGCTCGTCGTCGGCGTCTCGGCCGCCCCCGCCGCGGCCGTCCCTGCCTCGGCCGACCGGCCGCAGACCCAGTCGGTGTACGACGCGCAGTGGCCGCTACGGGGCGCGAACGTCCAGCGAGTCTGGACCACGACCAAGGGTCAAGGCATCAGGGTCGCGGTCATCGACAGCGGTGTCGATGCGAGTCACCCCGATCTCGTCGGCCGGGTCACCGGCGGCGGGGACTTCGCGAACGGCGCGAGCGGAGACGGCACCCAGGACGTGGTGGCGCCCGAAGGTCACGGCACGGAGGTGGCGAGCCTCATCGCCGGCACCGGCAAGAACTTCGACGGGGACGGCCTCCTCGGCCTGGCCCCCGAGGCGAAGATCCTCGCCTACGGCGTCTACGAAGACGGACAACCGGACCCGTCCGCGGTCGCCAAGGCGGTTCGTGCCGCCGTGGCCGACGGCGCCCAGATCATCCTGACCCCGTCCTCCTCGGTCATGGCCCGTCCGGCTGTGCTGGCCGCCGTACGCGACGCTCTCGAGAGCGACGCGGTGGTGGTGTCCGGCGTCGACGGCGGCGCCGGGTCCACGGCCGGTACGACGACCGGTCCCGCCGTCATGACCCGACGGATCGAGCTGCCGGGGGTCGTCACCGTCGCGGCCGTCGACCGGAACGGCAAGGTCTGGTCCGCACCCGAGCCTGGCACCCGGGTCGCCCTCGCGGCCCCCGGCGTGGACGTGCTGGCCGCGTCGACGGACGACAGGTACTGGGCCGGCAGCGACAGCAGCTTCGCTGCCTCATGGGTTGCGGGTGCGGCCGCCCTGGTCCGTGCCGCGCACCCCGGGTGGACCGCGGTGCAGACCATTGAGAAGCTCATCGACACAGCCCGGCCTTCGGGGACCGGATGCACCGATGACTGTGGCTACGGCGTGGTCGACCCGCTCAAGGCAGTCAGCGACACGACGAAGCCGGCCGCCAAGACGAACCCGTTGCTGTCGGCGACCGGTCCGCGCCAGGAGACCGCCACCAGGAGCGTGCGGACGGCCGTGGATCCCGAGCGCATCATGTTCTTCGTGGTCTCCGCCGCCGCCGCCCTGATGCTGTACGTCGCCGTGACGACCGTCTTCATCCGGCGACAACGCAGCCCAGGCGATTGAAGACAGGTCATGGCTTACCTGTCCAGCCCCCGGGCAACTGCCCGTTGAAGCGACTACGGACCCGACGGATCATGTACAGAGTCCCGACGAAGCTGGGGATCCATGACCTCACAGAGTTCGCACCGCTGAAGTCCAGTTCGAGATGCAAACCAAGGAACGAGGCGAGGCGCCGATGACAATCCGCCTCCTGATCGCCGATGATCACGCTGTCGTGCGACAGGGCCTGCGCCTGTTCATGGAGCTCGACCAAGGGATCGAGGTTCTCCGTGAGGAGGCGTCCACGGGGCTGGAGGCCGTCGACCTGGCTCGTCGTACCCACCCGGACGTGGTCCTGATGGACCTGTTGATGCCGGGAATGGACGGGATCACGGCGACCGAGATCATCCACCACGAGGTCCCTGGCACCCAGGTCATCGCCCTCACGAGCGTGCTCGAGGACTCGGACGACTCCTCGGTCGTGGGCGCCGTCCGCGCCGGAGCCGTGGGCTACCTGCTCAAGACCACCGACGCCGACGAGCTGCGCCGCGCGGTCCACGCTGCTGCCGCCGGGCAGGTCCAGCTCTCTCCCGCCGCGGCGAAGCGGCTGGTTCGCGAGGTCACCGCACCTTCGGGCGAGGCTCCCTTGACGCCTCGCGAGAGGCAGGTGCTCGTTCTGCTCGCCCGTGGCAAGGCGAACAAGGAGATAGCCCGGGATCTCCGGATCGGACAGCAGACGGTCAAGACCTATGTCAGCAACATCCTGAGCAAGCTCGGCGTGCACAGCCGCACGCAGGCCGCCTTGCACGCCGCCCAGGCCGGCCTGATCGGGCACGGGGAGCTGGCCAAGGTCTGACACCCCGGGCGCAGATCTGCCCCTGGACGGAGGCGCCGGCCCAGGCACGTCGGCCGATACGACAGGGCCCGCAGGGGGCATGTATGCTGGCACGCGTCTTCGGGCCCGATGGCGCTGCGCCCCACGCAGACCGGAGTGTCCCGAAGGCCGACCGTGGGGGCAGGTAGCTCAGTTGGTACGAGCGTCCGCCTGAAAAGTGGAAGGTCGGCGGTTCGACCCCGCCCCTGCCCACCACACAAAGCCGCAGGTCAAACGGTGTTGGACCTGCGGCTTTGTCGCGTCCAACAAACCGCCGACACCCGACGCAGCCCGCCCCATCGGCGTGTCGTGCCCATCATGTGCCCTACGGGGCGGACACTCCCGGTGTCCACAAGCGCCCCGCGGACACTCACGGTCACTCGCGACACATACCGTTTCCGCCCGCGAAGCCGAAACCGTCACCCTCCGTGGCGGCGCCCAGCACTCCACCGAAACGTATTCGGCGAGCACGCCCGCCACCCGATCGAGGCGAACCCCGCCTGGGCGCCGATCGCGCCAGTCACACCGGTGAACCGAACCGGGAGTACCGGTTCAGCGTGGCGCCACCGCCACATGGAAGAGACGAAGTTCCGGCGCTGCATTCCGCCCAGTAAGACGCACGAGGTTCGAAGAACGCGAAGCCGAGGCGTCGGACCGCCGCCCTGCAGGCCCGCGGGTTCGTCCAGCACCTC
>DASVBF010000030.1:0-8292 GCA_036375975.1 Nocardioidaceae bacterium | reverse complement strand
GGCGATCACCAGGTCGTGGAGCCGGTCGATGCTGCTCGGCACGTAGACGCGAGTGCTCATGAGCTGCTCCCCCGTCCGCCCTTGCTGGGGGCGCGTCCCGACGCCCCAGGGCGTTTCCGGCCGCGCGGCGCCCTGGGACGGGTCTCGCTCGCGCTGTCGACCAGCTCCGCGAGCGCCTCCTCGATGCACTGGCCGAGTACGTCCACGTCCGGCAGCGCGTCGCGGTCGGCGTTGATGCCGAAGTACACGCCCCCGTCATACGACGTCACCCCGATCGCCAGCGCGTGCCCGGGAAGCAGCGGCTGGACCGGGTAGCTCTCGAGCATCTGAGCACCGGCGGCGTAGAGCGGGAACTGCGGTCCCGGGACGTTGGTGACGACGAGATCGAAGCCGCGCCGCACCTGCGTGGCCGCGAGGCGGGAGCCGAGAGCGTGGAAGGTCGTCGGCGCGAAGCCCGCGACGTCGGTCAGCCGGCCGGCGCCGACTGCCATGCCGGTGTCCTTGTGAGCCTTGAAGGCGTAAGACACCTGGTGCAGCCGGACGACCGGGCTCGACTCGCCGATCGGCAGGTTGACGAGGTACCCGGTGACCTGGCTGCCCAGAGAGGTCGGCTCGAGGTCGTTGTCGAACACGCTCATAGGGACGAACGCCCTCAAGCTGCGGCTGCCATGCACCGGTTCGGCCCGGGTCATGAACCAGGCACGCATGGCGCCCGCGATGGTCGCCATGATGACTTCGTTCACCGCACCCCCGTGGACGCGGCGGACCTTGCGGTAGTCCTGCAGGTCCGTGCGGACGGTCACGAACCGCCGCTGCTCGGAGAGCTGGGCATGAATGGGCGTGTCGTTGGTCCGCCGGCGGCTCGAGAGAGCGCCCGCGGTCGACATCGTGGACCGACGCATCGAGCCCGCGACGCGACGGAGGGCATCCGCGTTGCCGCGTGCTGTCTCGACCAGTGCCTTCGGATGACAAGCCTGCTCGCGCAGCGCCTCCATGAGCAGACCGGGCGGGCTCGGTTCCTTCCGGGGCCGCCAGTGGTCGTGCACCACCTCCCGCGGCCGCGGGTCGACGTCCAGGAGCACCTGGCCGATGTCCACGGTGGACGTGCCGTCCACGAGGATCTGGTGGGACTTCGACAAGATGGCGAACCGACCGCCCTCGAGCCCCTCCACCAGGTAGACCTCCCACAGCGGGCGGTTGCGGTCCAACCGGCGGGACATGATGCGCGCGACCAGGTCGCGCAGCTGCTCCATGGACCCCGGTCGGGGAAGCGCCGACCGGCGCACGTGGTAGGTGAGGTCGAAGTCGTCGTCGTCGACCCACACCGGGTTGGCCACGCGGCCGGGCACGCTCCGGATCCGCTGGCGGTACCTCGGCACGAACGCGATCCGGTCGGCGATGACCGCCAGCAGCTTCTGGTAGTCGAATCCGGTGGCGCCAGGGTCGAAGATCTCCAGAGTGGCGTTGTGCATCGGCGCGCTCGCCGACTCCTCGGCCAGGAACGCCATGTCCGCGGGCCGAAGCCGCTCACTCATCGACTGTCCTTCCTGATCGTGCCGGCGGGCGTGCCGGGGTCGGCTTCCCAGGCTATCCGCAGGGAGCTCCAGGGGCTGACGCGGTCCAGCGAGGACCCCGCCGTAGGATCCAGAGGTACATATCGCCCCGAACCAAGGAGGCCGTATGCGCCGGGCAGTTGCCGCCGCCGCAGTCACCGCCGCGCTCGCGCTCACCGGCTGCGGGAGCTCCGACCAGCCCACGACGTCTGACGAGACACCCGCCGCAGCCCCCTCGGACTCCTCGGGCGCGTCGAAGACGATCGACATCGAGATCAAGGGCGACAGCGTCGAGCCGAACGGCGAGCGGGTCCAGGTCGCGGCCGGACGGCCGATCCGCCTCCATGTCGAGTCCGACCGTGCCGCCGAGCTGCACGTCCACTCCTCGCCAGAGCAGGAGCTGGAGCTGAAGAAGGGCGAGTCCACGCTCAGCCTCACCGTCGACACCCCCGGCATCGTGGAGGTCGAGGAGCACGACAGCGGCGTCGTGGTCCTCCAGCTCGAGGTCCGCTGACCATGGTCTTCGCGCACGGGCTCGGGGGCGCTCAGGACCTGCCCATCCCGGCCGCGTTCGCCATCGCGGGTGCGAGCGCCGCGCTCGCGGTCTCCTTCATCGTGCTCGCGCTCGCCTGGCGAACACCGCGGTACGACGCCGCGACCTCCGGCCGTGCGGCACCGGGATGGCTCAGCAGGACCGTCGACTCGCCGTACTTCCGCTGGAGCGTCCGGGCCCTGGGGCTGGCGTTCTCCGGGTACGTCGCCTGGGCCGCGCTCGCGGGACCGGACCTCGTGGTCAACCCGACCTTCGGGGTCGTGTACGTCCTGCTCTGGGTGGGGCTGGTGCCCGCCTCGCTGCTGTTCGGGTCGTTCTACAAGGCGGTCAACCCGCTGCGGACGCTGCACCTCCTGTTCAGCCGTCTGACCGGGGGCGACCCGGAGCGCGGCATCTACGAGCCGCCCCGCTGGCTCGGGTACTGGCCCGCCGCGCTGGGGCTCCTCGCGTTCGTGTGGCTGGAGCTGGTGTTCCCTGACAAGACCTACCTGTCGCCGGTCCGCCTCTGGTTCGCCGTCTACATCGCCGTCGTACTCGTGGGCGGCGCTGTCTTCGGGTCGGCCTGGTTCTCCCGCGCGGACCCGTTCGAGGCCTTCTCGACGCTGGTCGGCCACCTGTCCTTCTTCGGTCGCCGCCAGGACGGCACGCTGGTGCTCCGCAGCCCCTTGGCGAACCTCGACGCGGTTCCCCCCGGTCCGGGGCTGGTCGCCGTGGTCTCGGTGCTGTTCGGCAGCACCGCCTTCGACAGCTTCCACAGCTCCAACACCTGGCTCCGGTTCACGCAGAGCACCGACCTCGATGTGACGTGGCTCAACACCCTGACTCTTGTCGTGTTCTGCCTGGTGGTCGGGGTAAGCCTCGCGCTCGCCACGATGGCGGTGCCGCCGCGCGCGGGGGTACGCCGGGCCGAGCTGCCGGCGCTCTTCGCCCACTCGGTGGTGCCGATCATCGTGGGCTACTTCTTCGCTCACTACCTGACCTACTTCGTCGAGACCGGACAGCAGACGCTGACCCAGCTCAGCGACCCGATGGTGAGCGGCGCGAACCTGTTGGGCACCGCGAACTGGCAGGTGAGCTACTGGCTGTCGATGCACCCGACGCTGCTCGCGGTCATGAAGGTCCTCGCCGTGGTGACCGGGCACGTGCTCGGGGTGATCGCGGCCCACGACCGGGCGATGAAGCTCCTCCCGAAGCGCCACCAGCTCACGGGGCAGCTGCCTCTGCTGGTGGTGATGGTCTTCTACACCGTCACCGGGCTCTACCTGCTCTTCGGCGCCTGAGGCGGCCACCTCTCCGGTCACCGGAGGCCGGCGGTTCGCCTGCCAAGCCGTCCACGACGCGGGCGAGCGCGGTGCGCAGGGCTGACTCACCGGTCTCCACGAGCGGGCGTCCTGCGACGAGAGCACGGTCCGCTGCGACGGAGTCGTCCGGAAGGAAGTGCATGCTCGCGGGAGTCACGAAGCCCTCGACCATGGCACGCACCTGCTTCTCTCCCCAGCCGAGCGAGGGCCGGACCCGGTTGACGACGACCCGTGGGGTGACAGCCGGGACGACCTCCGGCAGCTCCACCAACCCTCGGGCAAGGCGAGCCAGACCCACCGGGTCCGCAGACCCCACGACGAGGATCTCGTCGGCATGGTCGAGCCCGGCGACCGTCATCAGGTTGCGCTGCGGCGCGCTGCTTCCGAACGCCTGGTCCGACTGCTCGAGGTTGAAGCCGAGGTCCAGGACGACGTAGGGGCACAGGCGTCGGGCCGTCTCGACGAGGTTGTCGAAGGCGAGCGCGCGCACCTCCGGCCAGCGGTCGGCCCGCGGCAGACCCGTGAGCACCCGAAGGCCGGGGCCGACGGTGCGTGCGGAGGCGGCCAACCGCTCGACGTCGAGCTTGCCGTTGTTGGCGAGCCGAACGGCGCCGAGCAGGCCGGAGGCCTCGTCGAGCACACCGAGGTGCTGGCCGACCGTCCCACCGTAGGGATCCGCGTCCACCAGCAGGACGTCCTGCCCTCGCCGCGCGAGCTCGCCGGCGACACCGACAGCCACGGTGGTGCGCCCCGGCGCGCCGGTCGGGCCCCATACCCCGAGGACCCGGCCCTGCAGATCCCCTGCCTCGGCCGGTTCGAGACCTCTGTCGACCGGAGCCGTCGAACCCGCTCTCGCCGTGCTCGAGTCGGCAGTCCCCGGGGCACAGACGTCCCCTGCCTCGATGGCAGCGGCCGCGATCACGCTCGCCAGCGACCGCACGTCCGCCGCATCGACCACAGCCGACAGCCCCGGCAGATCGGCGGCGGCGACCGCCGTACCAGGCGACGCGACCACGACGACGGTCAGGCCTGCGCCCCTGAGGTGGCCGATGCTGTCCGCGTCGAGACCCGGGAGGTCTGCCGCGACGACGGCGACCCGCGCCTGACCGGTGGCGCCCGTCGCCAGGAGGTCGGGGAGGTCGACACAGCGCTTCAGCAAGACCGTCCCCGAGGGCCGGGCCGAGACGACCTCGAGCGCCTCGACCTCCCACAGGGCGCCGCCAGCGGCGAGGAGAACGCCAATCCTTCCAGCGAGCACGACTCAGCCACGCCTCACGATGACCGGCGTGCCGGCCGAGAGCTGGGCCAGCGCGGACGGGAGACTGCCCTGCTCTTCCGCAGGCAGGCCGACGAGCACCTGACGCGTTGTCGACGGCCCGAGGGCGCTGCCGGTGGAGGGCACCGCAACCACACGCGCCGCCTCGAGCACGCGCACCGCCCGGGCACTGCCTCCGGTCGGCGACTCGGGCGTCACCCACACGTCGACCAGCTCTCCGGCACGCAACGTCCCGGGCACCCCCTCGAGCGGAACCGCGATCGGGACCTCGGCGAGGTGTGCCTCGTCGGCAGGTCCGAGGGCCGCACGCGGGAGGAGCTCTCCCGCCGCGAGGTCCCGCTTGACGACCATGCCCGTAGGGATGGGGTCTTCGGCCGAGAGGTACCTGCCCGCCAGGGCGGTGGAGCCGAAGCGGAGGTTCTGGCGCTCGAGGCCGGCGACGGTGACGCTCGAACCGGCTTCCAGGTCACCGCGCACGGACCAGACGGCCACGGTGTCGTCAGCCGACGCGAACATGCGTGCCCCGAGCAGCACGCACGAGGCGACGACCGCAACGCCGACCAGGAGCCGCGGGTCCTTCCAGGTCCGGCCGGCTGCTCGCGTGGCCGGCGGGCTCTCCGGCGCCCCCGCAAGAGGGCGCCGCTGACGGGCAGCACCGGCAGCAGTGGCGTCCCCGGCGGAGGAGATCTGGTGACGGTTGGCGACGTTCACGCGGCACATCATGACGGTGACGCGACCAACGAGCCACCGGTTGTCCACAGGCAAACACGCGCAACCTCCCGGGAACGTGGGCTTCCGGTGGCAGAATGCGAGCATGACCGCCGGCGCCACCCCTCCCCGCTTCCTCCAGCTCGCGGACGTGGCGGAGATCCTCAACACCTCGACGGCCCAGGTCTACGCCCTGGTCCGGCGTGGTGAGCTCCCCGCGATCAAGATCGGAGGCCGGGGCCAGTGGCGGGTGGAGACCTCTGAGCTCGAGGCCTTCATCGAGCGCTCCTACGAACAGACCCGTTCCTTCGTCCGCGACCACCCGTTCGCCGAGGCGGAGCAGGAGGACGACGCTCGGCTCTGACCGCCGAACCGGCGGGTCAGCCGCTGCTGACCGCCTCGACCCCCACGAACGGCACGATCAGGGCCGCCCGGCCTCCCATCGCCGTGTCGACCGGCTCCGCCTCGACGAAGTCAGCTCCGATCCGGACGATCCTGACCCGCATGCAAGGACCGGCCGTCGAGTGGAGACGCGTCACCGGGGACTCCCCCGCGAGACGATGGAGGGCCGAGCCGAACCCGAGGCGTGCGGTGATCGCGCGCGCCGCCTTCGGGACCGCTCGCCCGGAGAAGCCCTGCGCCGCGACGACAGCCGCGAGCCGCACCACCCAGACCTCCCCGGAGACCTCCGGGACGACGACACACCAGTCGAGGCCCGCCTGGGTGAGCCGCCCTCCCACTACTCGACCGCTGCCAAGGGTCAGATGAACCTCGCGGTCGATCGACGCGTGCACCCGGCTGGCGAAGGACACGGTGGCGTACTCCCCGCGAGCTCGGTCGAGGAGCTGCGCGTCGCGCTCCGCATAATGCATCCCGGCGGCCTGCTGCTCGAGATCCTCGAACACTCCCCGGAGCGCCGCCGGCATCTCGTCGTCCGACCGGTTCGGGTCCTCGCCCTCTCTCATGACGCGCCACCTTCGCGAGGAGAGACATCGCTGTCAACGTGTGGAGCGTCCCGTCCAGGGCTGGTCCAGCGCCGTCTCCCGAGGACCTCCGACTCACCGCCACCGGGTGTGAACTTCCCACGAACGAGAACACGTTCTACAGTGGCGCCCGTGATCGACGGAACCTGCACCGATGCCTTCCTGCCGCTACGGGACCTCCTGGAGCGGAACCTGACGAGCGGCGAGGACGCCGGCGCGAGCCTCGCGGTCGTCCACGACGGCGAGCTCGTGGTGGACCTCTGGGGCGGCGAGGCCCGGCCCGGTGTGCCCTGGGAACGGGACACGATCACCCAGGTCTGGTCGGTCACCAAGGCGATGGCCGCGCTCACGCTGCTGACCCAGGTCGAGCAAGGGTTGGTCGACCTCGACGCTCCGGTCAGCGAGTACTGGCCCGCGTTCGGCGCGTACGGCAAGGACGAGGTCCTGGTCCGCCAGCTCCTCGGCCACACCAGCGGCGTCCCCGGCTGGACGCCACCGGTCACTGTCGAGGACATCCTCGACCTGGAGAAGTCCGAGACGATCCTCGCCGAGCAGGAGCCCTGGTACGAGCCGGGCTCAGCGCCGGCGTACCAGCTCGTCTGCCACGGGCACCTGCTCGACGCCGTCGTCCGCGGGGCCACTGGTCGCGCGCTGGCCGACATCCTCCACGAGGACGTGATGGCTCCCCTCGGCGGCGGGTTCCGGCTCGGCGTCCCGGCCGACGAGCTCGACCGCTGCGCGGACCTCCTTCCCCCGCCGCCGTCGGACATCGACTACGGCGCACTCGGTCCGGACCACTTCCTGATCCGGACCGTGGTCAACCCCCTGCTGGAGATCGACGTCTGCAACGGCGACGCCTGGCGCCAGGGCGCGGTCGGCGGTGCCGGCGGACACGGCAACGCGCGCGGCATCGCGCAGGCCCAGGCACTGCTCTCCCACGGTGGCGAGTACGGCGGCGTCCGGCTGCTCTCGCCGGAGACCATTGCCCGCGTCTTCGAGGTCCAGGCCGAGGGGACCGACCTGCTGCTGAGCGTCCCCGTCCGCTACGGCATGGGCTACGCGCTGCCGATGCCCTCGGCGCCGGCAATCCACGACGGCCGGGTCTGCTGGTGGACCGGGTACGGCGGCGCCATCGTCGTCAACGACCTGGACACACGGACCACGGTCGCCTACGCGCCCAACAAGCTTGCCGACCACATGGTCGCCTCACCTCGCACCGACGCGTATGTCCGCACCGCCTTCGCCTGCCTGGAGGACCTGTGACAGCACCGCACGTCTGCATCATCGGCGCCGGCTGCTCCGGCATCACCACCGCGAAGCGGCTCGCCGAGTTCGGCATCTCTTACGACCAGTTCGAGCTGTCCGACGACGTGGGCGGCAACTGGTACTTCCGCAATCCCAACGGGCGCTCCGCGGTCTACGAGTCGCTGCACATCGACACTTCCACCGCGCGGCTGCAGTTCGAGGACTTCCCTGCGCCGGCCGACTACCCCGACTTTCCGCACCACACCCTGATCCACGACTACTTCCGCGCCTACGTCGACGAGTTCTGCCTGCGCGACAAGATCGAGTTCGGCACCGGCGTCGACAAGGCGGTCCGCAACGGCGACGGCGGATGGGACGTCACCCTGTCCACCGGTGAGACCCGCACCTACACCGACCTCGTGGTCGCCAACGGACACCACTGGAGCCCGAGGCTGCCCGACTACCCCGGCGCCTTCGCCGGCGACCTGATCCACAGCCACGCCTACGTGAACCCCTTCGAGCCGATCGAGATGCGCGGCAAGCGGGTGATCGTCGTGGGCATGGGCAACTCGGCGATGGACATCGCCTCTGAGCTCTCCAGCCGGTGGATGGCGGAGAAGCTCTACGTCTCCGCGCGCCGCGGGGTCTGGGTGCTCCCGAAGTACCGCAACGG
>DASVBF010000031.1:0-5649 GCA_036375975.1 Nocardioidaceae bacterium | reverse complement strand
CTGGTCGAGTCCCGGAGCTCCTCCTGCGCCTGGTCGATCTCGCGATGCACGCGGCGTTGCTTGTCGCCGAGCTCGTCGGCGGGGGCCGAGGGCGCGGCGACGACCGTGAAGGCGGCGCTGAGGGCCGCCACCGCGGCGACGAGACTCCGCGTGGTGCGCTTCCTTGTGCTGAATGCGGCGAGCACCGGTCTGCCTCTGCTCCAGGTTCGGTCGTAGGTCCTCACGACCGTAGGGCAGAAAAGGGGCGAATCGGTGGAGCCGCGCGGGAGGAGTGTCAGCGCGCTCCGAGCGAGCGCCAGTAGTCGTTGAGCGCGCCGTTGGTCTTCACGAACCACACCAGCGGTCCCACGAGGATCAGGAAGCCGGGGAGGTACCACAGCCCGGTCGCACCGGAGACCGGACGCCCCAGCCCACGCCGCGCGTAGAGGTTCCCCACCTCGTTGGAGCTCAGGAAAGGCATGACGAAACTGACGAGCAGCGCCAGCAGCAGCGCGACGCCGCCGCCGATCCCGTCATCGGTGTGCCGCTTCATCTCGTCGTGGACCATGAAGTACCAGACGATCGGGTAGATGCCGAGGGTCACCACGGTCAGCAGGATGCACATCCCGGTGCCTCGGACCTTGCCGACCGGGCCCGCCTGGTGGGCCACCACGGGCACGTCCACGGCTGCGGCGTGGGTCGGGAGGTGGCCGGAGGAAGCTGCGGCGGCAGTGGCCGCGGTGGCGGGATCGTGGGCGTGGCGCCCCGGGGTCGTGTCGGACAAGGCGGTCCCCTTGGAATGAAATGCGAGATCTCGGACAGCCGGACACTACGGGTCACGTCGGCTCCCGCGCAGGGCTTTTGCCGCATTTGTGCAAAAAGTCGCTTCTGCGGGCACTATCCGGCCGGAGGGACCATCTCCGCGCGCACACCGAGGAGACGGACGGACCTGGTCCCGTCGAACCGGCCGAGCAGCTCGACGGCCGCGGCCTCCACGAGGTCGGGGTCGAGCGTCGGACCGGCCAGGGTGAGGCTGCGCGTGTGCGTGTCGAAGGGCGCGTAGCGGACCTTCAACCCCACCCGGACCGCGGGCCTGCCCTCCTTCAGGACGTCCTCGGTCACGAGCCGCGCGAGACGACGGACCTCCTGCTGCACCTTCGCCGGGTCGGTGAGATCGACCTGGAAGGTCGCCTCCCGGCCGTGTGACCTAGCGACCCACGGCGTGCTCTCGACCGGCGACGAGTCGACGCCGCGGGCGAGCCGGCGGTACCAAGGGCCCATCGTGGGACCGAGCTCCGCCGCGAGCAGACGGGCATCGGCCCTGGCCAGCTCTCCGACCGTCATGAGGCCCATCCCTGCGAGCCGCTTGGCGGTCTTCCTGCCGATGCCCCAGAGGGAGTCCGTCGGCCTATCCGCCATCACGGCGTACCAGTTGTCCTCCGTCAGCCGGAACGTCCCCTGCGGCTTGCCGAACTCCGTGGCGATCTTGGCTCGCAGCTTGTTGTCGCCGATGCCGACAGAGCAGTGCAGCCCGGTGGCCTCCAGGACCGCCTTCTGCACTCGGGCGGCGAACGCCTCCGGGTCGTCGGTCTCGACGCCCATGAACGCCTCGTCCCAACCCAGCACTTCCACGACGGCGTCGAACGAGCGCAGGGTCTCCATCACGCGTGCCGAGGCCGCTTCGTAGGCGGGTGCGTCCACTGGGAGGAACACCGCGTCAGGACACTTCCGGGCCGCCGTGCGCAGGGGCATGGCCGAACCGACTCCGAACGCCCGTGCCTCGTAGGAGGCGGTGGAGACCACGCCACGCTCGGTCGGGTCGCCCCGGCCACCCACGACGACCGGCTTTCCGGCAAGGTCCGGCCGACGCAGGACTTCGACCGCGGCGATGAACTGGTCGAGGTCGACGTGGAGCACCCAAGCGCGGGTCATGGGTCCATTGTGTCGGCTTGACGCCGGTCCTCACCGACTCCGGCCAGATCATCCGCCGCAGATGAGGCCCGCCCCAGCCGACCCACCCAGACTGAGTCGTGAGGGACCGACCTCACAAAGAAAGGCAGAGTGCGATGACATTTTGGGACGTCGTCTGGTTCATCGTCATCACGTTCGCCTTCGTGGCGTACCTGATGGTGCTGTTCTCGATCCTCACCGACCTGTTCCGCGACCACGCTCTCAACGGCTGGTGGAAGGCCGTGTGGATCCTGTGCCTGATCTTCTTCCCGTTCATCACCGCCCTCGTCTACGTCATCGCCCGCGGCAAGGGCATGGCGCAGCGGCAGGCGGCGGGTTACGAGCAGGCCAAGAAGGAGCAGGATGCCTACATCAAGCAGGTGGCAGGCGAGATGAGCCCCGCCGACGAGATCGCCAAGGCGAAGGCGATGTACGACGCGGGCACGATCAGTGAGGCGGAGTACCAGTCGCTGAAGGCGAAGGCGCTCGTCTGAGCGCCCGTCGCGTCCCGGGTCGCTCCGGCAGTGCGCCGGGGCGGCCCGGGCATGCGGCATGATCGCCTCCATGACGGCACCTGACGTGGTCCACGCATTCGGCGACGACGCCCTCGCGGACGCCGACGCGACAGGGGTCGCCGAGCGGGTCCGCGCAAAGGAGATCAGCGCGACCGAGGCCTGTGAGGCGGCGATCCGACGCGCGGAGCGGGTCCAGCCCCTGCTCAACGCTGTGGAGTGCGCCGGCTTCGACCAGGCGCTGGCGGCCGCTGGCCTCCTCCCCGAAGGTCCGTTCACGGGTGTGCCGACCTTCGTCAAGGACAACATCGACGTTGCCGGTCTCCCCACGAACCACGGCACCGACGCGTTCGTCGCCAGACCCGCGGCCCAGGACAGCCCGGTTGTCGCGCAGCTCAAGGCGCAGGGCCTCAACGTGCTCGGCAAGAGCCGGCTCCCGGAGTTCGGGTTCAGCGCGTCGACCGAGTACGTCCGCCGCGACCCGGTCCGCAACCCCTGGAACCTCGCCTACTCCGCCGGAGCCTCCTCCGGGGGCTCCGCGGCGCTCGTCGCCGCGGGGGTGGTCCCCATCGCCCATGCCAACGACGGCGGAGGGTCGACCCGGATACCTGCCGCCGCGTGCGGCCTCGTGGGTCTGAAGCCGACGCGCGGCAGGCTGGTGGCCGACGCCATGGACAACAGGCTCCCCATCCGCATCGCCACGCAGGGCGTGCTCACCCGTTCCGTGCGGGACACCGCGCGCTTCTACGCGGAGGCCGAGGCGTACTGGCGGAACCCGAAGCTGCCTCCGATCCGTGCTGTGGATGGCCCGAGCCGCACCCGCCTTCGGGTCGGCCTGGTCCTCGACTCGGCCAACGGCGTGCCGACCGACGCGGAGACCCGCGCCTGCGTGCTGTCGACGGCCGAGCTGCTGACCGAGCTCGGTCACCGCGTCGAAGAGACCTCGCTCCCTGTCCCGAGCAGGTTCGCCGACGACTTCGCGCTCTACTGGGGGCTGCTCGGGCTCCTGGTCTCGAAGTCCGGGACCCGGGCGTTCGACCCTGAGTTCGACCTGTCGCTGACGGACAACCTCACCCGGGGCCTCGCGCAGATGTGCCGGAGCAAGCTCGTGCGCATACCCGGGAGCCTCCTGCGCCTTCGTCGAAGCGCCCACGACTACCACCAGGTGTTCACCAGGTTCGACGTGCTCCTGTCGCCGGTGCTCACCCACACCACGCCGACGCTGGGCCACCTCGCGCCGAGCCTGCCGTTCGACGAGCTGTTCCCTCGCCTACTGGCGTACGTCGGGTTCACGCCCCTCAACAACGCCGCCGGCGGGCCGGGCATCTCGTTGCCACTCGGCCGGACCGGCCTCGGCCTGCCGATCGGATGCCACCTCTCCGCAGACCACGGCGACGAGCGGACGCTCCTGGAGCTCGCGTACGAGCTCGAGGAAGCCAAGCCGTGGACGCGGATCCAGGACGCCGGGCCAGCCGTTCAGGCGGTCGGCTGAGGTTTCGGCGCGCGCTTGGCCGACCGACTGCCCGCGGTGGACCCTCGCTTCTGCGCGGTGGACCTCCGCTTTTGCGCGGGTACGGCGGACTCGGCCGGGGTGGCGAGGGCGAGCACCTCGTCGAAGCCCGCCACCAGACAGTCGTGGAAGACGTCGTAGTCGGGGATCGCGCCGATGTCCACGTTGATCCCCATCGCGCACGTGTCCACGTACGTCATGAGCGTGACGTTCACTCCGGCGCCGATGGTGGGCCCGAACGGGTACTGCGTCGTGACAGCGGCGCCCCCGAGGTAGACCGGCACCGGGATCCCCGGCACGTCGCTGGCGAGGAAGTCCACGTGGCGGAGCACCGACGCGAGGTACCAGCGTGGAAGCAGGTTGAGACCACCGGCGATCGCCTGCGTGTGGGGCAGCGACGGCTCGTGCCGCACGGCGCCGGCTCGGCTGTGGATCTGCCGGATCCGCTCCGCCGGGTCGACCACGCCGACAGGGAGGTCGAAGCGCATCAGCGTGAGCCGGTTGCCCCCGACGGGGTCGTCGTCGCCGCGGATGCTCATCGGCATCGTGACGTGGAGGTTGTCGACCTCCAGGCCATGCTTGTCGTGGTAGCGCCTGAGGCCCCCGGTGACGCCGGCAAGGAAGGCGTCGTTGAGCGTTCCTCCCGCGAGGTGGGCAGCCTGTCGCAGGGCGGGCATCGGCACCTCGTGGACGCCGAGTCGGCGCACCAGCCGCCTGCTCTTCATGATCGGGGAGCCGGTCTGGTTGATCGGGCGCACCATCCGGTACACCGACGCTCCCATCTCGAGGGCCGCGCGGGCACTCGACAGGGGGCGTACCGCCGCTCGCACCATGGCGGCCGGACCGGTGGTCACGGCGAGTCGCGCCGCCTTGCCGGCCAGACCGACGTCGTACCGGAGCGGGTACAAGATGCCGTCCAGGCGACCTGCCGCCTCCACCTCGGGCTCCGGAGGCAGCGGCCCGCGGTCCTCCGGCTCCTCCGTGGTGTCGAAGAGGATCATCGCGATCTGGATGGCGCCGATGCCGTCGGCGAGCGAGTGGTGCAGCTTGCACAACAGCGCTGCTCGACCGTCTTCGAGCCCGTCGACCAGGGTGACCTCCCACAACGGTCGGGCGCGGTCGAACTCCGCCATCTCGGCCCGACGAGCCATCTCGAGCACGGTGTCGAAGGTGCCGGGCCCGGGCGCGACGACCTGCCGCATGTGGTAGTCGATGTCGAAGTCCGGGTCGTACTCCCAGCGAGGCGGGGCAGGCGGGAGGGTCTCGACCACGCGTTGACGGAACATCGGGACCAGCCGGCTGATCCGCTGGAACCTGTCGACGACCACGTCCCAGTCAGGCGCCCGGTCGAACATGATGAGCGAGACCACGGTCGATCTCAGCGTTGCATCGTGCTCCATCTCCCAGGCGAACGCGTCGCTGTTGATCATGAACTCGCCCATGGCGCGACCTTCCCTCTCCCGGCGAAGCCCACGCTAGGACGTGGACCACGCAGCCGCAGGAGGCAAAGGTCCCGTTCGACCGGTCAGCTCGGCACGAGAATCCCGCGACCACGAAGCCGACCTGCATCGAGGTCGTCCATCGCGTCGTTGACCGCGTCGAGCGGGTAGGTCTCTGTGAGCATCTCGACGAAGCCGTCGCGGGCAAGGGCCATCAGCTCGACGAGGTCGTTGTAGCTGCCGACGAGGTTGCCGACGA
>DASVBF010000398.1:0-33045 GCA_036375975.1 Nocardioidaceae bacterium | reverse complement strand
GCCGTACGGGTAGTCGGCAGGCTGTGGGTCGCTGGCGGAGTCGAGCCGCCGGGTGTGCTCCTCGGAGAGGTGCAGCCCTGCAGCGCCGAGGTTGTCCTCGAGCTGCTCGAGCGTCCTGGCCCCGATGATCACCGAGGTCACCGTGGGGCGGTCGACGAGCCAGGCCAGCGCCACCTGCGCCATCGACGCGCCCAGCTCCTCGGCAACCGACTGGGTTGCGTCGATCACCCGCCAGGTCCGGTCGAGGCTGCTGCGCCGGTCGTAGGCCTCCACTCCACGGTCGGGGTTCTCGCCGAGCCGAGTAGCACCGGTGGGCCGCTCGTCCCGGTGGTACTTGCCCGTAAGCCAGCCTCCACCGAGCGGTGACCAGGGAAGCAGCCCCAGGCCGTTGGCCTCCGCGGCCGGCAGGATCTCCCACTCGATCTCACGCGCAAGCAGGTTGTACTGCGGCTGGAGCGTCACCGGCCTGACGAGCCCTCGGTGCTCGGCCACGTCCACGGCCCGCTGTAGCTGCCAACCGGTGAAGTTCGACAGTCCGGCGTAGTGGATCTTCCCGGATGTCACGGCGTCGTCCAGGAACTGCAGGGTCTCCTCGAGCGGGGTCAACGGGTCGAACGCGTGCACCTGGTAGAGGTCGATGCACTCGACACCGAGCCTCCGCAGCGACGAGTCCAGTGCCGAGGTCAGATGCCGGCGCGAGAGACCCACCTCGTTCGGGCCCTCGCCCATCGCGAACCGCCCCTTGGTCGCCAGCACGACACGCTCACGCATCTCGCCGGGCCTCTTGGCGAACCACCGTCCGATGATCTCCTCGCTGGTGCCACGGCTGTACACGTCGGCTGTGTCGACGAGCGTCCCGCCGGCCTCGACGAACCGGTCGATCTGGCGATGTGACTCTTCCTCGGTGGTCTCGTCACCGAAGGTCATCGTGCCCAAGGCAAGCGTGGATACGGCGCAACCCGTGCGCCCCAGGGTGCGATAGTCCATGGCCCGATCCTGCCACGAGCGTTCGTCCAGGCTGCTGCCCCCGCTAGAGGATCCGGGCTCCGGAGTCGCTCATCGCCCGGATCGAGGCCTGGCCGTCGCCCGGCCGGAGGTTCACCGGTCGCGTGGCGTCACGAGGCACGGTGACCTCGTAGCCGAGACTGCGGGCCTCGAGCACCGTCTCCTTGACACACACGTCCTGCGCCAGACCGACCACGACAAGCCGCTGGATCGCGCGCTGCTTGAGCAGGGCGTCGAGCCCGGTGGGATGGGTCTCGCCGTTGACCGGGTGCTGCACCGTGAAGCCGGAGTACCCGTCTTCCCCGCTCGTGCCCTTCTGGACGACGGGGCCGAGCACCTCGAGGTCGTCGTGGAATCCCGCACCCCAGGTTCCCTGGACGCAGTGGGTCGGCCAGATGCCCCCGTCCTTCGCGAAGTGGGGAGTGGTCTCCGGGTGCCAGTCCTGGGTGTAGACGACCAGGCCGCCGCCGAGCCGCGCCTCGCGGATCTCGTCGTTGACGACCTCGATGATCTCCTCGCCACCCCTCACGTAGAGGCCCCCCTCCGGGTGCGCGAAGTCGTTCTGCATATCCACCACGACCAGGGCCGTGACGTCGTCATACGAGGTACGTCGACCAGGCATCTCTTCCTCCGCCTCAATTGAGAGCACGCCGCGGGACCTAATTCAACACCTGGGCCTGTGATGGACCTGTCCGGCCAACGGCGGCCTCGTCGAATGGGCCCCCCTCAGGTGTGGAGGTAGGTGAGCACGGCGAGGACCCGGCGATGGTCGTCCGGAGTCGTCATAAGGTTGAGCTTGCTGAAGATGTTGCGCACGTGGCCCTCGATCGACTTGGTGGACAGGTTCATCGCGCGGGAGATGGCCTGGTTGGATCGCCCCTCAGCCATGAGGCTGAGTACGTCGCGCTCCCGGTCGGTCAGTGCGTCCAGTGGGTTGTTACGTCGGGCGCGACCCACCAGGCGTGAGACAACCTCCGGATCGATCACCGACCCGCCGGCCCCCACGCGCCGCACGGCGTCGGTGAACTCCTGGATGTTGGAGACGCGGTCCTTGAGGAGGTAGCCCAGACGCCCAGCGCCGCCGGAGACAAGCTCGACCGCGAAGTCGGTCTCGACGTGCTGGGACAGAAGCAGCACCGCGACCTCGGGCATCTCAGCGCGGATGGTGTGGGCCGCCCTCAGCCCCTCATCGGTGAAGGTCGGGGGCATGCGGATGTCGACGATCGCCACATCGGGGCGGTCGTTACGCACCTGGGACAGAAGCTCCTCCGCATCGCTCGCAGCGCTCGTGATCTTGAAGCCGGACTCGGTGAGCAGACGGGCAATGCCTTCGCGAAGCAGCACTGAGTCGTCGGCCAGCGCCACCCGCATGGCTCGGGTCACCACCGTGGCCCCGACCAGCTTGGCCATCGCGTCGTCGCTGCCCGTCACCCGGATCATGGGAACGGGATCGCGCAGCCCTTTCAGCCGAACCTCTCCCCGCCGCTCATAGGTGATGCCCGGCAGGCTGCCCGCCAGGTGCACGACCGTGTTGCTCGCGAGGATCTCCCCCGGGCCGGCACGACTGCACAGCCTCGCGGCCAGGTTGAGCGCGCCGCCTCGGTATCCCCCTTCCACAGACAGCGCCTCCCCGACGTCCAAGCCGATCCCGACGAGCAAGGGCGTGTCCGGGTCATCGACTGCACGCTTCACGAAGTCGTCCTGAAGCTCAACCGCGGCAGCGACCGCGGCGCGAGCCGAGCGGAACAGGCACAGGGACTCGTCTCCGCGCAGCTCGAGCAGCGTGCCCCCATGTGCCTGCACGACCTCGCGACACACGCTGGCGAACGTGCCCGCCAGCATTGCTGCTGCTGCGTCGCCGTGCTCCTGGGTAAAGGACGTGTAGCCACGGATGTCCGCGATCATGAAGGTGTTGATGTCGCCGGTGGAGCCCTGCGACGGAGGTCGATGGCTCACTTGGCCACTCCTAGAGGTGTCGCGCTTGTGGTCTCGGCCGCCGCGGCGTCGGTCGGTCCTCCCGATGGCGCGAAGGGAAGCGTGCACACCAACTGGGTGCCACCTCGGGCCGGGCTGTCGATGTCGAGGGACCCGTCGACGACCGAGACCCGGTCGACCAGGCCGCGCAGCCCGGAGCCGTTCGAGGCATCGGCACCCCCGTCTCCATTGTCGCTCACCTCGAGGCGTACGTGTCCCTCCCCTCCGCAGACGCGGACCCGCGCCTCCGTGGCCGCCGCGTGCTTGGCGACGTTTGCCAGCGCCTCGGCGACCACGTAGTAGAGGGTGCCCTCGACCTCCGTGGAGGGGCGGTCGTCCAGCCGGTAGTCGACGACCACCGGGACCAAGGACCGCTCCGCAAGTGACGCGATCGCGGGGCCCAGTCCCCGCTCGGTGAGGACCGCGGGGTGGATCCCACGGGCCAGCTCACGAAGGTCCTCGATGGCCGACCCGAGCTGGTCCACGGCCTCGTCCAGAGTGCAGCCGGCCGGGCCTTGGTCGCCGAGCCGCGCGCGCACCATCCGGAGCATGAGCGCGACTGCGACGAGGCTCTGCTGCGCCCCATCGTGCAGGTTGCGTTCGAGGCGGCGGCGTGCTTCGTCCTGGGTGCTCACCAGCCGCTGGCGAGAACCTCGGAGGTCCTCGATCAGCCGGACGTTGCGCAGCACCAGGCCCGCCTGCGCCGCGACATCGTCCAGCAGCCTCTGCTCGGCAGGGGTCAGCTGCTCACCGGGCGGCTTGGTCACCGACAGTGCGCCGAACAGCTCGTCACCGTGGCACACCGCGGCTACCCGGTCCGCCCGCAGGTCTGAAAGCTCCTGGACGGTCGGGCGCTCCTCGGCTCCGACGGGCGTGTCTGGCCATGTTGCCTCCCGCACGAGTCCGGCCTCGGTGAGGAGCCAGACGTCGGACCGGACAGCGCCAACGCCTTGCGCGACCGTGCGGGCCATCGTCGGCAGCAGCTCGGCGGCGTCATAGCTGCCCCCGACTCTGTCAGCGAACTCGGACAGCACCTCGTACGGCGTGGCCCGCGCTCCGTACACCAGCCGGTTGGCAAGCCGTTGCACCCTTTCCCGCACCGGTTGGAAGGCCACCGCCACCACCGCTGTGGCTGCGACGGAGAGCGCCAGGTTCGGTCGCTCGCCGCCACCCGCAAGGCGGCCGACGCCGACGACGATCGCCACGTAGACGGTGGTGATGAAGGCCGCCAGGATCCCGAACACCAGCGCCTTGTTGATCACCACATCGATCTCGTAGAGCCCCTGCTTGAGTATCGCGACACCGATGCAGACGGGGATGAGCGTGAAGGAGACCAGGGCCACGTTGGTCAGCGTGCCCACCCAGCCCGGCTCGGGGCTCACTGCCCCTGGGCCGACGAGCGAGGCGGTCATGGCCAGCAGGAAGAGCACCGCCGCGACGACGACGCCGGTGGCCAGCCACTTCAGCTGGAGTCGTTCACGGCCGCGTGAGCGACGGAAACGCACCACGAGCGACGCCGCACACGCCAGCACGGTCAACGGGAACAGGACGAAGCTCCCCAGACGGACAGGTGTCAGGACCGGCTCCAGCTGCTGCACCTCGAACGGACTGGACACGCTTGGCACGGCGTCGCCCTCGTAGGTGGAGGGGCCGAGCATCATCCCCAGCGCCATGCCCAGGAGCACCAGACCCGAGGACCACGCGACCGCGCGCCACCTCGGCGAGGGCAGCCGTCCGTCGGGGAACAGGAGTATCAGAAAGGTGCAGGTCAGACCGAACCCCACCGCCCACAACCAGTTGAAGCCGGCAAGGATCTCCGGCCGGGGCAGGGCCCCCGGGTCGGTCACCAGTGCGTAGCGGATGTAGCCATAGGAGAAGTCCAGCCACGCGAGGATCAAGGCGATCAGCGACATGAGCCAGCCGATTGACTGGTGGGGGCTGCGCCGAATGATGAGGAGCCCCGTGACCGCGAAACAGCCGACGGAGAGGCTGAGGGTGCTCGACGCAGCCACATCTCCTGGGTCGTGAGTCGTGTAGGTCCCTGCGTTGAGCGCCTTGAGGAGGACCGAGGACGCGAGCAGGGTCAGGGAGACCACGAAGAGGCCCATGGCCGTCCGGCGGAGGGTGGTCGGGGCCGCCATCAGCTGCTCGCAACCAGGGTGGGTGTCGGGTCGGGGACATGCGGAGCCGTGGGCACCGGGACGGTACAGACCAACCGGGTGCCACGTCCGGGAGGGCTGTGCACCGCCAGAGTTCCGTCGACCACGGCAAGGCGGTCGACCAGGCCACGCAGCCCCGATCCCCTCGCCCCGTCGGCGCCGCCGACCCCGTCGTCGCTGACCTCCAGGGTGACGACCCGCCCGGACCGGGTCACCTGTATCCCGACCTGGGTGGCGCGGGCGTATTTCGCGATGTTCGTCAGTGCCTCCGCAACCACGAAGTACAACGCGGCCTCGACGGGTGCCGGGGGCCGCTGGTCCAGTGCGTACCCGAGAACCACCGGCACCGGTGACCGCTCGACCAGCGACCGGATCGCCGGCCCGAGGCCGCGCTCGGTCAGGATCGCCGGGTGGATGCCACGAGCGAGCTCTCGCAGCTCCTCGATCGCGGACTGAAGCTGGTCGGCGGCTTGGTCCAGCGCCGGCCCCAAACCAGCAGCATCGGGACCCAACCGGACCCGCGCCGTGCGGATCATCAGCGCCACCGCCACCAACCGTTGCTGCGCACCGTCGTGCAGGTTCCGCTCCAGCCGGCGCCGCTCCTCGTCCTGGGTGGTCACCAGCCGCTCCCGGGAGCCACGGAGATCCTCGATCAGCCGGACGTTGCGCAGCACCAGCCCCGCCTGTCCCGCGACATCGTCCAGCAGCTTGCCTTCCGCCGGGGTCAGCTGATCCCCGGACGGCTTCGTCACCGCGAGCGCGCCGAGCAGCTCCCCCTGATGCCGAACAGCCACGACCCGATCGGCCACTATCTCTGACAGCGTGTCCACGGCCACGGCTCTGCCGTCCGCACCGTCGGCCTTGTCAGCGTCCCGCTCAGGCCAGGTGGCTTCGCGGACCAGCCGGTGCCCGGTGGCCAGCCACACGTCCGTGCGCGCCGCACCCACGCCGTGTGCGATCGTCCGCGTCATCGTGGGAAGCAGCTCGACGGCGTCGTAGCTGCCGCCCACGCGGTCGGTGAACTCCGACAGAACCTCGTAGGGCGTGGCCCGTTCGCCGTACACCAGCCGGTTGGCGACGCGCTGTGCCCGATGCTGGACGGGCTGGAAGGCGACCGCGACGACTGCGGTGGCCGCAACGGACAAGGCAAGGTTGGGCTGGACGCCAGTTCCCACCAACGCGCCGAGCCCTACCACGATCGCGACGTAGACGGTGGTGATGAAGACCGCGAGGGTCCCGAACACGACGGCCTTGTTGATCACGATGTCGATCTCGTAGAGACCGTGCTTCAGGATCGCGATGCCGATCGCGACCGGGACGAGGGCGAAGGAGTACACCGCCAGGTTCTGGATGACCAGGAGCCATCCAGGGTCTGGCTGGTTGTCCGAGATTCCCGTCAGCAGGCTGCTCACCATCGCAGCGAGGTAGAGCAGCGCCACGATCGCCCCTGCCGTTGCCAACCACTTGAGCTGGAGCCGCTCCACCCCGGACGATCGGCGGAACCGCGCGATCAGTCCGGCGGCGCACAAGAGGAAGCTGGTCGGGAGTACGACGATGGTCGGAAGGAGGAGATGAGCCAGCTCACCGAGTGCCGGGATGCCCAGCGGGTTGTCCAGCCGAGGTTCACCGGCCGCCTCGAGCTTGCCCGGCATAAGGGTGATCAGGAGATAGACCCAAGCGATCGCCAGACCTGAGAACCAGCCGACGAAGCGCCATCGTGGGGAGGGCAGGTGACCGTCCGGGAACAGCAGGATGAGGAAGGTCCCCACCAGGCCGAGTACCGGAGCCCAGTTGGCTGCGGTGACCGCCGCGGCCACGTCCGCGCCCGGCAGGGAGCCCGGTCTGATGTTCAGGCCATACTCTGCGTACGCGGAGACGGGGAAGGAGGCCACGAGGCCCACGGCAATCATCAGCCAGCCGAGGGTGTTGCGGGGCTGCTGTCGTGCTACCAGGATCCCCGCGACAGGGAACGCGAACGTCATCGCGCCGAGGACGACCGAGCCCCCGTCGACCTTCCCGGCGGAACCGCCAAGCCAGTGCGCAAGCAGCGGCATCGCGGCGAGCAGCAGATAGCACCCACAGCAGTAGGCGAACGTGACCCAGGCGAGCCGTCTGAGCGTGGAGTCCGTCAGCGGCATGTCGCGTCCTTCGTCAGCAGGGCACGAACGCGGTCGCCCGACAGCTCTCCCTTCGGTACGAACCCGATGGCGCCGGAGGCGCGGATGCTGTCGCCGTAGTCCGACTCCTCCCGGCTCGACACCAAGATGATCCGGGAGTGCAGCCCGCGGCTGAGGATCTCGCGTGCCACCTCGAACCCCCTGCTGTCCGGCAGCTGGACGTCCAGGAGCACCAAGTCCGGCTCAAGCCGCTCCGCAGCGCTCACCGCCGAGGCGCCGTCCTCGGCCTCGCCGACGACCTCGAATCCCTCCATCTCCAGCAGGAACCGCGCAGAGGTGCGGAAGCCGGCGTGGTCGTCGACGACGAGGGCGGTCATGGTCATGACCTCGATGCTCCTCCGGGCAAGGTGCACGGTCCAGAGTGCTGGCCCTGACGTTCCGGCCTCCCGATGAGGGTTAACCCTGACCGGCTCCTGCCCCGATCGGGCTCTGCCGAACAGGGGCCCCCGGACCTAGCGTGGGGGGCATGTCACGGAGATCAGGGAGGGAAGACATGCGCGTCGACGCAACGGGCACGACGATGTCCTGGATCCCGTCGGAGTCGCTGACGGGCCCACTCAAGCTCGGCATGAACCTGAGGCTGTCCCACTTCGACCAGCCGCTCCCGGATCAGGTCTCCGGGACGCCGGCGGTCCGTGAGCTCTGCCGACTGGACAAGTTCCGCTTCGCCAATGTGCTCTCCGGATGGGCTGAGGTCGAGGACGGACGCATCGTGGACACGGGCTTCGGAGACGACTCGGACCTGGTGATGGGCTCGACCACCGTGCGGGTCGGCAAGCTCGGGGTCACGTTCCGCGCGGTCTCCCTCCCGGTCCTGCGGGGCGAGCCTCAGCGCGACGACGACCGGGTCACGTTCACCCAGACCGTGGGTGGTGCCACCGGCGTCCCGCTCCCCCGGCCGGTCCCCCACGCGCCATTCGTGCAGTGGCAGGCGCCGATCGTGTGGACCACGCTCGTACTGACGATTCGGGCGGACGGCAGCAGCGGCGTCCAGCTCACCGGCGCGAGCGCGTTTCCTCGTCACTGGGTCTACGACACCGATGGCCGCGTCGCGTTCAAGACCGGGCTCGCGGACCAGAGTGAGTGGATGAGCCACTCCTTCGGGCAGCGGACGCCCTGGGGCGACAGCGACCGGGAGGCGCTCGTGCTCGCGGTCGAGTCGGAGCTCGAGCGTCAGATGTCTGGCGAGATCATGCGCGGAGGCGAGAAGCCCGAGATCCGCAGGCTTCCCCAGGGCGCGAGCCTCACGGCGCAGGGTGAGCCTGGGAGCGAGGTCTACCTGGTGCTCGACGGTGTCCTCTCCGTCGACGTCGATGGAGACTCCTTGGCCCAGGTCGGTCCCGGTGCCGTGCTCGGCGAACGCGCCGTGCTCGAAGGCGGGCTGCGCACCTCGACGCTCACAGCCGTCACCCCGGTCAGCATCGCCGTGGCGGCAAAGGACCAGATCGACCTCGACCGGCTCCGCCGGCTGTCCGAGGGCCATCGTCGCGAGGAGCAGGTGGTCTCCGCCGAGTGAACTTCGCTGTCGCCGTCTCGTCCACCTCGGCCCCGGGACGAGCTCGACCGCGTGGCACGACACTCTGCTCAGCACCGAGTGATCTCGACCAGCCGCTGGGTGAAGCCGGTCGAGGCGGAGGTTGCCCGGCAGGTGAGCTGCCTCGGACTACCCAGGTCGGTGTGGATCCGCACCTGCCACGGCTTCCCGTCGACGAGGAAGACCACCTGGCTCTCGGTGCCATGACGCTCATGGCTCTGCACGACCAGCGGCTCGACGGCGCTCACGCCGATGTGCCGCCGGAGGTAGACCTCGGCCGCCTGCACCGGGAACGGGTACGCGGACCTGCCGCGAAGGTGCACGAGGTCCAGGTGGCCGGCGAGGTGCGTCCGGCTGAACTCGCCGGCGTCGGAAGGGAGCACCCGGCCGTAATAGAGCCCGTGCGGCAGCACGAGCACGTTCGCGGCGAACCGGTCGCCGCCGATGTGGGACACCTCCCAGGTGTGTTCGGGGGCGACCTCGGCCAGAGCCGTCGCGAGCGGTCGCCCTCGCTCCGCGCAGCACGCGTCGTGCCTGCCGTGCGTGCACACGAGGAACAGCGCCGCCTCGTGCGGGGTGAGACCCGGCGACCGGCCGTCACCCAGACCCGAGAGATCGAGGTCGAGCAGCTCCCTCACGTCCCCGAGCGCCGCGGTCTCGACCCAGGGGTGATCCGTGTGGACGTACGCCGCGAAGACCCGGACCGACCCCGTGGTGTCCGGCGCCCGTCGGCCCGCCTGTCGGTGTCGTCGGATCAGCAGTGGCCGGATCCGGTGACGGGACTCGAGGTGGCTCAGCCGCTGCTTGACCTCCCGCGGCAGCCGGCTGTCACGCACCGCGTGGACGCCCCAGGGGCCGGTCTCCTCGACGAGCAGGAACGACCGCACCGTCGAGGCCGTGCCGACGAGCGGCTCCGAGAGCTCCTGGCTGGCGGTCGAGCAGCGGAGTCCGGCGGTCCCTCCGGCAGTCACCTGGCGATCCGCAGGAGACCTTCGCGCACGAGTCGCCGCGTCACGACGAGCCGGCTCGACTCGTCCAGCCACGGCGACAGCTCGGCCACGCGGAACGAGTCGTGGTCGCGGAGGTACTCCATCGCCTCGAGGAGCCTGGTCGGCATCCGGAGCTCGCGGTCGCCGAGGAGCACGACGAGGCGCTCCGCCTCGAGCCTCAGCACACAGGTGGCGGTGCGCCTCCGCTCCAGGAGCGTGTCGCCGTCGATGTCATCCAGGGCGACGAGGTCGGTGAGGCCGCCGCGCAGGGCAGGGGTGCGCTCGCGGAGGAACGCGGCCGTCCGGTCGTCGGCCACCGTGGCAGCGTCCAGGTCGGTGAGGCCCGCGGTGAACGACGCGAGTTCCTCGGCGAGACGGTGCGCCAGCCGGGACGGTTCGCCCACGTAGCCGGCCGGGAGCGGTTGGTCGTACCTGCTGTCGGCAAGGACCTGGTCGCTGAGCTTGCGCAGCACGTCGCGATAGGTCAGCCGGTTGATTCCGACCGTCACGTGCAGGGAGGCCTGCTCCTGGCTGCGCGCAGCGTGCGGGGTGCCGGTCGGGAGGTACATCGAGAGCCCCGGCTCGAGCAGGATCTCCCGCTCCTGCGAGCTCTCGACGACCTCCCACTGCTTACGGCCGTGGGTCTGGAAGACGAAGACGTCGTGGGTGTCGCTGTGCCGGGCGAAGCCCTGCGAGCCGGGCGGGGTGAGGTAGGCGTTGGCCTGACAGGGATGACCCAGCGCGAGCTCGAGATCCCGGACGAGCTCGGTGAGCGGTGGCCAGTAGCGGTGCAGCCCCTGGAGTACGACGGTCGCGCCGTCGTCGAAGAGGCTCAGCACCTTGCGGGCATCCACGAGCCCGGTCAGGGGTGAACCCGCCATGGTCGCGGACCGGGTGAACCGCGACGACGGCAGAACCAGCCCGTCCTTGACCACGCGCAGCGCTGGTGTGCGTAGGGCGACGCTCGTCAGCAGGTGGTCGACGTCGTCGAGGGAGAGCAGGCCGGAGAGCGCTGTCGCCTCGGTGTGGTGCACGTGGACGTGGGACGCCCAGACCTTGTCGCGAAAGGCCTGGACGTCGCCGCTGAGCAGGGAGAGTGCGTCCAAGGCTCAGGCGTCGGTCCCGTCGGCGTCGCCGCCGTCGGTGCTGTCGCCGTCGGTGGCGTCGGTGGAGTCACCGTCGCTGCTGTCGCCGTCGGTCGTGTCGGTGCTGTCACCGTCCGTCCCGTCCGCATCCGCGGTGTCGGTGCCGTCGGCGTCCTGGCCGACCGTTGCGGTGGTGGACGTGACGCCGATCGTCTCGATGTCCTCGTCCTTGACGGGCTCGTTCGGAGTGGTGGTCATGACGCTCCTCTCAGGGTCTCGACGCTCGGGGGTGCGCCGACTGGTCGGCACGTACCCAGGAGTCTGCCAGCCAAGCCCTGGTGCTGCGAGGGGCGCTCAGGTGGTGGGCGCGGCCGGCTCGAAGCCCGCCAGCATCTCCTCCAGCGCCTTCTGGTCGGGGCCGACGTAGGGGTCCGCCAGGGGGGCGACGGACAGCATGTCCAGGCAGTCGGAGATGCTGTCCACCACGGGTGGCAGGTGCGAGCTGAGAATCACGTCCGGCGCCATCTGCCGGAGCGGCTCGATGGTCTGCTGGTAGGTGTCGCGGTCGGCGACGTGGATCCACGGGCTGTCGACCGTCGCCCACAGCAGCTGCGCGGAGCGCAGGTCCTCCGCCGGCACATCACGCACGTCGTCTCCCTCGGCCAGGTCACCGCTGGTCATCGGGGCGCCGAAGCAGTCGGAGGAGAAGCACGTCCGCGACTTGGGGTCGAAGAATCCGATCGTGGCCGGGCTGTCGAACAGGGGCGGACGGAACACGCTGAGTCTGCGGTCCCCCACGTCGAGCGTCTGGCCGGGGTTGATCAGGTAGACCCGGTCCATCGGCAGCGGGCTGTCCGTCGACATGATCCCGGCGCTCAGGAACGTCGTGACGACGCGGGCCTGAGGTGCTGCGTCGAGCAGATCGAAGATGGCACCGGTGTGGTCCCGGTCCGGGTGAGTGAGCCAGATCCAGCGGACGTCCTTCGGGTCGATGACCGACCCGAGCACGTCCATGAAGCCGCGGCCCGGAAGGCTCAGGCCGGTGTCCACGACGACCGGTTGAGCGGCGTGCAGCACGAAGGCGTTCACGGGGAGGAACCCGATGGTGGGCACCGGGAGGTGGTCGTTGAGCACGGTGACGTCGGAGTTGAGGCGGTGGACCTGCATGAAGCCTCCCAGGGTGGTGATCCGGTGGGTTGCCTCGGGGCGCGATCGGTTCCGTCCACCATCGTGAGGTCGCGGAGGCTCCGTCAATGGCCGTTGGCGCATATGACCCGGACGGGCCGTGCCGCGTCTATACAGCGGGAGGAAGCGCGGGCCCGGTTCCGGGGAAACCGTGCCGTTTCCGCGCCCGGGAAACCGGGAACCATGGGGGTCTCTCGGGAACCACCAGGAGGTCCGGGCGTGTTCTGGTCCAACTTCATTCCGTGCGCCACCTGCGGCGAGGCGATCCAGCGGGAGCAGGCCGGCTCCCACGTCTGCGACCCCGAACGAAGGGTCGAGTTCCAGATGGCGGCGGCGCAGCATCGGATCGACGCTGTCGACAGCGAGCTCGAGAAGTACCTGGCCACGAACGCCGGTCGCTTCGAGGCATGGCTGGCCGCCCGCGACGTCCGCGATGCGCGCGGCAGCCGTCCCAGCGCCTGACCGGTTCCGACGGCCATCCACACGGTTGTCCCTGTTCGCCCTGGCATGCCGGCGTCCTGGGTCTACGGTTGAGTGGTGCGGGGTGACCGGGTGGAGATCGTCATCGACGCGGGCGGGGACGTCCGCACCTACGAGGTGACTGCCACGCGCAACGGGCGCCGGGTGGAGATCAACACGAGGCGAGGCGTCGTGGAGGTCGCCGAGGTGACCCGCGGCGGTACCCCTGTCCGCACCGCGCGCTTCATGGCCAACCGGATCCTCGCACTCGTGGAGCACCCGGCGGCGCCACCCAACATCGCCGATGCCGACCACTTCACGGGCGCGCCTTCCGACTCGTGAGCGCACGGGAGCTCGTCGTCCTCGGCACGGCGTCCCTGGTGCCTACCCGGACGCGCGCCCACAACGGAGCCTTCCTGAGGTGGGACGACGAGGGCATCCTGTTCGACCCCGGCGAGGGCACGCAGCGTCAGCTCACGCTCGCGGGCGTGTCCGCGACGTCCATCACGCGGATCTGCATCACCCACCTGCACGGTGACCACTGCCTCGGTCTTCCCGGCGTGCTCCAGCGGATGGCGCTCGACCGCGTCGAGCGCCCGGTGGACGTCTACTTCCCGGCCGGCGGGCGGGAGTACGTCGCACGGCTGCGTCACGCCAGTGCCGCCTATGCCGCTGTCGAGGTCCGTGAGCACCCGGTCTCCCGGGACGGGCTCGTGGCCTCCTGGCCGAGCCTCGACCTGCACGCCCGGGCACTCGACCACCGCGTCGAGACCTACGGCTGGCGGCTGCAGGAGCCGGACCACCGACGCATGCTCCCCCGGGAGCTCGCCGCCCGAGGAGTCGCCGGCCCCGACGTCGGCAGGCTCCGGCGTGAGGGCGGGTTGGAGGTCGACGGCAAGCGCGTCGACCTGGTGGAGGTGAGCGAGCCTCGTCCCGGCCAGTCGTTCGCGTTCGTCATGGACACGCGCACCTGCGACGGTGCTCTCGAGCTCGCACGCGAGGCAGACCTTCTCGTGTGCGAGTCGACCTACCTGAGCAGCGAGGAGCAGCTCGCTGCCTCCTACGCGCACCTGACGGCTGCCCAGGCAGGTCAGATCGCCGCCGAGGCCGGAGCCCGCCGTCTCGTGCTCACGCACTTCTCCCAGCGACACCCAGACGAGTCGGTGTTCGCCACCGAGGCCCGCCGGTTCTTTCCCGACGTCCACGCCGCTCGCGACCTCGATCGGATCGCCGTCCCGGCCCGCTTGTAGCGACCATGCCTCCGGGGACCTTCGGCACTGTCCCGGGTGTTGCGGTGGTGCTGCGCTCGAAGACACCACTCGAGGGAGTGAGGGCGGAGGGAGCGTCATGAACGAGCGTGTGGATGCCCTCGTCATCGGAGCCGGCCTCGGCGGGCTGGCCGCCGCAGTGACGCTGGCGGGCGGGGGCCTGAGGACTGTGGTGCTGGAGCAGCACTCGGTTCCCGGTGGCTACGCGACCGGCTTCCAGCGCGGCCCGTACAGGTTCGACGCTGCCCTGCATGCGCTGAACGGGCTCGCGCCGGGAGGCGGTGCGGACCATCTGTACGAGCAGCTCGGGATCGCCGACCGCCTCCGGCTGCACCGGCTCGACCCGCTCTACGTCCTTCGCGGCCCTGGACGTGAGATCGTCGCCCATGCCGACTTCTTCGAGTACGAGGCGGAGCTGATCCGCAACTTCCCGCTCCAGGCGGACGGCATCCGCGGCTACTTGGACGAGGCGCTCGCGGTGTACCGGGACACGCGGCGGCTCGCGGTCGACCGGTCGACCGGCCGGACCCCGACGTTCGAGGACCTGCCCAGGCGCTACCCGTCGCTGGTTCGGGTGAGCGGAGAGACCTGGGACCAGATGATGAGCCGCCACGTCACAGATCCCGAGGCACGCACGGCACTCGGAGCGTTCTGGAGCTACGTGAGCCTGCCCCCGACCCGGTGTGCCGCCACCGTGGGGGCGGCGGCCAGCGCCTCGTACCACGAGCACGGCGGCTGGTACCCCGAGGGTGGCGCCCAGGCCATCGGCGGGGCGTTGGTGCAGCAGCTCCAGGAACGCGGTGTGGAGATCCGCTACGGGGAGCTCGTGACGGACTTGGAGGTCGAGGGCGACCGGGCAGTCGCCGTCGTCACACAGGGCGGCCATCGGATCGAGGCCGAGCGGTTCATCTCCAACGCCAGCGCCCCGAGCACCATGCTCGACATGGTGGGGCGCGAGCGCCTTGCGTCGGACTACGTCGCCAAGGTCGAGCTGCCCACACCGTCGTACACGATCTTCTCGGTCTACCTCGGCCTGGATCGGGACCTGTTCGCCGAGCAGGGACTCGCGCACGAGATGTTCGTCGACCCGTCCTTCGACGTGGATGCTGCATGGGCGGCCTCACAGCGAGGCGACTGGGCCAGTGCCTGGCTCGCGATCACCGACTACACGCAGGTGGATCCGGGCTGCGCGCCTGCCGGGCACGCCGTGGTGGTCCTGAGCACGGTGGCGTCGTGGGACTACGAGGACACTTGGGGCACCGGTGGCGACCTGGTTGACTACCACCAGAACCCTCGCTATCTGGAGATCAAGGAGCGGGTGGCGGACCTCCTCGTCGCCCGCGCCGAGGAGAGCGTGCCGGGGCTCGCGCGAGCCGTCAGACACCGGGAGGCCTCCACGCCGCTGACGAACTTCCACTACACCAGGAACCCCCGCGGGGCCATCGAAGGCTACGAGAACTCGCCTCTCAACACCGGCCTCGGCCAGCTGCCCTCCAGGACGCCGCTCGTCAACCTCTTCCTTGCCGGCGCCTGGGCGAGCAGCGGTGGGATGAACGCCGCCATGGGCTCGGGTCACTCCGCGGGTCGACAGGCGCTCCGCGCGGTGGCCGAAGGGGCGGCGCCTCGTCCGTGAAGCCCCGGGCCGACCTCTGAACGCGGCCTCATCCGAGACCGGCCTGCCGCCCGCGCCTCCTGCCGGCCACCCGCCGAGCGCGCTGGACCACACGGCGCTCACGCCGCTCGGCCGGGGTGACCCTCTTGGTCAGGTCAGCGTGCGCGATGACCTCGCCGAGCGGCTTCGCGGAGCCGGGGTACGACGCCACCGGCTCCTCTCCCGAGAAGACGACGAAGGTGACCGTCCCGCCGTCCACGACCCGCAGGACCGACCCGTCCACGACCGAGTCGGCTTCGTCGAACGCCTTGCGGCGCTCGGCGATCTCGGAAGCCTTCGCGCGGGCGGCGGCCTGCACATGGTCACCCGCGATGTTCCACGCCACGACGGCGTGAGGCCCGTACTTCGCTCCGTACTTCGCTCCGTAGCCCGCCGCCTTCTTGGCGGTCGGCATCAGCCAGCCCATGTTCGCTCCCCTCGGTCGACTCCGCTCGTGGACGGGTCCTCACCGTACCGACCAGCCCGACGGGTCTGGACCAGGCGACCGGTCTCCCGTCATCGGGCCCCGTCGGCGGACGGGCGACGCGAGAGCCTGCCCGGCGCTACCCCAGGTCGCGTCTGGGCAGGCTCTCTTGTGTGGGCGGGTGCCACGAACAGAGGTGGTCTGGACGGCCCGCGGCCGTGGAGAGGTAGCCGATGAGCCCATGCCTGCTTGCGTTTGCGGAGAGAAGGTAGTCCCATCCTTCGGCGCGACGCCATAGGTCGTTTCGGTCAATCTGGGCCAGGGAAAGATCACCCTCGTCTCCCCTTGGGCTTGATCTGGAGGTATGCGGTGTTCCTGTCCCGCCATATGCCATGTGAGGACTGTGGTGTTTCCGTCGAGCGGGCCACCGCCGAGTCGCACGTCTGCGACCCCGCTCGCCTGCTCGACTTCCAGATGTTCAAGATGCGCGACAGGATCCTCCGCTTCGACGACATCTTCCGCGAGTACCTCGACGGGAACCAGGGCAAGTTCGAGGTGTGGCTGGCGGCGCGCGACGTACGCCGGTCTGGCTGATCTTCGGACTCTCTGGCGAAGCAGGGCCGGCGGGCGCACACTGGAAGCGCTCGCCGCGCGGCATGCCGTCCTCCGCCATCCGCTCGGCGACCCGCAATGTCAGAGGTCGTGGAGTGGAGCAACATGGGCGGCTTCTTCGACTCGTTCTCATCCCCTGAGTCACCCTCGGACCTGGGCCTCGCCAGATCCGCTCATCAGCCGGGCTCGCTGGAGCCCCACACCGTCGTCGTGCTGCCCTCCTACAGCGTCGGCGACTCGCTGCTCGCGCACTACGCCGAGCGGATCCCGGCGCTCGAGCACCGCCAGCTGCTCTCGCTGCTGGCACTCCCCCGGGTCCCCGCGTCGCAGCTCGTCTTCGTGACGTCCCAGCGCCCGGCACGCCGGGTCGTCGACTACTACCTGTCGCTCGTCCCGGCGAGGCGACGCCGCGACATGCGGGCACGCATGCGGATCGTCGAGGTACCGGACCGGACACCACGTTCGGTCACCGCCAAGCTGTTGGACCGGCCGGACCTGATCCGCAAGATCCGTGCGCTGGCGGGTGACCGCCTCGCCTACATCGAGCCCTATAACGTGACGCCGATCGAGAAGGACCTCGCCTCCCGGCTTGGGATGCCGCTCAACGGGACGGCGCCGGAGCTCTGGCCGCTGGGCTTCAAGAGCAACGGCCGCAAGGTCATGCGCAGCGCGGGTGTGCCCCTGCCCCTCGGCCACGAGGACCTCCGGTCCGTCGAGATGGTCGTGGCGGCCGCGGAGGACATCAGGCGGCGTCACCCCTCGGCTGCCGGCGTGGTGGTCAAGTCGGACAACAGTGGGACCGGAGCCGGCAACCGGGTGATCCGCTTCTCCCCCTCCACGAAAGCTCGCGAGGTTCGCAGGGCCGTCGAGTCCCTGGAGCCGTGGTTCCTGGCGGACATCGCCCTCGGCTGCGTCGTCGAGGAGCTCGTCGTCGGCACCGCCGTGAGCAGCCCGAGCGTACAGGTGGACATCGCACCCGGCGGCCGGGTGGACCTGCTCGCCAGCCACGAGCAGATCCTCGGCGGACCGCATGGACAGGTCTACGACGGATGCCGGTTCCCCGCGAGCGCGAGCTACAGCCGCCGACTGGCGCCGTACGGCACCGAGGTCGGCCGCGTCCTGTCGGGCCTGGGCGCGCTGGGCCGGTTCTCCGTCGACTTCGCAGCCGTCCGGTCGCCCGACGGGACTTGGGACGTCTACGGGCTGGAGATCAACCTGCGCAGGACCGGCACGATGCATCCCTACGCCGTGCTCTCGAACCTCGTCCCCGGTAGGTACGACGGACCGACCGGTCGCTGGCAAAGCGAGGACGGTTCCGAGCGGTGCTACCGGTCGACCGACAACCTGGTGGATCCGACCTGGCGTGGACGCACGGCCGAGGACGTCATCACCGCCATCCGGACCGCCGGCCTCGAGTTCGACCAGGCGCTCGGCACGGGCGTCGTCCTCCACATGTTCAGCGGGCTGGACATCGACGGTCGCCTCGGCCTCACGGCGATCGGCAGGACTCCTCGGCATGCCGAGGACCTCTACTCGGCGGCCGTGGCGGCCCTCGCGGTGACGACCCTCCCCGCCTGCGCCACCCTCCTGCCCGGACCGGAGGCTGAGCCGCGACCCCGAGCCTGGCCCGGGTAGACCTAGTCGATCCGCGCGATCGGCGTACCCTGCCTGACCGCCGAGTCCTCCTCGACGAGGATGTGGACGACTCCCCCGCTCGGGGCGAGCACGTCCGCGGACACCTTGTCGACCTGGACCTCGGCGATCAGCTGCTCCGAGGTCACCGTGGCGCCCTCTGCCACGAACCACGTGGCGAGGACCCCCTCGGCGTCCGGCGCCTCCTTGGAGAGCTCCGGGAAGACGACGTCGGTCATCGCCGGCTCATCTCGACGTCGCCGTGCGGATGGCCTGCTCGATCCGGTCGTGTCGTGGCAGGACGGCGTACTCCAGGTCGTGGGCGTAGGGAATGGGTACGTCGGGCACGGCGACCCGCTGGACCGGGACCCGCAGCATCCCCGGGTCCTGGTCGGTGACCGTGGCGACGACCTCACCCGAGACGCCGAAGGACAGGTAGTCCTCGTCCACGACGACAAGCCGTCCGGTCTTGCCGACCGACGCCAGGATCGCCTCGCGGTCCAACGGCACCAGGCTCCGCAGGTCGAGGACCTCGACGTCGATGCCCTCGGGCGCGAGCTTCTCGGCGACGTCGAGAGCGTGGTGCACCGACAGGGACAGCGTGACGAGGGTGACGTCGCCGCCCTCCCGCGCAACACGCGCCTCGCCGATGGGGACGGTGTACTCCCCGTCCGGAACCTCGTCGATCGCCCGACGGTTCTTCGCCATCCAGGCCAGCCCCATGATGCCCTTGTGGAAGATGTACACCACCGGGTTGTCGTCGCGGATCGCCGAGGTCATCAGACCCTTCGCATCGGCGGGGTTGCTCGGCACCACGACCTTCATGCCCGGCAGGTGGGCGAACGTGCCCCAGAGGCACTGGGAGTGCTGGGCGCCGTCCGAGTAGCCGCCGCCCGCTGCCATGGTCAGCACCATCGGCACCTTGACGTTGCCGCCGGACTCGAAGTGGATCTTCGCCATGTGGTTGTAGATCTGGTCCAGGCACACCCCCATGAAGTCGGTGAACATCACCTCGACGATCGGGCGCATGCCCTCGACCGCGGCCCCGGTGCCGAGACCGATGAACGCGGTCTCCGAGATCGGGGTGTCGATGATGCGCTCGGGCCCGAACTTGTCGAGCAGCCCGGTGGTGGATCCGAAGATGCCGCCGTACTTCCCGACGTCCTCACCCATGTAGAAGACCGACGGGTCGCGCTCCATCTCCTGGGAGATGGCCTCGACCATGGCCATGGAGGTGCTCAGCCGCCTTGTGGCGTGGGGTGCTTCAGTGATCGTCATCGTGGGCTCCTTCAGGCGAAGACGTGCGACGTGGCTGAGGTGGGATCGGGCACAGGGCTCGACTTGGCGAAGTCGATCGCGTCCCCGACGGCGGTGTCGACGAGCCGCTTGATCTCCGCGACCTTCTCGTCGTCGAGCAGACCGTCATTGCGCAGGAGCTGCTCATAGCGCGGGATCGGGTCGTGCTCAGAGACCTCGGAGAGCTCGGGCCGGTAGCCCTGGGCGTCGCCCTCGAAGTGGCCCCACAGCCTGAGCGTGTGCACCTCGATGAGCGAGGGCCCCTGACCGGCGCGGGCCCGTGCCACCGCCCGACCGGCGGCGTCGTACACCGCCTCGACGTCGTTCTCCACTCGCTCCCCGGGGATGCCGTAGGCCGCGGCCCGGTCAGCGTTCGAGGAGATGCTCGTCGATGCGGTCCTCGGCACCGAGATACCCCAGTCGTTGTCCTCGACGACGAAGACGACGGGCAGCTTCCACAGGGCGGCCAGGTTCAGCGACTCGTGGAACCCACCCTGGTTCGCCGCGCCCTCACCCGTCACCGCGACGGCGATCCGGTCGGTGCCACGCCGCATGAAGGCAAACGCCTGACCGAGCGCCGGGGGGTATCCCTCGGCGATGATCCCGGAGCAGGAGAAGTGCGTCTCGGGGTCGAACAGGTGCATGTGTCCACCGCGCCCGCGACCGAGACCGGTCTCGCGGCCGTAGATCTCCGCAGCCATCTTCCGGAGGTCCACGCCATGCGCGATGGCGAAGTGGTGCGGACGGTGCGTGGCCGTCACGGCGTCGTCCGCGGTCAGGTGCGCGCAGAAGCCCGCCGCCACCGGCTCCTGGCCCGCGGACAGATGCATCTCACCGGGAATCAGGCCCTTGCCGATGTCGAAGCCGGGACCTTTGTCCGCGTGGTACTCGCTGAGGATGGCCTCCTCGAACGCCCGGCTGAGAGCCATGGTCTCGTAGAGCTTGACCCGGACAGCGGGGTCGAGCGGAGCCGCGCGACCGCGGGCCTGCTGGGGAATCGATGCGGATGAAGCTGCCTCTGTCGTCATACCGACCTCCAAAGCGCGGGGAAGACAGGGATCCATCGCGAACCTAGGAGCCAGTCTCGGCACGTGCCAGAGGCGTATGTCCCATCCCCTCCTAGCCCCTTCGTGCCAGGGCCCTTCGGCCTTGTCGTCATGGGGCGAACCGCCGTACTTTCGATCCACGGGCGCCGCCGGCGAAGGCCGGTGCCTCGAGGCGAATGCGACCCACACCGGCACGTGCCCGCCGGTAACTCTCTTCGCCCGAGGAGGCTCTCCCCATGACCGTGGAAGTCACGTCAGACCTGGCCCAGGACCACGTCCTGGTCGACCGCTACACCGACATCGTCGGACCCAGCAACGAGATGCTCGGCCCCGTCAGGGACGGGGGCCGCATCGAGTACATCACCGTCCCGGGCTGCTGGGGCCCGATGATCACGCCCTCGATCAGGAGCGGTCACGAGGTGAGCCTGCCGGTGCGAGTCGAGGGCGCGAAGGTCGGCGACGCCGTCGCCCTGTACGTCGAGACGCTGGAGCAGACCTCTCGCGCCACCACGTCCGGGACCCATGTGGGCGTGGAGGGCCGTTTCATCAGCGACCCGTTCGTCGCGAACATCTGCCCGACCTGCCGGGACGCGGGGCGGCACTTCCTCTACCCCGACACCTACCTCGACGGGATCGGCGAGTCTGCGGTCAGGTGCAAGGTCTGCGACAGCGAGGTGATCGCCTTCCACATGGTGGAGGGCTACACGATGGTCTTCGACGATCCCAAGGAGATCGGGGTGACCGTCGCCCCGGCCCGCGCCCAGGAGATGGCGCGCAACGCCCGGGAGTGGGTCGCGCTGACCGAGCACTCGACCCAGCACCCGATCGTCGCCCTGGGCAAGGCGGACCTGGTGGGCACGATGACCCGCTGCAGGATCTCTGCGGGCAACCTCGGCTCGATCCCGGCGATCGACCTGCCGAGCTCGCACAACTGCGGTGACTTCGGAGCCTTCCTCGTCGGCGCGGAGCACGAGTTCGCGGTCACCGAGGAGCAGCTCGAGATGCGCACCGACGTGCACATGGACATCGACTCGGTGCGTCAGGGCAGCGTCGTGATCGTGCCCGTCAAGGTCGACGGCGCCGGCATCTACGCCGGTGACGTGCATGCCATGATCGGTGACGGCGAGGTCGCCGTGCACACCACGGACATCGGCGCGCGGCTCGTCGTCCGCGTCGACGTCATCAAGGGGCTCGACCTCGACGGGCCGATCCTGCTCCCACCGGCCGAGGACCTGCCGTTCCTGGCCCGGCCGTTCACGGCCGACGAGGTCGCCCGCGGCAAGGCGCTTGCGGAGACCAACGACACGTTGCTCGAGGGACCGATGCTGCCGGTCCAGGTCCTCGGCTCCGGGCCGTTCCTCAACGCCGCCGTGGACAACGCTGTTGCGCGCGCTGCCAAGCTGTTCGGCATGACCATGGACGAGGTGAAGAACCGAGCCACGATCTCCGGCGCGGTGGACATCGGGCGGCTCCCGGGGTTCGTCCAGCTCAGCATGCTGGTCCCGCGCGACACCCTCGACGGTCTCGGCATCGTGCACCTCGTCGAGGCGCAGTACGGCGAGCCGGCCGGCTGGTGAGACGGGAGCCATCCGTGAAGGTGAGTGTCACCCTGAAGGGACGGTTCGCCGAGGAGCAGGCGGGGTACGACGGCCAGCTGAGCCTGCCCGAGGGGGCGAGGGCCGCCGACGTGGCCGGCGCCTACGGCATCGACCCGCGCACCTGCGTCGTCGTGGTCAACGGAGCCGCCGTTCCCCGAAGCGCGAAGCTCACTGACGGGGACCGGACGCAGCTGTACCCCGCGCAGGCCGGAGGTTGAGGGTCGCCCGGGCAGACCGTCGGAGAGGCACGCCTGCTCGAGCACCACTACGGGCGGGTGCGCCCTACCCTGTGCCCCATGAGTGACGACGAACTTCTCGACGAGATCCTCGACGAGGTGGAGGCGCTCCAGCAGCAGATGCCGCACGACAGGCTCGCGCCTCTGTTCGAGGAGCGCGCCCGTGGAGTTGCTCCGGGAGCTCCGGGTCGCGCAGCCTGGCTGGCACACGCCGGTGAGCAGTGGGAGCTCGAGGGCGACCTCGGCCGGGCGAGAGCGTGCTACGAGGAGGCGGCCCGAGACGGCGGCGTGACTTACATCGACCCGCGGGCCGAGATGCTCAACGTGCTCTTCGAGCTCGGTGAGATCTCGAGGGTCGATCAGCTGCTCGGCGAGCTTCGTCATGACCTCAGGGCCGGCTGGGAGGGCCGCTACGTCCATGCGTTCGTCGGAGAGAGCCTCGAGCTGCACGGCCGGCTCGACGAGGCATTGCGCTGGTTCAGCCAGGGCCTCACCCACGCGCAGCGGGACGACCCCGAGAACGTCGACATCGGCTGCCTGAACGGGCGCTACCGCGTGCGGCGCGCCCTCGGTCTTCCGGAGGACCGCTACGACCTCCTGGCCGAGGACCGTCGACGTGAGTACGCCGCCGAGCTCGACGCGGCGGACGAGGAGCGTCTCCTCGGCGCGGCGACGAGCGCCCGGCCGGTCACGATGGCGGTGCTCTACTGGCCGGAGCGGGAGTTCACGGCGGTGCTCGACACCTGGCCCTCGCTCGCCGACCTCTACGGGGCCGACCATGCCGAGCACCGCGGGATCGTCGAGCAGCACCTGCGCGGTCTCGCCCTTGAGCATGCGGGTCCGGTGGCAGTCGGCTTCGGAACGCTCGCCGAGTACCTGCGGTTCGCCGAGGCCAAGGGACACGACCCCGCAGAGTCGTCCACCCGTGCCGCCTACGCCGCGCACCTGGGCAACCTCAGGCGCGTGGTCGACTGGCCACCGGGCCGCAACGACCCCTGCTGGTGCGGGTCGGGCCAGAAGTACAAGAAGTGCTGCGGAGCCCTTAGGTAGGCAGGCACGCTCGCCTCAGGCCACGCCCCGGCCCCGGCCGGGCTCCTGGCCTGCTACCGACCGACGTGACGTCGCCGCCGCGCGACCACAGGAGCGTCCGCGTCGAGCAGCGCTCCACCGAAGAGGTACTGACCCACGAGGCTGTCGTGGGCGTGCTCCTTCGACGGCGGTCTCACGGGCGGTGGCACCACCCGTCCCTCGGCGGTGTCCCAGAAGCGGTCCGCGGCGGCCCAGATCTTGCGTGCCGCGTGGCCGACCGGGCCACTGTGCGGGAGGTAGGGATGGGCACGGGTCGGTGCCCTGACCTCCGCCCGGTACATCCGCTCGGCCAGGTCGTCGGACTCGTCCCGGTCCAGAACTCCGGCGAGCTCCTCGGCGATGCTCAGCTCCAGCTCGTTGTGCCGGTCGAGCTCGCGCCGGACCTGGTCCCAGACGTCCGACCAGGGCAGGTAGGCCGCGTGCGCCTCGCCATAGAGCCTAGCCTTCAACAGGGCCGTGGCGTGCTCGAGCAGCCTCGCCTGGCGCAGGTACGTCCTCGCCCGCTCCGTGCCCTCGGGAAGGCGGTGACGTGCGGACGGAAGAAGGACCTCGTCTACCGCCGCCAGATGCCGGCAGGTCGCGGCGAGGAAGGCGTCCGTCCTGGCGTATTCTTCACGCGCCTTGGACCGCGCCGCCGCGTAGTCCGTTGCGTCGTCGAGCCGCTGTTTCAGCGACTGGTGGGTCGCCTCGACGGTGACCACAAGGCAGTTGACAGTCATCATCTGCCACCTCCATGCGGAGGCATCGCGACGACATGCCCCGATGCACTGCCGCAAGGTCGATTCTCGTCCCGGACCCCCTGGAGAACAAGGAGTGCGGCCTCCTCTTTGCGTCCTCCCCGCCTTCTTCGCCTACTCAGCGGCACCCGGTGTTCAGCCGCTCCAGGGGCACGGCATTGGCCATGGCTCGGTAGCCCGCGCTGTTCGGATGCAGGTGATCGCCGGAGTCGAACGCGGGGCGCAGCCGGCTCGGGCGCGCCGGGTCACGGAGCGCGCGGTCGAAGTCCACGACGCTGTCCGCCACGCCGCTCGTGCGGATCCACCGGTTGACCACCTGTCGCCTGCGCTCTGTCGCCTCGGCGACCCGCGGAGTCCCCTCTCGCGCACCGTCCTGCGGAGCCAGGGTCCCGAGGTGCACCCTCACCCCGCCTAGCTGGGCCTGGCGGACGAGGAACCACAGGGCGTCCGTGAGCTGCTTCGGTGGGAGGGATGGGTCGGTGCGCAGGTCGTTGATGCCTTGCAGGATGATCACGTCCCTCACACCGGGCAGCCACAGGGCATCGGCCCGGAACCGGTCGAGCGCGGCCACGCCGTACGGCCTCGGAGGTGAGGCGTCGCTGAGCACCCGGTTCCCGCTGATGCCGCTGTTCAGCACCGATACCCGCTCGGCACTTCCTCTCGACCTGGTCCTCGTGGCGAGGAAGTCGGGATAACGCACGTTGCGGTTCTGGGGTCCGGACGGTCCGTCAACGAGCGCCGGCTGGAAGCCGTCGGTGATCGAGTCGCCGAAGGCCACCACGGCACCAGTACGGCGCGGGGCCAGCACGTCGACCCCGGACAGGAAGTACCACCCCCCGGAGCCGTCCGTCCCCACCCGGATCGGGAAGCCCGCGCCCGACACGTCGGAGGCGTGGTCGCCGGCCCCTCTGCGGGAGAGGTAGTTCGTCTGGTTGGTCAGCGAGTGCTCGGTGGGACGCGCCACCACCCCGGGCACGTGGAGGCTGACCAGCAGGTCCTGCCCCGCGCGGAAGCGCAGCCGCGCGGGGTCGCTCACCGCATCCTCCCCCGGCTCGAGCGTCACGCCCCTCCTCCCCTGGAACGCCAGGGAACGGACGCTTCCCGGCGCGACCGTGGCCCCTTGCCGACGCACGGCGATGGTCGCGTGACCGACGCGGGCGGGTGCGCGCCCGAACCTGTGAGAGAGCCGGATCCGCACCCGGCTGCCCCCGATGCTCGGATGCACGACCATGCGCACGGTCTGCGCATCGAGCACCGGCTTCGCGTCCGCGCCGCCGCTGCCGTCCGGGCGCGCGGCGTCGCTCGGCGCGGCCACCCAGCCCGCGACCCAGTGCACACCTCGGCAGGCCGCGGATGGGCCTCCAGCGCCGCGGTTCAGCGAGTCGGATGCCACCACGCCGCCGGTCAGCGCGAGGACGGCGGCCAGGCCCACGGCGTACGCCGTCCCCCTCTCGCGCACCGGCAGCTCCTTCACGTCATTCAGGGTCCATCGGCTCTGGTCCGCGGGCCGCGCCCGCCCCGAGCCTGGTGCCAAGAGCCTATGCGTGACGGCGCTGGGTGAAGCGTCGTGGGGAGGGGGCGGGCCGTGGACGCGCCGAACCCCCTGCTTGCCCAGCCTGTGCCGGGGCTCACCCCCGCCGAGGTGGCGCAGCGGGTCGAGGCGGGCCTGGTCAACCGCGCCGCCGACCGACCCAGCCGCACCGTGCGCGAGATCCTCCGGGCGAACATCCTCACCCGGTTCAACGCTCTCCTCGGTGCCCTGCTGGTGGTCATCCTCGTTGTGGGTCCGCTCCAAGACGCGTTGTTCGGCCTGGTGCTCGTAGCGAACAGCGCGGTAGGCATCGTCCAGGAGCTGCGCGCCAAGCGCACGCTCGACCGGCTCTCGCTGCTCAACGCTCCCACAGCCACCGTGCTGCGCGACGGCGCGACCGTCCAGGTGGCGGCCGAGGAGGTGGTCCGTGACGACGTGCTCCTCATCGGCCCGGGCGACCAGCTCGTCGTCGACGCCGTGGTCATGGACGCCCAGGGACTCGAGATCGACGAGTCGCTCCTGACCGGGGAGTCGGACCCAGTGGCGAAACACGGTGGTGACAACGTGCTTTCCGCTAGCTTCGTCATTGCGGGCACGGGCCGGGTCCGGGCCGAGCGCGTCGGCGAGGAGGCCTACGCGGTGTCCCTGGCAGCCGAGGCGCGACGGTTCACGCTGGTCCACTCCGAGATCCGCGACGCCCTCAACCGGGTGCTCCAGGTCGTCACCTGGGTGCTCGTCCCGATCGCTGCCCTGCTCGTCACCACACAGCTGCTCCTGGACGACGCAACCCCCGAAGAGGCGATCCGCGGATCTGTCGCAGGAGTGGTGGGCATGGTGCCGGAGGGGCTGGTCCTGCTGACGAGCGTGGCGTTCGCCGTGGGGGTGGTCCGGCTCGGCCGAAGGGGTGTCCTGGTGCAGGAGCTGCCGGCCATCGAAGGGCTGGCTCGTGTCGACGTGGTCGGGATCGACAAGACCGGCACCCTCACTGAGGGCACCATGACTCTGGGCGAGCTCGTGCCGCTGACCGGGTCGTCCGCATCCGCCGCTCCGGCGCTCGGCGCCCTCGCCCACGCGGACGAGCGACCCAACGCAAGCATGCGTGCACTGGCGGAGGAGTTCTCCGCCCCGGACGGCTGGGACCCCACGGGACGCGTGCCGTTCTCGTCAGCCCGCAAGTGGAGCGCTGTCTCCTTCGCAAGCCACGGGACGTGGGTCCTCGGCGCGCCTGACGTGCTCGTCCAGCATGAGCCGGCGGTGCTCGCGGAGGCGCAGCGACGTGCAGCCACCGGCCGCCGCGTGCTTCTGCTCGCGCGGAGCAGGTCGCCGCTCGAGGGCGACCACCTGCCTCCGACTCTCGAGCCAACCGCCCTCGTCGTCCTCGCCGAGCGTCTGAGGCCCGACGCCGCAGACACCTTGCGCTACTTCGCCGAGCAGGACGTGCGCGTCAAGGTGATCTCCGGAGACAGCCCCCGTACCGTCGGAGCCGTCGCCGCCGCCCTCGGCCTCCCGGGAGCGGAACGCGCGGTCGACGCCCGCGACCTCGGCGACGACCCAGCCGTGCTTGCCCCGGTCATGGAGCGGGCCGCCGTACTCGGTCGGGTGAACCCCCACCAGAAGCGCGCGATGGTGCACGCCCTACAGCGAGGTGGCCACGTCGTCGCCATGACCGGTGACGGCGTCAACGACGTCCTAGCCCTCAAGGACGCTGACATCGGCGTGGCCATGGGCGGCGGAGCGCAGGCAGCGAGAGCTGTTGCCCAGCTGGTCCTCCTGCGCAGCAGGTTCGACGTGCTCCCCGACGTGGTCGCCGAGGGCCGCCGCATCATCGGCAACATCGAACGGGTCGCCCACCTCTTCCTGACGAAGACGGTGTACGTCGCCCTCCTCGCGCTCGCAGTCGGGGTGGCGCAGCTGCCGTTTCCCTTCTACCCACGGCACCTGACGATCGTCAGCACGCTGACCATCGGGGTCCCGGCCTTCTTCCTGGCGCTCGCACCGAACCGCGCTCGGGCGCAGCCGCACTTCCTGCGTCGCGTCCTCCGGTTCGCCCTTCCCGCGGGGCTGCTCGCCGCCTCAGCGACGTTCGCCGCCTACGCGGTGACCAGCCTGGAGACGGACCTGGGCGTCCAGGCGTCGCGGACGACGGCCACGGTCGTCCTGTTCGGGGTGGGGATGACCATTCTCACCCTGCTGGCACTCCCCCTGACCCGGCTGCGGGTGCTGCTGCTTGCGGCGCTGTGGCTCACGTTCGTGGCGCTCTTCGCGGTGCCGGCGGCGCGGACCTTCTTCGCCCTGAGCGCCCTCCCGTTGGTCGTGTGGGTCAGCGCGGGATCTCTGATCCTCGTCGCGGCTGGTGCGCTCATGCTCGTCTGGTCGTTCTCGGTTCGTCAGTCCAGCACTGACTGGTGAGGCGGCACGGCCTGAGGATCAGCGCACGCGCACCTTGACCCATGTCGAGGTCGCCCGGGTGTAGCGAAGCCCCCCGCGGTAGACCGCCTTGTACGTCGACGTCTTCGACGGCTTGACGTACAGCTGGTGCCATCCCGTCGGCGTCGTCGAGCTCGACCCGACCAGGGTCCAGGCGGTTGCACCGGTCGGACGGACGTAGTACCTCACCCGCCTGCCGGACAGCGCAGCGCCGCCTGCAGTGGTGAGGTGGCCGACCAGCTTGACCCGCCTGCCCTTGAGGACCGACGTCCTGTCCGCCGACAGCTGGAGGGACGTGACGGTCTTGGGGGTGATTGCCACCGACTGGAGTGAGGACACCGAACGGGCGTACCTCGTGGTGCCGGCGAAGACCACCTTGTAGCTCGTCGCGGCCGTCACCTTGGACGTCGTCGCGAAGTGCCCCGCCGCGTCCGTCGTGACAGCAGCCACGTTGGACCAGGTCGTCTGCCCCTCGGGTCGAGCCTTCACGACAGCCCGCTTGTTCGCGAGTGGAGCGCCACCGTCGGTCGTGAGGTCGCCGGAGAGCGTGACGCTCTGGCCGCGGTACACGCTGCGACGGCTCGTCGCGAGCGTGACCGCGGTGCCGACCTTCGTCGTACTCGGCTCGCTCGCCTCGACGGGTGCCGGGGCCGGGACAGATGCGTTGGCCAGTGCCGCGAGCTCGGCCGGCGTCCCGTTGAAGGCGTCCATGTCGACACTGCCGCTGATGCCGCTGACGCTGCCGTCGCTCGCGCCCTGCCAGAACGTCCACGTCGGCCAGCCGCCCGGCACGTGGGGCGCACTGACCTTGTAGTTGGCGATCCACAACGGGTAGGCGGTGAAGGCGGTGCTGTTGCCCATCCGGTTCTCCCAGAAGGACGGCGAGGTGTAGATGATCGGTTTGCGGCCGGTCAGGTCCTCAACCTTCTCGAGCCAGTTCGCCGTCCAGGTCCGCAGGGCCTTCACGCCGAGACCACCCGTGTCCTCGAGGTCGAGGGCGGGGGGAAGGTCACCGGGCTGGTCGGCCAGTCCGGCCGTCGAGACGAAGTGGCTGGCCTGCGTGGCAGCCGATCCCACGCTCGGACGGGCGAAGTGGTAGGCGCCGTGGTAGATACCGACCGACCCGCTCGATGACCAGTCACTCGCGAAGTACGGGTTCTCGTAGGTCTTGCCCTCAGTCGCCTTGATGAAGGCGAACGTCACTCCGTCCGCCCGGACCTTCGACCAGTTGATCGAGGTGCCGTTGGGGTGCTGATGGCCGGAGACGTCGATGCCGAGCTCTTGGGCCGCGGCGGCCGCCGCACCGCCGAAGAGCGCGAAGACCGCCGCCGTGGCAACGGCCGAGCGAGTGAGCCTCTTCAGAGAGCCGGCTCGCTGTCGGACGGGTCGACGAGCGTGCTTCGCGTACGCGGTCATGGTGCGCGGCCCTCCCAAGCCTCACGGCGCAGGAGCAGCCGTCCGTCGGCTCAGACCCCCGTCCTCCGCGAGGGTAGATCGGACCTTTGGGATCACGCGGGAAAACGTGAGAACCCGGACCTTGCGGACGATAAGGGGTAAAGGCTGAGCCGGCTCGCTACCGCAGCGGCGTGACGGGCTCCCCGCACATCGGGCACTGCACCTCGTCGACGGGGCGTGGGTCCTGGCCCTGGTAGCCGCAGTGCTCGCAGGCGTACGCAGGCACTCGGGCCGGGACCCCTCTCAGCGCCATGACAGTCCCGCTCGTCGGGTCAGCCCTCGTCGCGGGAGGACGGGCGGCGGCCGCGCTTGCGGTTCTGCTGGTGGTACGACGCGCGCGTCATCTTCGAGACGTAGCTGGCGTCGCCGACCACGGACTGGGTGCCCATGTAGCGGACCTCCTCCGCCTCGTGCGCGAGCTCGTCGCGCAAGGGGGCCGGGGCGGCCTCCCCCGCCTCGTCGAGGGTCTTCACCGCCTGCTCGAGGAGCCGCTGAGCGGTGCGACGGTCGCCGCGCTCGAGAGCTTCGGAGGCAAGGCGCTTGGACTCCTGGGCCTCCTGGAAGAGGACCTCGGTCACGACCGTCGCGTCCGGCACGCGGCCGGCTGCCTGGTCGCCGGGCACGACATTCACCGTCACGGGGAGGTTGACCACCTGCTCCACCAGGGAAGGCAGCTCGACGTAGCGGAGCTCCAACGTGGCGATGGTCGCCAGGCCGAGAGCCGCCATGGCGGGCACCTTGAACCGCATCAGGAGCTTGCGCTGCTCCTCGAAGTAGAAGTCGCCGAGCTCGATCATCACGGCGCCCTCACCGATCCGGGTGGCGGGCAGGTCGTTGTAGAGGCGCAGCATCTGCACGTCAGCCGAGAACGTCACGGTCAACGACGCCGCTTGCACCGACTTGGCCAAGAGGTCGGTGACCTCCGATGCGATCGCCGCTCCGGCGGAGTCGGGGTTCTCGGCGAAGTGGTGGTTGCCAGACCCGCCACGAGAAAGTGCGCTCAGCAGCGTCTCGTCGTAACCGAGCCCGTAGCCGAGGGTGGAGGTGACAATGCCCTTGCCGTGCGCGTCGCGGGCCAGGTCGCCGAGCTGGCCGGGGTCGCTGATCCCGGAGTTGACATGGCCGTCGGAGATGACCAGGAGCGTGCCGCCCGACTCGCCGGCGACCCGTTTCACCTCCTGGAGACCACGCAGGTAGCCGCCCGACAGTTCGGTCATGCCACCGGCCTCTACCTGGGCGATGCGGTCCAGCACCGCCTCCCGGTCGGTCAGCGGACCGGCCGGCACGACCACCTGCACCGAGTCGTCGAAGGCCACGAGGCCGAAGTTGTCGCGGGAGTCGAGGCGCTGGACGATCGCGGCGATGGCCTCGAGCGCACCCTCCAACGGCGGGCCGGACATGGAGCCGCTTCTGTCGAGCACGATCTGCAGCGACGTCCCGACGCGGTCGTCATCACCCGAGTCGGGCGCGGCCGGCGCCACCAGGTCCAGCAGCAGGGCCACCTCGTCGTCCGCCTCGTGGGCGACGACGTTCACGTCGAGCTGTGCCGAGAACTTCATGTGCTCCCCCGTCTTCCGGCCATGCCTCAGCACGGCCCACTCTCTCTGATCGGTCGTTCGGATGGATGGCGGCGGCCTCTCGCCACCACCAAGAAAGGTAGGACCAGCCACCGACATTCTCGGTCTGGTCCTGCGGCTACTCCGCGGACTCCTCCCTCAGCGCCCCTGTGCACAGCTCCTCGAGGAGCCCGTCGAGGTCCCCGAGGGTGAACGGGTATCCCAGCTCGCCGCTGTCCTCACCGACGACGACCTCGATGCCGTCGTCGGTGTCGAAGACCTCCACGTCGGCAGCGGCGATCTCGCTCAGCTTCTCGTCGAGCAGTACGAGATCCTCGACGTCGTAGGCACGCAGAAGGTCGTCCAGCTCCGCGACGACCCGCACGCTCCTCGGCCTCCCCGGGAAGCTCTGCCGAGAACGCGGCGCCCGGCGCAGCGTCGGCAGCCCCGAACCGGGAGACGTCGAACCCGGAATCGTCTCGCGCCCGAGGTGGCGCTCGACGACGAGCCGCAGAGCCCGGCGCAACAGGGCCGTGGTCCGTGCCCACGCCACGACCTCGCGTTCGCAGGCCTCCGCTTCGTCGGCGTCACCGTCGAGCACGGCCTGGTCTCTCGAGCCGCGCCAGGCGACCTCCTGCTCCTCCGTCTGACGCAGCAGACGGAGCAAGCGCTCCTGGTCGTGACAGCACACGCTCGCGGCGAGCCGTGGATCCACCGTTCCGGCGGGGTCTGCGTCGAGCTGCAACAGCGTGAGCAGCGCCGTCTCGTCCGACACCCCGCTCGTCTCCTGGCCGCCTGCCGTCGTCGCTGGCGCGGGCTCGTCCTCGGCGTCGGAGGCACGGCGGCCACCGACGCGGGCGACGAGGTCCTCGTCGATCTCGTCGATGCGCCGCGACATCTCCGTCAGCATCGTGCGGAGGTGCTCGGGCACGAACGGCCAGGCCGGAAGATGCATCTGCGCGAGGACACGGTCCTCGACAAGGACGAACTTGAGGAACCGGAGGTCGCGGTTGAGGACGTTCACCTCGAATGCCGCACGCCGCAGGTCCGCGACACCTGAGAGGACGACGCTGAAGAGCTGCACGACCGGCGCGTCCTGCTCGACACGGACGAACACGAGCGAGCTGCCCCACGGCACCGGGATGTCGCCGTCCTCATCCTTCTTCGGGACCTGGCCGAAGACCGAGGTGAGCGCAACGTCGACCAGCCCGCAGAGCTCCTCGTAGCTCTCCGGCATCGTGGCCGCCGCCTCCTCCAGGTCAGAGGTGACCGTGCTCATGGACGGGTTCCCGGTCGTCGAGCCTGCGGCGTCGGTGTCGTCCTGCAGGTCACCGGTGATCAGGAAGGCCGGGTGCGCGACGCCGAAGACGTCGCGGAGCGCCTTCACCGACATGACCGCGAGACGGTCCGCCTCCGAGACGGGGACGTCGATGAAGAAGTTGGCCGAACCCGCCCCCTCCGGCTCCTCTGGAGCGAGGGTCGGCTCGCGCCAGCCGAGCCGTGACAGCAGGTCGTGCTGTTCGGCAACGAGCGCATACGACGTTGCGAGGTAGCCGTTGCTCGAGACCTCCCCCCGCACCATCGTGTCCTGGCCGAAGCCGGCGAACTGCACGTACGGAGCGGCCCCGTCGAGCTCCTCGTCCCCCACCTCGACCTCGATGACCAGGCAGTCCTGGTCGGTCATCTCGGCGATGTGGTCCGCCAACCTGGCCTGGAACCTGGTCCAGGCCCGAGCGGTGTCTCCATCAAGATCGAACCCTGCAAACTCGCTCAAGCTGCTCCCCCCCAACCTCGACCCTTTCCCCGAACCTATCGGCAGGCACCGACAGGTCCGAGGCCTCGACGCGCGCTCGACGGGCTGCTCGGGACCGACCGATCGACGGAGTCGACGAGCTGGGGTGCCGTCAGTGCGCCATCCCG
>DASVBF010000383.1:0-13624 GCA_036375975.1 Nocardioidaceae bacterium | reverse complement strand
CGCCGGACGCCTGGCCCGACGGCACGAGCCTAGTCACACGACAACTGATTCGGTATAGCAACGGCGCGACAGCCACGGAATCGCCAGTCTCAGGCGTCCTTGACCGACGACTTCGACTCAAGCGGTCTCGGCTGTCGGCGGGAGCTGAGGATCGCGCCCGCCGACGTACCCGGCGATCCGCCGGAAGCCGTAGCCCGCATCGGCCGGCGTCATGGCTGCTCCCGCGAGGGCGATGAGGACTACTCGACGGTGACGCTCTTGGCGAGATTGCGGGGCTTGTCGATGTCGCGGCCCAGGGCGATCGAGGTGTGGTAGGCGAGGATCTGGAGCGGCACGGTCAGCAGGATCGGGTCGAGCTCCGGCTCGTTGCGGGGCACCCGGAGCACGGTCCTGGCGAGGTCGCCGACGTCGACGCCTTCGTGCGCCACCGCCACGACCGGACCGGACCGCGCCGCGATCTCGTGGAGCGCGGTGAGGTTCCGGTCGAGGAGCTCGTCGTCGGGCACGACGGCGACCGTCGGCAGGTCCGGCGAGATGAGCGCGAGCGGTCCGTGCTTCAGCTCAGAGGTCTGGTAGGCCTCGGCGTGGAGGTACGAGACCTCCTTGAGCTTCTGTGCGCCCTCCCGCGCGACGGGGTAGCCACGCACGCGACCGACGTAGAACAGGCTAGGCGCCTTGGCGAGCCACTGCGCCGCCTCGAGGATGGCCGTGTCGTCGGCGACGATGCTCTCGATCTGCGTGGGCAGCATCCGGAGACCTTCCAGCAGACGCCGTCCGTCCCTAGCGGAGACGTCCCGGATCCGGCCGAGGTGGAGGCCGAGCAGCGCGAAGGCCACGCACATGTTGGTCAGCGCCTTGGTCGATGCGACGGCCACCTCGGGCCCGGCGTGCAGGTAGATCCCTCCGGTACAAGCGCGCGCGATGCTCGAGCCCACCACGTTGACCAGCCCGATCACGTGGCCGCCCTTGCGCTTGACCTCCTGGACGGCGGCGAGGGTGTCGTAGGTCTCCCCGGACTGGCTCACCGCGACGTAGAGGGTGTCCGGGTCGACGACCGGGTTGCGGTACCTGAACTCCGAGGCCGGCTCCGCATCGGCCGGGATCCGGCTGACCTCCTCGATGAACTGCGCGCCGAACTGCCCCGCGTAGTAGGCAGACCCGCAACCGAGGATCTTCACGCGACGGATCGCGCGCGCCTCGTGCGGATCCAGGTTGAGCCCGCCGAGGTGGGCAGTATCGAAGCGGTCGTCGAGCCGACCTCTGACGCACCGGCGCACGGCGTCCGGCTGCTCGTGGATCTCCTTGAGCATGAAGTGCTCGTGGGACCCGCGGTCGTAGTCCTCGTCCGACCAGTCCACGGTGACTGCCTGCTTGGGCGTCTCGCCGGAGTGTCGGGTGAAGGTCCGGAAGCCGTCCGACGTCACGGTCGCGAGCTCGCCGTCGTCGAGGTGCACGACACGGCTGGTATAGCGCACCAGCGCGGCGACGTCACTCGCCACGTGCATCTCGCCGTCACCCACCCCGAGGATCAGCGGACTGCCGTTACGCGCCACGACCAGCCGGTCCGGGTGCGCGTGGTCCATGACCGCGATCCCGTAGGTCCCCTCGACCTGGGTCAAGGCGGCCAGCACGGCGTCCTCGAGCGACACGGCGCCCGCGCGCGAGATGAGGTGCGCCAGCACCTCGGTGTCCGTGTCCGAGGCGAGCACCACGCCGTCGGCCTTGAGCACGTCGCGCAGCGCGGCGGCGTTGTCGATGATCCCGTTGTGCACGACGGCCACGCGGCCGTCCTCGCTCACGTGCGGATGCGCGTTGTGGTCCGACGGCGCCCCATGGGTGGCCCAACGCGTGTGGCCGATGCCCACCGTGCTGCCGAAACCCTCGGCAGGGAGGGACTCCTTGAGCTCTCGGACTCGTCCGGCCGTCTTGTGCACGGCAACCTGGCTCCCCCCGTTCAGCACCGCGACACCGGCCGAGTCGTAGCCGCGGTACTCGAGCCTGGCCAGCCCGTCGAGGAGGATCGGCACAGCCGCCTTCCCCCCGACATACCCGACGATTCCGCACATCAGCGACCCCCTCCTCGACGGGCGCAGTCGAACGCGCCCTGCTCCCCACATCTGCACGCTAAGACCTCGGGAGGAAGCGGCGGAGCCGTTCCCCGAAAGAGCCGAAGACACTCGCGTTGGGGAGCACAACGGTGCTCAGCTCTGCCGTTCCAGCACCCATCTTCGGAATCAGTAGCAGGAGCGACGCTATAGCCACGACTTCTCCGTATGGCCGCATTCCTGACAACGGAATCGCTTGCAAGAGGACAATGTTCCTAGCAAGATGGAACGGAAGGCCCGCAAGCACTAGGGGAAGCATCACATGTCATTCGAGGCTATGGACCAGTCCGCCGGCGGCGCGCCGGAAGCGATGAGCAGCGAGGAGTACGCCGCGCTTCAGAAGTCCGCCCGCGACCACCTGTGGATGCACTTCACCCGGCACTCGAGCTACCAGCACGCCGACGTGCCGGTGATCGTCAAGGGCGAGGGCGCCTATGTGTGGGACGCCCAGGGCCGGAAGTACCTCGACGCCCTCGCGGGGCTCTTCGTCAACCAGCTCGGGCACGGCCGCACCGAACTCGCCCAGGCCGCGGCGAAGCAGGCCTCGGACCTCGCCTACTTCCCCTTGTGGTCCTACGCGCACCCGACCGCCATCGAGCTCGCCGAGCGGGTCGCCGGGATGGCCCCCGGCGAGCTAAACCGGGTCTTCTTCACCTCCGGCGGCGGCGAGGCCGTGGAGACGGCGTGGAAGCTGGCCAAGAACTACTTCAAGCTCACCGGCAAGCCGATGAAGCACAAGGTGATCAGCCGCGCCATCGCCTACCACGGCACCACCCAGGGCGCCTTGTCGATCACGGGCCTACCCGCCCTCAAGGCGGTGTTCGAGCCGCTGGTGCCCTCGACCTTCCGGGTGCCGAACACCAACTTCTACCGCGCGCCCGAGCACGGCGACGACCTCGAGGCCTTCGGCCGCTGGGCAGCCGACCAGATCGCCATCGCCATCGAGGCCGAGGGGCCCGAGACCGTGGCTGCGGTCTTCCTGGAGCCGGTGCAGAACGCCGGCGGGTGCTTCCCGCCGCCGCCGGGCTACTTCCAGCGGGTGCGCGAGATCTGCGACGAGTACGACGTGCTGCTCGTCAGCGACGAGGTGATCTGCGCCTTCGGACGGCTCGGCCACGCTTTCGGCGCCGAGCGCTACGGCTACCAGCCCGACATGATCACGGTCGCCAAGGGGCTCACCTCCGGGTACTCCCCGCTCGGCGCGCTGATCGCCTCCGACACGTTGATGGAGCCGTTCCTCAAGGGCACGAACATGTTCGCGCACGGCTACACCTTCGGCGGCCACCCCGTCTCCGCGGCGGTCGCCCTCGCCAACCTCGACATCTTCGAGAACGAGCGCATCTTCGAGAACGTCCGGGCCAACGAGGGCGCCTTCCGTTCGACGCTGGAGAAGCTCAAGGACCTCCCGATCGTCGGCGACGTACGCGGGGACGGGTACTTCTACGGGATCGAGCTGGTCAAGGACAAGGTCACGAAGGAGACCTTCAACGACGCCGAGGCCGAGAAGCTGCTGCGGGGCTTCCTCTCCAAGGCCTTGTACGACGAGGGCCTCTACTGCCGTGCCGACGACCGTGGGGACCCGGTGATCCAGTTCGCGCCGCCGCTCATCTGCGAGCAGGAGCACTTCGACGAGATCGAGCAGAAGGTCCGCGTGGTCCTCGAGAAGGCGTGGAGCATCCTGCCCGACGAGCCGAAGGAGATCGCGGAGGCCCCGCCGCTGCGGCCCTACCAGAGCACCGAGCGCTGGGGCACCTGACCCGGCGGTCGGGCGGCATCAGGAGTCGAAGCCGAGTCCTGTCCGGTCCAGGGCGCGTAGCCACAGGTTGCGTCGTCCGTCCCGCTCGTCGGCGCGCGCGAGCGACCAGCGCGTGAGCTGGACTCCGGCGTACCGCAGGGGCTCCGGCGGGAAGGGCAGCGGCTTCTCGCGCACCATCCGCAGCCGGGTCCGCTCGGTCTCCTCCCCCGCCAGCAGGTCGAGCATCACGTCGGCGCCGAACCGCGTCGCCGCGACCCCGAGCCCGGTGTAGCCCGTGGCATAGGCGACGCGCCCGTCGTACGCGGTGCCGAAGAACGCGTTGAACCGGGTGCTGGTGTCGATCACGCCGCCCCAACGATGGCTGAAGCGGATCCCGGACAGCTGCGGGAAGGTGGCGAAGAAGTGCTCGGCGAGCAGCCGGTGCGTCGCCTCGCGCTGCTCGAGGCCCCTGCGGATCCGGCTCCCGTAGTGGTAGACGGCGTCGTAGCCGCCCCACACGATCCGGTTGTCACGGGTGAGCCGGTAGTAGTGGAACAGGTTCGCGTGGTCCCCGATGCCCTGGCGGCCCCGCCACCCGAGGGAGCAGAGCTGGTCGTCGGAAAGCGGCTCGGTGGCGAGCACGTAGTCGTACACCGGGACGGTCGTCAGCCGGAGACGTCGGAGCAGGGGCGGGAAGGCGTTCGTCGCCAGTGCCACCCGTCCTCCCAGCACCGTGCCCGTCCGGGTGCGCACCTCGATCCCCGACCGGACGCCGGCGACGCCGGTGACAGGCGTCCCCTCGTGGACTCGTACGCCGGAGGCCAGGCATGCCTCGCGGAGGCCCCAGGCGAGCCTGGCCGGTTCGACCAGCGCCGTCCCCGTGGGGAGCAGCAGCCCCCCGAGGTACGTCGGAGAGGCGACCACGGCCCGGGTGGCCGCGGCGTCGAGCAGCTCGACCTCGTGGCCGGCGGCGCGCAGCTCCGTCGCGAGGCCGGCGAGCTCCTCGAGGTGATGGGGCGCCGTCGCCACGGTGAGCTCGCCCGTCTCCTCCCAGGAGCAGTCGATGTCGTGACGGCGCACGGTCTCGCCGATCTCCGCGAGGTTCCGGGCGCCGATCTCGTCGATGGTCGCGAGCTCGTCCGGCCAGCGGGCGCGGCCGTTGGCGAAGCCGTGGGTGAGGCTCGCGGACGCGAACCCGCCGTTGCGGCCGCTCGCCTGGTCTCCGCACCGCCCGGCCTCTAGCAGCAGCACATCGCTGCCGGGGTCACGCTCCTTCGCGCGCAGGGCGGTCCACAGCCCGGTGTAGCCACCCCCCACCACGACGAGGTCGGCGTCGGCGTCGTGCCGGAGAGCGGGCAACGGATCGGGGCGCGCCGGGTCGTCGAGCCACAGCACCTCGGGCTCGGCCCCGGCGAGAGCAGGCTCGACGAGCGCCGACTCGGCTCGCGGCACGAGCTATCGGGCCACGCGCCGACGGCGGCCGCCGAACTGGCCGATCAGCACGAGCGTCAACGCGGTGAGGAACATGATCGTCCCGATCACGTTGATCTGCATCGGGATCCCCCGCTGGGCGGAGCCCCACACGAACATCGGGAAGGTCACGGTCTGCCCCGCGTTGAGGTTCGTGATGATGAAGTCGTCGAAGGAGAGCGAGAAGCTGAGCAGCGCGGCCGAGAGGATGCCCGGGAACACCAGCGGGAACGTCACCCGCCAGAACGTCTGCCACTCGTTCGCGTAGAGGTCCATGGCCGCCTGTTCCAGCCGTGGATCCAGCCCGGTCAGCCGCGCCTTCACCGTCACCACCACGAACGACAGGCAGAACATCACGTGAGCCACGAAGATCGTCCAGAAGCCCAGGACCCCCGACAACCCGGCGCTCACGAACAGCGCCAGCAGCGAGGAGCCCATGACGATCTCGGGCGAGGCCATGGGCAGGAAGATCCCGACGTTCGCCGCGGAGCGGCCCCGGAACTTGTGGCGCACCATGCCGAAGGCCATCAACGTCCCGAGCGCCGTGGCCAGCAAGGTGGCCAGCAGCCCGATCTTCAGGCTCGTCGAGACCGACGAGCAGAGCTGGTAGGGGCCGCAGATGTCCGTCCAGTTGTTCCAGGTGAACCCGTCGAACTCGTAGCTCTGCCGGCTGGCCGGCTCGTTGAACGACATCAGGATCACGACGAAGACCGGCAGCGCCATGTAGAGCAGCACCAAGAAGCCGTAGAACAGGACGAGATGGTTGCCCACCCAGCGCCGGGTCCGGAAGGCGGTGTCGCTCATGCGGGGCCTCCGGCGCTCGAGACGGTCGCCGTGGTCATACGAGCTCCTCCGTGCCGGCCCGTCGCACGTAGACGAACACCAAGGTCACGATGACGACCATCAACGTCACCGAGAGCGCCGCGGCGACGGGATAGGCGCCGGCGGCGAACAGGTCCTGGATCTCGTTGCCGACCATGCGGGTCGTAGGCGTACCGAGCAGCTCGGCGTTGATGAAGTCACCAGCCGCGGGGATGAACGTCAGCAGGGTGCCCGCCACGAGCCCCGGCATGGACAACGGCAGGGTGACCTTCCGGAACGTCGTGAACGGTGCGGCGTAAAGGTCTGCACCTGCCTCGAGCTGACGAGGGTCGATCTTCTCGAGGCTGGCGTACAGCGGCAGCACCATGAACGGCAGGAAGTTGTAGGTCAGCCCTGTCACGACCGCGATGGGCGTCGCGAGCAGGTGACCGTCCGGTCCGAGGATGCCGAGCGTCCGGAGGACGTCCACCAAGAAGCCGTTGTCCCCGAGAAGCAGCTGCCAAGAGAGGGTGCGTACCAGGAAGCTCGTGAAGAAGGGTGCGATGACCAGCACCAGCATGAAGTTCTTCCAGCGCCCGGACTTGAACGCGATGGCGTACGCCAGCGGGTAGCCGAGGATGATGCAGGCCACCGTCGCGATCACCGAGTAGACGAACGACCGCCAGATCTGCGGCGCGTAGTCCTCCATGGCCGTGACGTAGTTCTGCCAGTGGAAGGTCATCTGGTAGCCGTTGAGGATCGAACCCGATGGGTCGTACAGGCTCGTGCTGATCAGCGTGATGGTCGGGATGAAGAAGAAGAGCAGGAGCCACAGGGCGCCCGGCAGGAGCAGCAGGTATCCGATCAGGCCGCCCTTGCGGGGGGCCTGCTCAGGGGCCTGCTGTTCGGCGGGAGCGACGCGGGCTGCGGCGACGCTCACAGGTCCTCCTCCTGCTCCACCCCCGCCAAGGCGTCCTGGGTGGCGTCGAGCAGGAACGTGTGCCCGGGCATCCAGTGCAGGTCGACACGGTCCCCGGGACGGAAGAGCTCCCGCGCTCCGGTGTTCTGCTCGAAGACCTGGAGCTCCTGGCCCCACGGCAACTTGGCGAGGTACTGCGTGCTGACCCCGACGAAGCTGACGTCACTGACCACGGCGCCTCGGAGCATGTTGGAGCCGTCGTCGATCTCGGAGCCGGCAGAGGCGAGGAACACCTTCTCGGGGCGTACGCCGACCCACACGTCGGGCAGAGTGGCCTGTCGCGCACGCGTCGCCGGCGCGACAAGCTTGCTGTCCTGCACGTCGAGCAGCACCGAGTCCGCGCTGCGTTCGAGGACCCTGCCCGCCACCAGGTTGGACTGGCCGAGGAAGTTGGCGGCGAAGGTCGTGGCGGGGTTCTCGTAGAGCTCGCTGGGGTCACCCATCTGCTCGATCACCCCGGCGTTCATGACCGCGATGGTGTCGGCCATGGTCATGGCCTCCTCCTGGTCGTGGGTCACGTGGACGAAGGTGATCCCGACCTCGGTCTGGATGCGCTTGAGCTCGATCTGCATCTGGCGGCGCAGCTTGAGGTCGAGCGCCCCGAGCGGCTCATCGAGAAGCAGCACCTGCGGGTGGTTGATGAGCGCGCGGGCGAGCGCGACTCGCTGCTGCTGGCCACCCGAGAGCTGGGCGGGCTTGCGTCCGGCGTACTGCTCGAGCTCGACCAGCTCGAGCATCTCCTGGACCTGTGTCTTGATGTCGCCCACCTTCCGGCGGCGGAGGCCGAACGCCACGTTCTCGAAGATCGACAGGTGCGGGAAGAGCGCATAGCTCTGGAAGACCGTGTTGACCGGACGCTTGTAGGGTCGCAGGCGGGTGATGTCCTGGTCGCCGAGCCGGATATGCCCCGCCGTCGGCTCCTCGAGGCCCGCCACCATCCGAAGCGTGGTCGTCTTGCCGCATCCCGACGGCCCGAGCAGCGCGAAGAAGGAGCCCTCGGGCACGGTCAGGTCGAGCTCATCGACGGCGGTGAACGACCCGAACCGCTTGGTGAGGGACGAGAGAACGAGGTCGGCACCCGACATGATGAGTGATCACGCTCCGATGACCTTGGTGAACTGGGTCTCGTACTTCTCGCGCTTCTTCTCGTCGAGCCCCATGAAGATGTAGGTCTTCTGGAGGAAGTCCGGCGTCGGGAAGATCAGCGGGTTGTCCACGAGGCTGGCATCGATCTTCTTCATCGCCGCCTGGGCCCCGTCGACGGGACAGATGTAGTTCACCCATGCCGCGAGACGCGCGGCGACCATCGGGTCGTAGTAGTAGTCCATCAGCTTCTCGGCGTTGGTCCTGTGGTTGGCCTTGTTGGGCACCAGCATGTTGTCCGACCACAGGGGCAGTCCCTCCTCCGGGACGACCCACTTGATGTCGGGGTTGTCGAACTGCATGGCGATCACGTCCCCCGACCACGCCTCACAGGCGACGATGTTCCCGGCGTTCAGGTCACGGATGTAGTCGTTTCCGGTGAACCGGCGGATCTGACCGGCGTTGACGTAGCCCTGGAGCTTGTCGATCGCCTTGTTCCAGTCCTCGTCGGTGAACTTCTCGGGATCTCCACCGGTGATCTTGAGCATGAACGCCATGGTGTCGTTCATCTCGCTGAGAAGGCTGATCTTGCCCTTGAGGTCGCTGCGCGTGCACAGCTCCTCCATGCTCCTGACCTCTTTGGTGTACTTGGCGTTGTAGGCGATCCCGGTGAGGCCGCTCTGCCACGGAACGCTGTAGTCGCGGTTGGGGTCCCAGCCCGGTGACTTCAGGCTCGCCACCAGGTTCGCGTCGACGTTCGGCATCTTCGCGTGGTCGAGCTTCTGGAGCCAGCCGAGCTCGACCATCTTCGCGGCCATCCAGTCGGTGAGCACGAAGATATCCCGACCGGTCGGCTCACAGGCGGCGAGCTGGTTGCGGACCTTGGCGAAGAACTCGTTGTTGTCGTTGACGTCGGTGTTGTAGGTGACCTGGATGCCGGTCTGCTTCTCGAAGTCGTCGAGCGTCGGGATGACCGTCTTCCCGTTCTTCTTCGCGACATCGATGTACTCCGGCCAGTTCGACCAGTTCAGGGTCTTCTGGCTCGAGGAGAGGTCCTTGCTGGTACACGACTGAGCGGTCTGCTTGGCTCCCTCGGTGCCACAGGCCGCGAGAAGACCAGGCGTCCCGACTGCCAGTGCCGAGAGCGTCGCACCGCGGAGGAAGCCGCGCCGGCTCATCCCCCTGCGCTGCCCGGCCGCGAGAACCGCGTCCAGGCTCGATCGGTACTGCTCTGACATGTGTGTTCCTCCTGCATGCCGCCAGCCGGACACCGGGACGTGACCTGTGTGGATAGTGTCAAACAGCACGTGCCCTGACAAGGGATTCCGTAGAAATGAAACCTGAACGCAACGAATTCGCTCGCACTACGGGCGCGTTCCTTTGACGCTGTTCCGATGCTGCTGACACTATCTCTCATGTGAGCAGAGCATCCAGACCAGATCGCAACGGGGGAGTTGCTCTCGACGACGTCTCCAAGGCCATCATCGAGGAACTCCAGCAGGACGGCCGACGCTCCTACGCCGCCATCGGCAAGGTCGTCGGCCTGTCGGAGGCTGCGGTCCGGCAGCGGGTCCAGCGGCTGATCGACAGCGGCGTGATGCAGGTGGTCGCCGTGACCGATCCACTCGAGCTCGGCTTCGCACGGCAAGCGATGATCGGCATCCGCACCCAGGGCGAGCTGGAGTCGATCGCCGACCAGCTCACCCAGATGGAGGAGGTCGACTACGTGGTGATCACCGCGGGGTCGTTCGACCTGCTCGCCGAGGTCGTCTGCGAGAGCGACGAGCACCTGCTCAACGTGCTCTCGCACCAGATCCGGAAGATCAAGGGCGTCGTGTCGACCGAGACCTTCATGTACCTCAAGCTCCGCAAGCAGACCTACTCCTGGGGTGTCCGCTGAGCGACTACCGCTCCCTGTCCCTCTGGCATGACACCGCGCCTGACGACTGGGTCCCCCGCGACGCGCTGAAGGGGGACACCCGCGCAGACGTCGCCATCGTGGGCGCCGGCTTCACCGGCTTGTGGACGGCCTATTACCTCCTCCGGGAGGACCCGACTCTTCGGGTTGTCGTGCTGGAGAAGGAGACGGCCGGCTTCGGCGCCTCGGGACGCAACGGGGGCTGGGCGTCGGCCCTCTTCCCGGCCTCGCTCGACAAGCTGGCTGCCCTTCCCGGGGCGACCCGTGAGAGTGCGCTGGCGCTGCACGCCGCCATGCGGGCCAGTGTCGACGAGGTCGGGCGGGCCACCGCGGCCGAAGGCATCGATGCCCACTTCCACAAGGGCGGCACCATCTCGCTCGCGCGAAGCCGGGCTCAGGTCCGATCCGCCCGCGCGGAGGTTGCCCGGGCGCGCGCCTGGGGCCGCGGACCGGACGAGATCGAGCTCCTCTCCGCGGCGCAGGCACGCGCCCGGCTGAACGCGACGTCCACCCTCGGAGGCACGTACACGCCCGACTGCGCTGCGATCCACCCCGCCCGGCTCGTACGCGGCCTCGCCCGCGTCGTCGAGGACAACCGGGGCGCGCGGGTCTGCGAGCAGACCCCGGTCACCTCGATCTCGCCTCACCGGGTGCGGACGCCCCGAGGCACGGTGAGTGCGGACGTGGTCATCCGGGCGACCGAGGGCTACACCGCGCGCCTTCCGGGACACCGCCGCGTCGTCGCACCTGTCTACTCCCTCGTCATCGCGACCGAGCCACTGCCCGATGGCGTGTGGGACGACATCGGCCTACGCGATCGGGAGACCTTCACCGACTACCGCAACCTCACCGTCTACGGGCAGCGCACGGTGGACGGCCGGCTGGTCTTCGGCGGTCGCGGAGCGCCGTACCACTTCCGCTCGACCGTCGCTCCGGGCTTCGACCACGACCCTCGTGTCTTCGCCGCCCTGTGGCGGACGGCGAGGGAGATGTTCCCCGCACTTCGCTCGGCCCGCGTGACTCATGCCTGGGGCGGGGTCCTCGGCGTCCCACGCGACTGGTGCGCCTCGGTCGGCCTGGACGCGGCCACCGGCCTCGGCTGGGCCGGTGGCTACGTCGGTGACGGAGTCAGTACGACGAACCTGGCCGGTCGTACCCTGCGCGACCTCGTGCTCCGACAGGAGACCGAGCTGACCGCCCTGCCCTGGGTGAACCATGAGTCGCCATCCTGGGAGCCCGAACCCCTCCGCTGGCTCGGAGTCAACGCCGGCCTCCGGGCCATGGCGTGGGCGGACCGGGAGGAGCGGTTCACCCGTCGTCCCAGCGTGGTGGCCCGACTCATGTCACCGCTTGTCGGCGGACACTGACCCACCCTTCATGTAACGCGGGGTTACGGACGCCTCACAAGCGGCATATCGCTTGGGACCGGTCCACAGCGCATGGGAAGTCGGCCCGCCCACGGCTGAGAGCCGCCCGCTACTCCCCCTTGCGCAGGGCGGGCCGGAGCTTCTCCAGCACGGTCTCGTCCTCGATCGTCGAGGGAACGTGGGCTTCCTTGCCGTCTGCGATCTCTCGCATGGTCTTGCGGAGGATCTTGCCGGAGCGCGTCTTCGGCAGACCGCCGACGACGGCCACGTCCTTGAACGCCGCGACCGCGCCGATCTCCTCACGCACCATGGAGATCAGCTCCCCGGCGATGTCGTCCGGATCGTCGGTGACCCCGGCCTTGAGAACGACGAACCCGCGCGGGAGCTGGCCCTTGAACGAGTCGTGCGTCCCGATCACCGCGCACTCCGCCACCGCGGGGTGGGTCGCGATCACGGCCTCCATCGCGCCGGTGGACAACCGGTGGCCCGCGACGTTGATGACGTCGTCGGTGCGGCCCATGACGTACAGGTAGCCGTCCTCGTCGAGGTAGCCGCCGTCGCCGGTCAGGTAGTAGCCGTCGAACGCCGCGAGGTAGGAGGAGATGAAGCGCTGGTCGTCGCCCCACACAGTAGGCAGCGTGCCCGGCGGCAGCGGGAGGCGGATGCAGATGGCGCCCTCCTGCCCCGGCGCGACCTGAGCCCCCTTCTCGTCGAGGACGTGGACGTCGTACCCGGGCACGGGGACGCTCGGTGAGCCGGCCTTGATCGGCAACGGGTCCAGGCCGCGGGGGTTCGCCGCGATCGGCCAGCCGGTCTCGGTCTGCCACCAGTTGTCGACCACGGGCACGCCGAGGGTCTCGGTCGCCCAGGTGTAGGTGTTCGGGTCGAGCCGCTCCCCCGCCAGGAACAGCGTGCGCAGGGAGGAGATGTCGAGGTCGCCGAGGAGCTCTCCGCCGGGGTCCTCCTTCTTGACCGCGCGGATCGCGGTCGGGGCGGTGAACATCGCCTCCACACCGTGCTCGGCGACCACCCGCCAGAACGTGCCGGCGTCGGGCGTCCCCACGGGCTTGCCCTCGAACAGCACCGTCGTGGCGCCAGTGATGAGCGGTGCGTAGACGATGTAGCTGTGACCGACGACCCAGCCGACGTCGGAGGCGGTGAACCAGACCTGACCGGCATGGATGTCGTACACGTTCTGCAGTGACCAGGCCATGGCCACGGCATGGCCCCCGTTGTCCCGGACGATGCCCTTCGGCTTCCCGGTGGTGCCCGAGGTGTACAGGACGTAGAGCGGGTCGGTGGCGGCCACCTCGACACAGCCGGCCGGGTGCTCCCTCCCCACCTTCATCGCGACGTCCCAGTCCACGTCGCGTGGGTCGGACATGTCGGCCTTCACCTGGGGACGCTGCTTGACGACACAGGTCCCGGGCTTGTGCGTCGCCATCTCCAGAGCGCGGTCGAGCATCGGCTTGTACTCCACGACGCGGGTCGGCTCGATGCCGCAGGACGCCGAGACCACCACCTTGGGCTGCGCGTCGTCGATGCGCACCGCCAGCTCGTGGGGAGCGAAGCCGCCGAACACGACGGAGTGCACCGCGCCGATGCGGGCACAGGCGAGCATCGCGATCACAGCCTCGGGGATCATCGGCATGTAGATGACGACCCGGTCGCCCTTTTCCACCCCGAACCCCCGGAGTGCCCCGGCGAACGCCGCGACCTTCTCGAGTAGCTCGGCGTAGGTGAACCGCTGCTTGGTGCCGGTCACCGGGCTGTCGTAGATCAGGGCCGTGCGGTCCGCGTGCCCGGCGACGACGTGCCGGTCGAGGGCGTTGTAGCAGGTGTTGAGCGTCCCATCGGGATACCAGCGGTAGAACGGCTTGTTCGACTCGTCGAGGATCCGTCGGGGCTTCTTGATCCAGTCCACGAGGCCCGCCTGCTCGGCCCAGAACCCTTCCGGATCCTTGATGCTGCGGTCGTAGGTCTGACGGTAGCTGCCGGAGTTCGCCATGTGGCCCACCTTAATTCGGTTGCGCGCCCGGCGTACGACGGTCAGTCTCGTGCCGTGGGGCGACGACGGGTCGCCTCCTGAGCAGAGAGGGGCGTGACATGACCATCACCGTCCTTGGCGCGCCTGCGGCCACGATCCCCTCTCACTCATGGAGCAAC
>DASVBF010000355.1:0-2030 GCA_036375975.1 Nocardioidaceae bacterium | reverse complement strand
CGCTTGTTGAGCTCCCAGCCGCCCTTCCACTCCTCCTGGTCCTCGTAGGTCCGCGGATAGCCCTGCCCGGGACGCGTCTCGACGTTGTTGAACCAGACGTACTCCGTGCCGGTGCGGTTGGTCCACGCCTGCTTGCAGGTGACCGAGCACGTGTGGCAGCCGATGCACTTGTCGAGGTTCATCACCATCGCCATCTGGGCCATGACGCGCATCAGTACTGCACCTCCTGGCTGCGGCGGCGGATCACGGTGACCTCGTCGCGTTGGTTGCCGGTAGGCCCGAGGTAGTTGAAGGCGAACGACAACTGGGCGTATCCCCCGATCACGTGGCTGGGCTTGATGAGCAGGCGGGTCAGCGAGTTGTGGATGCCGCCCCGCTTCTTCGACGTCTCGGCGATCGGTACGTCGATCACGCGGTCCTGCGCGTGGTACATGTACACCGTGCCCTCGGGCATCCGGTGGGACACGATCGCCCGGGCCACCACGACGCCGTTGCGGTTGACCGCCTCGATCCAGTCGTTGTCCTTGATCCCGACCTTCGCGGCGTCCTTGTCGCTCATCCAGATCGTCTGGCCGCCCCGGGACAGCGAGAGCATGAACAGGTTGTCCTGGTACTCCGAGTGGATCGACCACTTGCTGTGCGGGGTGAGGTAGCGGACCGTGACGCCGAGCTCGCCGACGTCCCCGACCTCCGGCTCCGCGAACAGCGCGCCCATGTTCAGGGGCGGACGGTAGACCGGCAGCCCCTCGCCGAGCTCGGTGATCCAGTCGTGGTCCATGTAGAAGCTCTGCCGCCCCGTGAGGGTGTGCCAGGGCTTCAGGCGTTCCACGTTGATCGTGAACGGCGAGTAGCGGCGACCGCCTGTCTCCGAGCCGGACCACTCCGGAGAGGTGATCACCGGCGTCGGCGCCGCCTGGGTGTCGGCGAAGGTGATCTGCTTGCCCTCGTGCTCGGCGGCGAGGTCGTGGAGCTTGCGCCCGGTGCGCTTCTCGAGCGTCTTGAAGCCCTGGGTCGCGAGGTGACCGTTCGTGGTGCCGGAGAGCGCGAGGATCGTCTCGCAGGCGTCCATGTCCCGCTTCAGCGAGGGACGCCCGTCGGCCGGGCCGCCCCGCACCGCGCCGTTCTTCGCGCGGAGGTAGTCGACCGAGGCCTTCACGTCGTAGGTGACGCCTTTGGTCGTCGTACCCAGCTTCTCCATCAGCGGGCCGAGGGCCGTCAGCTTGGCGCCGACCGCGGCGTAGTCGCGCTCGACCTCCACCAGCTTCGGCATCGTCTTGCCCGGGACCGGCTCACAGTCGCCGGCCTTCCAGTCCTGGACCACACCGTGCGGGTTCGCCAGCTCGTCGGGGGTGTCGTGAAGCAGCGGCACCGCGACGACGTCCTTCCGCGTGCCCAGGTGCACCGCGGCGAGCTCGCTGAACTTGTCCGCGACCGCCTGGAACGCCTGCCAGTCGGTCCGGGTCTGCCACGGGGGCGCGATCGCGGGGTTGAACGAGTGGATGTACGGATGCATGTCCGTGGTGTTCAGGTCGTGCTTCTCGTACCAGGTCGCGGCGGGCAGCACGACGTCGGAGAAGAGCGTGGTGCTGGTCTGCCGGAAGTCGAGGGTGAGCAGCAGGTCGAGCTTCCCCTCGGGAGCCTGCTCGTGCCACACGACGTCACGCGGCCTGCTCCCCTCGGGGGCCTCCTCCGCCCGGAGCGAGGAGTCGGTGCCGAGGAGGTACTTCAGGAAGTACTCGTTGCCCTTGCCGGACGACCCGAGCAGGTTGGCCCGCCAGACCGCGAGCACGCGCGGGAAGTTCTCGGGGGAGTCCGGGTCCTCGCAGGCGAAGCGCAGCTCGCCGGTCTTCAGCTGCTCGACGATGTGCTCCGCGACGGGACGGCCGGCGGCGGCCGCCTCCTCCGTCAGGTCGTGCGGGTTCCGGTTGAACGTCGGGTACGACGGCATCCAGCCCATGCGGGCGCTCTGGGCGATGACGTCGGCCGTCGTCTTGCCCGCGAGCTGCCCGTTGCCGCCACCCTTGTCGCCG
>DASVBF010000341.1:0-16926 GCA_036375975.1 Nocardioidaceae bacterium | reverse complement strand
ACCGCCACGTTGCGGCCCTGGATCACGGACAGGTCTGCGTCATCGTCGTAGAACATCTCAGCCACGGTGGGCTCTCCTTCTCGGTGTTCGGTTCATCTGGTGCGGTGCTGTGGACGGTTCGCACGCGGTATGCCACGTGTGGAGCGTCCATAACCCCGCGTTACAAGGGGGTACGGCGGGGGTCAGACGGCTGCGGGTGGTGCGGGGACGGGCACCGGGCGGAGCGTCCGGTCGGTGATCGAGCGGCCACCACGGCCGATCGCCACCATCCCGGACTGCACCAGCTCGCGGACGCCGAAGGGCTCGAGCACCTTGAGGAAGGCGTCCAGCTTCTCGGCGTTGCCGGTGACCTCGATGGTGACCGCGTCGGTCGCGACGTCGACGACCTTCGCCCGGAACAGCTGGACGGTCTCGAGCACCTGACCGCGGGACTCGGCATCGGCCTTGACCTTGACAAGCAGCAGCTCGCGGGTGACCGACGCCGGCGAGTCGAGCTCGACGATCTTGATCACCTCGATCAGCTTGTTGAGCTGCTTGGTGACCTGCTCGAGCGGGGACTCCTCGACGTTGACGACGATCGTCATGCGGGAGATCTCCGGGTGCTCGGTCGGCCCCACGGCGAGCGAGTCGATGTTGAAGCCCCGGCGGCTGAACAGTCCGGCGATCCGGGCGAGAACACCGGGCTTGTTCTCCACGAGGACGGACAGGGTGTGCTTGCTCATCGGCTACGGCCCCTCACAGGTCGTCTTCTTCGAACTCGGGCGCCATGTCCCGGGCGAACTTGATGTCGTCGTTGCTGGTCCCTGCCGCGACCATCGGCCACACCATCGCGTCACGGTGCACCCGGAAGTCGATGACCACCGGCACGTCGTTGATCTCCATCGCCTTCTGGATGGTGGCGTCCACGTCGTCCGGGGAGTCGCAGGCAAGCCCGACGCAGCCGTAGGCCTCGGCCAGCTTCACGAAGTCCGGGATCCGCACGCCGGCGGGCTCCGCCCCCGGGTTCCCCCGGTCAGAGCGTTGAAGGTCGGTGTTCGAGTAGCGCTCGTTGTAGAAGAGCGTCTGCCACTGCCGGACCATGCCGAGGGAGGAGTTGTTGATCACCGCGACCTTGATCGGGATGCCTTCGATCGCGCAGGTGGCGAGCTCCTGGTTGGTCATCTGGAAGCAGCCGTCGCCGTCGATCGACCACACGGTTGCCTCGGGACGGCCGACCTTCGCGCCCATGGCCGCCGGCACCGAGAACCCCATCGTCCCCAGACCCCCGGAGTTGATCCAGGTGTTCGGGTTCTCGTAGCCGATGAAGTGTGTGGCCCACATCTGGTGCTGACCTACCCCGGCGACGTAGATCGCCTCGGGCCCGGCGATCCTGCCCAGCCGCTCCAGGACGTGCTGGGGCGCCAGGGATCCGTCCTCGGGGCTGTCGTAGCCGAGCGGGTACTTCTGCTTCACCCCGTCGAGGAAGTCCAGCCAGGCCTGGTAGTCCCCCTGCCGCCCTGCGTCGGACTCGGCCTGGAGCGCGACGACGAGGTCCGCGATCACCTCGCGGGCGTCCCCGACGATCGGGACGTCGACGGCCCGGTTCTTGCCGATCTCGGCAGGGTCGATGTCGGCGTGGACCACCTTGGCGTTCGGCGCGAACGAGTCGAGGTTGCCCGTGACCCGGTCGTCGAAACGAGCGCCGAGGCTGATGATCAGGTCGCTGCGCTGGAGGCCCGCGACCGCGGCGACCGTGCCGTGCATCCCCGGCATGCCGAGGTGTTGGGGGTGGCTGTCGGGGAAGGCCCCGCGGGCCATCAGCGTCGTGACGACAGGCATCCCGGTCATCTCGGCGAGCACCCGCAGCTCCTTCGAGGCCCGGGCGCGGATCACGCCACCTCCGACGTACAGGACCGGCCGGCGTGCCTCGAGGATCAGCTTGGCGGCCTCGCGCACCTGCTTGGCGTGGGGCCGTGTCACGGGGCGGTAGCCGGGGAGGTTGAGCTCCGTCGGCCACTCGAACGTGGCCGTCGACTGGAGGGCGTCCTTGGAGATGTCCACCAGGACGGGGCCCGGCCGGCCGGTCGAGGCGATGTAGAACGCCTCGGCGATGGTCCGCGGGATGTCCGAGGCGTCGGTCACCAGGAAGTTGTGCTTGGTGATCGGCATCGTGATGCCCCGGATGTCGGCCTCCTGGAAGGCATCGGTCCCGATCGAGCCGCTGGGGACCTGTCCGGTGATGGCCACCATCGGCACGGAGTCCATGTAGGCGTCGGCCAGCGGCGTCACGAGGTTCGTCGCCCCGGGGCCGCTGGTCGCCATGCAGACACCGACCTTGCCGGTGGCGGCGGCGTACCCCTGGGCCGCATGGCCGGCGCCCTGCTCGTGGCGGACCAGGATGTGCCGGAGCCGGACGGAGTCGAAGAGCGGGTCGTACGCGGGAAGGATGGCACCGCCCGGGATGCCGAATACGTTCTCAGCCCCCGCGCACTCCAACGCCATGATGAGGCTCTGAGCCCCCGTCACACGCGCGCCGGTGACCTGCTCGCTCATGTTCGCCTTCCCTCTGCTTGATGCGTCTCGCCCAACAAAAAACCCCTCGGCCCGGTGGGCAAGCGAGGGGTGACGCGTGTGCTGCGGCCGAGGAGCCGGTCAGCAGACGCGCCGCGTGCGTACAAGAATGTCCAAACGCATGCGACAACCTTCCCCGCCGGTGCGTCCCCTCGTCAATCGAGTGTGACACGAGTCCCAAAATATGGACTTCCGGTCCCACATGGTGGCAGTCGCCGCTCAGCAATTGCGTACGGCGGCCGCTCCGCAGGTGGCCGCCGCACGTCGGGAACGCCTAGGACTCGCCCGTGGTCTGGGCCGGTGCTTCCAGCAGCCCGAGCTGGACGAGGAGCTCGAGCTGGTCCCAGTACCACTCGTGCCGGACGATCTTGCCGCCGTGGACGGTCGCGATGTCCATGCTGCGGACCCGGACCTGCTTGCCCGTCGCCGGCAGCGTCTGGCCGTCAGGCATGTGGATCGGGCCGGTGTTGTGCGCCAGCATGTCACCCTGGTCGATGGCGCAGTCGCCGCTGTCGTAGGTCCCGACACTCTCGTACGACATGGTGGGGAAGGCCTCGGCCATGGCGCGGAAGTACTCGATGATCTCGTCGGCGCCACGCAGCTCGCCGGCGTCGGGTGTGACCGCGATGGCGTGGGGCGCGTAGAACTCGCGCAGCTTCTCGAAGTCCTTGCTCAACAGAACGCCGGTGACCCGGTCCATCAGCTCACGTGCCTGTCCCACGGGGGTACCTCCCACATCCAGGTTTGCGGGCGACCTCAGGGCGAGGCGCCTGTCTCCATGCAAACGCCCGGACCCGCCTGTTCTCCATAGCGCGGAGGGGTCGTCCGAGAAGCGACCTTGGACCCCTCAGCCGCAGACGGCGCCATGGGCCGCCGACTGGACGACCTTGGCGTACTTGCCCAGCACGCCCTTGGTGTACTTCGGCTGTTGCGGCGTCCAGCCGTCCTTGCGGGCGGTCAGCTCTGCCTCCTCGATCGTGACGTCGAGCCGGCGGTTCTGGACGTCGAGCCGGATCGGGTCGCCGTCACGGACGTAGGCGATGGGGCCGCCGTCGACGGCCTCGGGAGCGACGTGCCCCACACACAGACCCGTGGTGCCGCCCGAGAAACGTCCGTCGGTTAGAAGCAGCACCTCCTTGCCGAGTCCCGCGCCCTTGATCGCGCCGGTGATGGCGAGCATCTCGCGCATGCCGGGACCGCCCTTGGGCCCCTCGTAGCGGATCACGACCGCGTCTCCGGGCCGGATCTGGCCTGCTTCGAGAGCGTCCATGGCAGCACGCTCGCCGTCGAACACGCGAGCCGTGCCCTCGAAAACCTCGTCGTCGAACCCAGCCGTCTTCACGACGGCACCCTCAGGAGCGAGGGAGCCCTTGAGGATGGTCAGGCCGCCGGACTTGTGGATCGGCTCCGACATCTTGCGGATCACCTCACCGTCGACGGACGCGGGTGCGAGAGCCTCGAGGTTCTCGGCCATCGTCCTGCCCGTGACGGTCAGGCAGTCGCCGTGCATCAGTCCGGCGTCGAGAAGCGCCTTCATCACGACCGGGATGCCGCCGACCTTGTCGACGTCGTTCATGACGAAACGGCCGAAGGGCTTGAGGTCGCCGAGGTGCGGCACCTTGTCGCCGATGCGGTTGAAGTCGTCGAGCGTGAGGTCGACCTCCGCCTCTCGCGCGATGGCGAGCAGGTGGAGCACGGCGTTCGTGGAGCCGCCGAGCGCCATGACGACCGCGATCGCGTTCTCGAACGCCTCCTTGGTCATGACCTGCCGGGCGGTGATGCCCTGCCTGAGCATGCTGACGACGGCCTCGCCGGAGCGGTGTGCGAACCCGTCCCGGCGGCGATCCACGGCCGGGGGCGCTGCTGAGCCTGGGAGCGACATGCCCAGCGCCTCTGCGACCGAGGCCATGGTGTTCGCGGTGTACATGCCGCCACATGCGCCCTCGCCGGGGCAGATGGCACGCTCGACGCGGTCGACCTCGTCGCGGCTGATCTTGCCCGCGATGCACGCACCGACGGCTTCGAAGGCGTCGATGATCGTGACGTCCTTGCCGTCGACCTGTCCGGGCATGATCGACCCGGCGTAGAGGAACACCGAGGCCAGGTCGAGACGCGCCGCGGCCATCAGCATGCCGGGCAGCGACTTGTCACAGCCCGCCAGCAGGACCGAGCCGTCCAGCCGCTCGGCCATCATGACCGTCTCCACACTGTCCGCGATCACCTCACGCGAGACCAGCGAGAAGTGCATGCCCTCGTGCCCCATGGAGATCCCGTCCGAGACCGAGATCGTGCCGAACTCCAAGGGGTAGCCGCCCGCGGCGTGCACGCCGTTCTTGACCGCCTTGGCCAACCGGTCCAACGAGAGGTTGCAGGGCGTGATCTCGTTCCAGGACGAGGCAACGCCGATCTGGGGCTTCTCCCAATCCTCGTCCCCCATGCCCACGGCTCGCAGCATGCCGCGGGCGGCGGCTCTCTCGAGTCCGTCCGTGACGTCGCGACTGCGGGGTTTGATGTCCGGCTGGTTCTGGCTCTCGGCGGTGCGGTCGGGCATATCTGGAGGGTACGCCGCCTGTCTCACGGGCCAGACGCCGTCTCAGCCTCGGGAGGAGGCCATGCCATCGGCACCCCCGAGCAGGCTGTCTAGAGTGGCTCGGTGAGCCCCGACGACTCCATGACTGCCGGCCGGACGGAGACTCCCGTGCCGGCCGTCTGGCTGGTCCTCGCGGGCATCATCTCTGTCCAGGTGGGCGCCGCGATCGCCAAGGACCTGTTCCACCTGGTGCCGCCCACCGCCATGGTGTGGCTGCGGCTGGTGACCTCCGCCGTGATGTTCGCGGCCATCGCCCGGCCCCGACTCGGCGGCCGCTCGGCCTCCGACTGGCGGGTGGCACTCGGCTTCGGAGTCAGCCTCATGACGATGAACTGGGCGATCTACCAGTCGTTCGCGCGGATCCCCCTCGGCATCGCGGTGACCATCGAGTTCCTGGGCCCCCTGACGGTCGCCGTCGTCGGCTCGCGCCGGGCCCGCGACCTGGTGTGGGTCGGTCTTGCGGGTGTCGGCGTCGCGCTGCTCGGCATCGAGCCGGGAGAGCTCACGGTCGCCGGCGTGCTCTTCGCGCTGCTCGCCGGGGCCGCCTGGGCGGCGTACATCCTGCTGAGCGCGAGCACCGGCCGCCGGTGGCCAGGCATCTCCGGCCTCGCGGTCGCCAGCGTGGTGGGGGCGGTCGTGCTCGCGCCACCGGCCGTCCTCGACGCCGGGGGGACGGACCTGCTCGACCCCAAGGTCCTCGTCCTGGGTGTGGCCGTCGGCCTGCTGAGCTCGGTGATCCCCTACAGCTTCGAGCTCAGGGCCCTGCGTCACATCCCGCCTCGCGTCTTCGGTGTCCTGATGAGCCTCGAGCCTGCGGCCGCAGCACTCGCCGCCATGGTCCTGCTCGGCGAGTTCCTCACGGCGCTGCAGTGGACCGCTCTGGCGTGCGTGGTGGTCGCGAGCGTCGGAGCGACTCGATCGACCGGGCCCGCGAGCGAGCCGGCCCCGAACTGACCCGAGGTCCGGTCAGACGACGGCCGCCCTCACGACCACGACGTCGGGCAGGTACCGCACGACCTCAGACCAGCTCTCGCCCGAGTCCGTGCTGGCGAACACGTTCCCGGCGCGCGTCCCGAAGTACAGGCCGGTCGGGTCGCCGTCGTCGGCACACATCGCATCGCGGAGCACGGACGAGTAGAAGTGGTCTGGGAGCCCGTTGCCCAGCTCGTCCCAGGTGCTCCCGGCGTCGCCGGACCGCCAGACCCGCGCCTTCGCTCCCGGTGGGAAACGCGACTCCCCGGCGCCGTTGGGGAAGACGAACACGGTCTCCGGCTCCTGCGGGTGCGCGACGACCGGGAAGCCGAAGTCCGAAGGGAGGTCCTTCCCGATCGACACCCACGTGTCGGCGGCGTCGTCCGAGCGGTACACCCCGCCGTGGTTCTGGGCGTAGAGCCGGTCCGGGTTCGCCGGATCCCGGGTCACCTTGTGGACGCACTGGCCGAACTCCGGATACTGCTGCCCCTCGGGCATGAACCCAGCGGCGATCCCCGCGTTGGCCGGTTCCCAGGACTCGCGGGCGTCGTTCGTGCGGTAGACCCCGCCCGTGGACATCGCGACCACCATGCTGGAGGGGTCGCTCGGATGGGGCAGCACCGTGTGGATGGCCTGGCCGCCGAAGCCGGCACCCCACTGAGGACGGTGGGGATGGTCCCACAGCGAGCGGACGAGCTCGAAGGTCTCGCCCCGGTCCTCGGAGCGGAAGAGCGCCGACGGCTGCGTGCCGGCGTACACCACGTCCGGCTCGGCGGCGCCGCCCGGCCACAGCTGCCAGACCTGCTGCACGCCGGTGCCTGCCTCGTCGGGCAGCACCATCACGTTGGGTGACTCCTGCCAGGTCTCCCCGAGGTCGTCGGAGCGGTAGACGTGCGGCCCCCAGTGCGGCGACCCGGAGCCCACGAGCAGCCTCGTCCTGTCTCCGCGGGTGTCGACCATGCAGGAGTAGACCTCCTCCATCAGGAAGCGGGGCTCGTCCCAGGCCCAGCGCTCCTGCTCGTCGGCCCGGCCGATCCAGAGCCCTTTCCGCGTGCCCACCAGCATGAGTCGCTGTCCGCGCTTAGCCATCCTCCGCACCCCTCGCTCGCCCCGCGCTCGCCGGTCGGGAGCACCCGCTTCCGATCATTTGACTACTCGAACGCCGAGAAGTCACCGCCTTCGGCGCAGAAGTCCGAGCCCGTCGCTAGTAATGACCCTCCATCACGTTCTCGAGCGGCTCCCCGGCCGCGAAGCGCTCCAGCTGTTCGCGGACGAGCTTGTACGCCCGGGGCCACATGGCGCTGGAGGCCCCGCCCACATGCGGGGATATCAGCAGGTTCGGAGCCTTCCAGAGGGGGTGGCCCTCCGGGAGCGGCTCGGGGTCGGTGACGTCGAGAGCCGCACGGATCCGTCCGCTGTGCAAGGCCTCGAGAAGGGCGTCCGTGTCGACGACCGGGCCTCGGGCGACATTGACCAGCAGGGCGTCGTCCTTCATGCGCGCCAGGAACTCGCGGTCCACCAGGCCGCGCGTCTCGTCGGTGATCGGCACGATCAGGATGACCACGTCGGCCCGCGGCAGCAGGTCGGGGAGGTCCTCGAACCCGTGGACCCCTTCCCGGGAACGGCGCGCGACGCGGAGGAGCTCGACCTCGAAGCCGCCGAGGCGCTCCTCGATCGCGAGCCCGATGGCGCCGTACCCCACGATGAGCACCGTGCGATCGGCCAGCGACCGGGCCTCGACGGGGCGCCACCGGCCCTGGTCCTGGGCTCTGACGAACGACGGAATGCCGCGTAGCGAGGCGATCGCCAGCCCGACGGCGAGCTCGGCGGTGGAGGCGTTGTGGATGCCCCGGCCGTTGCAGAGGAGGACGCCGCCGGGGACGTACGGACGGACGTGGTCGACTCCCGCCGTCAGCGTCTGCACCGCCTTGAGCCTCGGCATCCGGGCGATGATCTCGTAGTCCGCCGGCGAGAAGCGGTACGGCGGGACGTAGAACTCCACCTCCTCCACCGATCCCGGCACGCCGTCGCGCTCCTCGGGCAGGAACCGCTCGTAACGCAGGGACGTGGAAGGCGATCCGAGGGCCGCTGCGTCGAAGGGAATCCAGACCAAGGGGCGCGTGTCGCTCATGGCTCGACACTAGCCAGGCGCCCCGGGGAGCCGACGGCCCGCGCGGCCGGGGCCCGGATGTCACGTAACCCGGTCTTCACAGAGCGTTGACGCCGAGGACGCAGTTGCGCTATAGCGTGATATGCCCCTGAACCGATCGACCAGCGCTCGCGGCGGGAGGCCACATGTTCGTCAGACCGGCACAGCTCGTCCAGGCACCAGCACACCTCGTGCAGGCCCTCGGCCAGTGGCATGTGCACAGCCAGAGGGTCGCGCGCCGCAACGCCCTCGCGGCATCCACCGCACTCGCCGACCGGCGGCGTGAGCTCGACGACGTCGAGCAGTTCCTCGCGACCCGCGCCGCTGCCCGTGCCGCCGGGTCACACCTCCCGCCACCCGTCGGCGCGTCCCGCGCCCTCGACCGGCACGCGTGATCTCAGGCACCTTCTCGACGCAGAGCGACACAAATCGGGCACACTCTGCGGCATGTCCTCGACCTCGGACCAGCTCGCGCTGCGCTTCTACGACGTCACGAGTGCCGACGGCACCCGCCTCAGGGCGTGGACGAACGACGCGGAGGGCCCGACGCTTCTCCTGTGCAACGGCCTGGGCACCAACCCCTACGCCTGGCCTGCGCTGCTGAGGCCCGACTGCGGCGTTCGGGTGATCTCATGGAACCACCGCGGGGTGGGCGGCTCGGAGCGGCCGAGCGACCCCAGCCGTGTCGGCATCGATGCGTTCCTCGAGGATGCGCTCGCTGTGATGGACCACGCCGGCGTGGACGCGTGTGCCGTCGCGGGATGGTCGATCGGCGTGAACACTGCCTTCGAGCTGGCAGTCCTCCACCCCTCGCGCGTCACCGGGATCTTCGCCGTGGCCGGTGTGCCGGGCGGGACGTTCGCCTCCATGGGCGCACCGCTGATGATCCCGCGGGTCGCACGTCGCCCGATCTCCGTCGGGGTGACCCGTATCCTCCGGCGCACCGGGAAGCTGCTCACGCCGATCGCCTCCCGGCTGCGCGTCGGGGTGGTCTTGGCTCATCTGCTCAGCCACAGCGGCTTCATGATGCCCACCCAGGAGATCCGTGCCGTGCAGCGTGCGGTCAGGGAGTTCCTGACGACCCCGGTCGACTGGTACATGCACCTCGCGCTCGCTGCCGCGGAACACCCGCGGGTCTCGCTGCGCCGCATCCGGGTGCCGACCGCGTTCGTCGCCGGCAAGTACGACCTGCTCGCCAGCTCCCAGGACATGCGGACCGCGGCCGAGCGGATCCCCGGTGCGACGTACGTCGAGCTTCCCGGCAGCCACTTCCTGCAGCTCGAGCACCCTGCACTGGTGCACCGGGAGCTGCTCGCGCTCGTGACGCGGGTCGAGGAGGAGCGCAAGACCGCCTGAGGCGCACGAAGCTCCGGCGACAGCGGGGAGTGACGACGTAGCGTGATTCGCATGAAGACCGTCGCCACGACGATCGTCGCCCTTGTGGTGCTCTCCTCGTGCACACCGCAAGGTGACCCCGGAGGCCTGGGCAGCTCCTCCCCGTCGCCACAGCCCAGCACGCGAACCGGTGAGCCGGCCCCCTCCCCCACAGCCACCTCGCGCGGGCCCGCCCGTCCTCGAGTGGTCGCGACCGTCGCCACCCGCCTCGAGGCGCCGTGGGGCATCGCCTTCCTGCCCGACGGCACCGCCTTGGTCAGCGAGCGCGACAAGGCTGACGTGGTCGCCGTCGCGGCTGACGGTGGGGGCGCGCGCACGGTCGGCCGAGTCGAGCAGGCCCGGCCTCAGGGCGAGGCGGGACTCCTTGGGCTGGCCGTCTCCCCCTCCTACGAGGAAGACCGGCTGGTGTACGCGTACCTCACCACCGCGTCCGACAACCGCGTCGTACGGATGACGTACGACGGGAGGCGACTGGGCAAGCCCGACGTCGTCCTCTCCGGCATCCCGAACGGCTACGTCCACGACGGAGGTCGGCTGGCTTTCGGACCCGACGGCTACCTGTACGTCTCGACCGGCGAGACCGGCGACGGGAAGCTGGCACAGGACCGCCGCTCGCTGGCCGGCAAGATCCTGAGGATCACCCCTGACGGCGACCCCGCACCCGGCAACCCGGTCAAGGGCTCCCCGGTGTGGACGATGGGACACCGGAACGTCGAGGGGCTCGCGTTCGACGACCAGGACCGCCTGTGGGCAAGCGAGTTCGGCGAGAGCACCTGGGACGAGCTCAACCTGATCGAACGGGCCCGGAACTACGGGTGGCCGCTCGTCGAGGGCAGAGGCGACCTGGACCAGTACCGCAACCCGTTCGCCCAGTGGCGCACCTCCGAGGCGTCCCCGTCCGGCCTGGCGTTCGCGCACGGCGCCCTGTGGATGGCCGCACTGCGTGGCGAGCGCCTGTGGCGGATCCCGGTCCGTCGCGACGGCACCATCGGCCGGCCGCAGGACTTCTTCGTCGGGGACTTCGGCCGTCTGCGCACGGTCGTCGCAGCACCCGACGGCAGCCTGTGGCTCTCGACGAGCAACCGTGACGGCCGGGGTGACCCCGCGCCCGAGGACGACAGGATCTTCCGGGTCGCCCTGCGGTAGTGCTCCCTCAGCCGAGCTTCTCGAGGATCAGCTCGCGCACCCGGCCGGCGTCGGCCTGGCCGCGCATCTCCTTCATGACGGCACCGATCAGGGCGCCAGCCGCGGCGACCTTGCCGGCACGAATCTTCTCCGCGACGTCGGGGTTGGCGTCGATGGCCCGGTCGACCGCGTCGGAGAGCGCACCCTCGTCGGAGACCACGGCGAGCCCCCGCGAGGCGACCACCTCGTCGGGTGTGCCCTCCCCGGCGATGACGCCGTCGAAGACCTGCCGCGCGAGCTTGTCGTTGATCTTGCCCTCGTCGACGAGCTCCTGGACCCGCGCGACGTCTGTCGGGGAGACACCGAGATCGCTGAGGTCGACGCCCCGCTCGTTGGCGCGGCGGGCGAGGTCGGACAGCCACCACTTGCGCGCTGCCGCGGGCGTGGCGCCGGCGGCAACCGTCTCCTCGACCAGGTTGAGAGCTCCGGCGCCGACGGTGTCGCGCATCTCGAGGTCGCTGAAGCCCCACTCCTTCTGGAGGCGGGCACGGTGCTCACGCGGCGGTTCGGGAAGGGTCCCGCGGAGCTCCTCGACCCACGCGTCGTCCGGCGCGACCGGAACCAGGTCGGGCTCCGGGAAGTAGCGGTAGTCCTCCGCGTCGGACTTCTCGCGCCCCGAGGTGGTGACGCCGGTGTCCTCGTGCCAGTGCCTGGTCTCCTGCACGACGGAGTCGCCGTCGGACAGCCGAGCCGCCTGGCGGCCGATCTCGTAGCGCACGGCCCGCTCCACCGAGCGGAGGGAGTTGACGTTCTTGGTCTCGGTGCGGGTGCCGAACCTCTCGTCGTCGCGACGCTTGAGCGAGAGGTTCACGTCGCAGCGCAGCGAGCCCTGCTCCATGCGCACGTCGGACACGCCGAGGCTCAGGAGCAGCTCGCGGAGGTGCGCGACGTAGGCCCGGGCCACCTGCGGCGCCTTCTCACGGGTGCCGACGATCGGCTTGGTGACGATCTCGATCAGCGGGATCCCTGCACGGTTGTAGTCCACCAGCGAGTAGTCGGCGCCGTGGATGCGCCCCGACGTGCCGACGTGGAGGGACTTGCCGGTGTCCTCCTCCATGTGGGCGCGCTCGATCTCCACCCGGAAGGTCTCGCCGTCGACCTCGACCTCCGTCCACCCGTCGTACGCGATGGGCTCGTCGTACTGCGAGGTCTGGAAGTTCTTCGGCATGTCCGGGTAGAAGTAGTTCTTCCGGGCGAACCTGCACCAGGTGGCGATGTTGCAGTTGAGGGCCAGGCCGATCCGGATCGCGGACTCCACCGCCTTGCCGTTCACGACCGGCATCGCGCCGGGCAGGCCGAGGCAGGTGGGGCAGACCTGGGTGTTGGGCGCGGCGCCGAACTCGGTCGGGCAGCCACAGAACATCTTCGTCACGGTGTTGAGCTCGACGTGCACCTCGAGACCCATCACCGGGTCGAACCTCTCGAGGGCCTCGTCGAAGGACATCAGCGCTGGTGCGGTGGTCATCGCACGGCCTCCTTCGGTGTCTCGGCAAGCGCCGGGGCGCTGTCGAGCAGTGGCCCGCCCCAACGGTCGAGAAGAGCGGCCTCCAGGGCGGCGCCGACCCGGTAGAGCCGGTCGTCCGCCATCGCGGGCGCCAGGATCTGGAAGCCCGCGGGCAGCCCGTCCTCCTCGGCGAGCCCGCTGGGCAGCGACAGGCCGGGGACGCCGGCGAGGTTCGCGGGGATGGTGGCGATGTCGTTGAGGTACATCGCGACCGGGTCGTCGAGCTTCTCCCCGAGCTTGAACGCCGTCGTCGGGGCCGTGGGCGAGACGAGCACGTCGGCAGCTTCGAAGGCTGCGGCGAAGTCGCGGCTGATCAGCGTCCGGACCTTCTGTGCCTGACCGTAGTAGGCGTCGTAGTAGCCACTGGAGAGGGCGTACGTGCCGAGGATGATGCGGCGCTTCACCTCGTCGCCGAAGCCGGCGTCGCGGGTCGCGCGCATGACCTCCTCGGCGTTCGGGTCGGCGATGCCCTCGGGGTAGACCCGCAGGCCGTAACGCATCGCGTCGAACTTCGCGAGGTTCGACGAGGCCTCGCTCGGGAGGATCAGGTAGTACGCGGCAAGGGCGTGGACGAAGTGCGGGCAGGAGACCTCGACGACCGCGGCGCCGGCGTCAACGAGGAGCTGCACCGCCTCGTCGAACCGGGCCTGGACACCCGGCTGGTAGCCCTCGCCGGTCAGCTCCTTGACGACACCGACACGCAGGCCCTTCATGTCGCCGGCCGCGCCTTGCCGCGCAGCCTCGACGAGCGGCGGCACCGGCTGGTCGATGGAGGTGGAGTCGAGCGGGTCGTGCCCGCCGATCACCTCGTGGAGGAGCGCGGCGTCGAGGATCGTCCTCGTCACGGGGCCGGCCTGGTCGAGCGAGTTCGCCAGTGCGACGAGGCCGTAGCGCGACACGCCGCCGTACGTCGGCTTCACGCCCACCGTGCCGGTGACCGCCCCGGGTTGCCGGATCGAGCCCCCGGTGTCGGTGCCGATCGCGAACGGGGCCTCGAAGGCCGCGACCGCAGCGGCGGAGCCACCGCCCGAGCCGCCGGGGATCCGGTCGAGGTCCCAGGGGTTGCGCGTTGGACCATACGCCGAGTGCTCGGTGGAGGAGCCCATGGCGAACTCGTCCATGTTCGTCTTGCCGAGGATCGGCAGGCCGGCCTGTCGGAGCCGGGTCACCACGGTGGCGTCGTACGGCGGGACCCAGTTCTCGAGGATCCTCGACCCGCACGTCGTCGGCAGTCCCTTGGTCGTCAGGACGTCCTTCACCGCGACGGGGACGCCGTCGAGGGGACCGACGGACCGGCCCGCAGCACGGCGCTCGTCCGACTCGCGAGCCTGCTCAAGTGCGCCGGCACGGTCGACGTGGAGGAACGCGTGCACCTCGACGTCGACAGCGTCGATCCGGGCGAGGTGCGCCTCGGTGAGCTCGACGGAGGTCGTCTCACCGGCCGCGAGCGCATCGGCGAGCTCCGCGGCGGTACGACGGATCGGATGACTCATGCCAGCCCCCCACGGACGTGGGTGCGCAGGGAGTGTCGGGGGGTGGTCATGCGTCCTCCCCCAGGATCCGCGGCACAGCGAACCGCTGCTCCTCGACCTGCGGCGCGCCCGAGAGGGCTTCCTCGGCGGTCAGGCAGGGGCGCGGGAGGTCCTCGCGGAAGACGTTGGTGAGCGGCATCGGGTGTGACGTCGGGGGGATGTCCTCGGCGGCGACCTCGCTGATCGACCTGATCGAGTCGAGGATGACGGCCAGCTGCGGCGCGAGATGGTCGAGCTCGGCGTCGCTGAGGTCGATCCGCGCAAGGTCGGCGAGGTGCGCCACCTCGTCGCGGGTGATGTCAGGCATGGGACTGCTCGCTCCCGTTTCGATGCGGATGTCTGTGCGGCCCACTCTGCGGGGCGTCCGGAAGCCTCCATCCTAGGGTGGTCGATCGACCGGCGAGCACACGGCTTCAGTCCCCTCCATGTTCAGCGGCGGCCGGAGACCCGCACCGGTTCGCGGCGCCGGGGGTCAATGCCCGTGGGCTCGATCTGAGCCGGGTGGGCCCGCGTGCTCGGGCCGGTTCGGGTTGTCCTTCGCGTAGCCCGGTGTCTTGCTCGACTTGGGTTGCGGCGACGGGTACTCCGGTGCCACCGCTGTCGGCGTCGGGGTCGGCGTCGGCGTGGGGGTCCCGGCGTCGGACCGAGATCCGGCTGCGTGCTCGCCGCTCTTCGCTCGTCGGCTTCCGCCGGAGAGCCGTCTCGAGCGGGTGCCCGGAGCCGTCGTCGCGGGAGAGGGCTGGGCGGCGGCCGGAGTCCGGCTCGGCCGGTCCGTGGAGGTGCCCCCGGCCAGCGGGGAGCGCCAGTCCTCGGTGAGACCCGGGCCGCCCACCGCAAGCACGGCGGTGAGGCCCGACAGAGCGAGCGCCGCCATGAGCCAGGTTGTCCGACGCGAGTGCGGCGTCGTCTCCCGAGGAGTCGAGGCGTGCCGCAACGCCCGCCGCGCGACACGCTCCTTGACATGACCGTGGAGACCAGCGACGGCAAGGGCGAGCGCCAGCCAGCCGCATGAGCCGAGGAGGAGCTCGGCCGGGGAGCCGGCGGAGTCGAGAACGCTGTGCGCGAGCCATCCGACGAGGCCGACAGTGCTCGCGACGAGGAGGCCCCAGACGACGACGCCCCGGACCGCCCACGAGTGGCTGAGCGGCCACCAGGCCAGGACCGAGGCGGCCAGGAGGGCCGCGACGAGCGAGGCGACCGCGAGCCCGGCGTGCATCAGGGCCGTTGTCCCCAGCCCACCGAGACCCACCAGCGCCACCGCGTAACCAAGACGGGCTCGACGTCGTGAGTCGCCGACTGCGGCCATGTGCGCGTGCCGACCTGCGCTGAGCAGCCCGACCGAGGCGGGGAGGAGCAGGACCACCGCCGAGGTCGTGAGCATCAGAAGGACCGAGCCGAGCACGCATCATTCTCTCCCCACCCGTGGGCAGGACAAAACGGACGGTTCCCGCGCTAGGGAGTGGCCGGAACGGTCAGCGCCGGGACCTGCCCGGGGACCAGCGAGCGTGGTGGTAGAGGCGGCTCGACGTGATGGTGCAGGCGCCCGTGTCCCGGTGACGGAGCGCCCCAGGGCCGGTTGGGCTTGGGCTTCGCGTACCCGGGGGTCCGGAGCGGGCGCACCGGCTCGGGCGTCGGCGGCGTCGATGTGACGGGCGGAGTCGTCCGCGTGACCGGGGTCGGCTCCGGGAGGGCGGTCGACCCGCCCGAGGGCTGCTGCCGGTCGGAGTTCCGCCCGTCGCGTGGGGATCCTCCCCTGCGCGGCGTAGTGACCAGGTGCGGTCCGACGACCCTGGTCGGTGTGGCCGCGTGGGAGGGGTGCGCCGCGCTCGGAGCACCCGTGGCCGAGAGCGTCCTGACCGACTCACCCAGGGCCAGGCTCGGCCGAAGCACCGCCTCGGCCGGCCGGTCGCCGCGGCCTGGCCCCGCCGGTGCATCTGCCCGAGGTGGTAGGGGGACACCTGCCGTGCTCGGGCTCCTAGAGACGGTGGGCGTCGATGCGGTCGACGGCTGCGGAAGGGGCGAGGCCGGACCCGTACCCCCGGCTCGAGGCGCTCCCTGCTCGATCCGTCCCGTGTGGTCGGAGGTGACGGCGAGGACGCTCCCGCCGGCCGCCAAGAGCACTGCCAGCCCCGCCAGGGGGCGCAGCAACGGCAGGTGCTGCCGGACCACACTCCGGGGCCCGAGTCCGGCCTGCGCCCCGATGTAGTCGCGGGCGACACCCTGCCCTCGCCACAACGCGACGAGGAGGAGCAAGGACGCCCCGACGGTGAACGTGACCTCGACACCCGAGATCGACCCGCCGACCATCTGCTGGACCAACCAGCCCAGCAGTCCCAGCGCAGCGGAGACGAGCAGCGCCCACATGACGACCCCACGGACCGCCCAGCTGCTGCTGAGCGGACCCCAGACCAGCACCGACCCGGCGAGGACGATGGCGACAACACCCGCGGATACAGCGTCGGCGGTCAGCAGGGCGGCGATGCCCAGAGATGCCAGGGCGACGACGGTCGCCGCCACCACGACGCGGACCCAGCGCCGGCGGTCCTCCCCGGGCGCGACGTGCCGATGTCGTTCCACGGCGAGCAGAGCCGCAAAGGCGGGCACGAGGAGCACTGCTGCGGTGACCGTGAGCAGTCCGAGCATGGAGCCGGGCACCGAGCCATTGTGGGCAGGCTGGTGTGCGCACCGGAACCGAAGTCGCGGTTATTCCCCAACCTGGGCGACCTTGCGCGCCGCCTGCGGGCCTTCCGACAACAGGACCTGGAAGCCGTCTTCGTCGAGGATCGGGACCTCAAGGGAGACTGCCTTGTCGTACTTCGACCCCGGGGAGTCGCCGACCACCACGAAGTCGGTCTTCTTCGACACCGAGGAGGTCGCCTTGCCGCCCCGGGCGATGATCGCCTCCTTGGCCCCGTCGCGGCTGTGGCCCGTCAGCGAGCCGGTCACCACGATGCTCAGACCCTCGAGGTGCCGGGGCACGGACTCGTCGACCTGGTCCTGCATGGTCACGCCCGCCGCTGCCCACTTGTCGACGATCTCGTTGTGCCAG
>DASVBF010000210.1:0-5730 GCA_036375975.1 Nocardioidaceae bacterium | reverse complement strand
CCGATCGCCGAGAGCGCCGTCTGCGGAGCGTCGGGCTTCGCCGGGAACACGCTCTCGGCCTGGTCGTTCAGGTCGTCGAGGTACTTGTCGCCGAAGCCGAACTTCTGCGCCTGCTCGCGCAGCGCGTCGTCGCCGAGCTGGAGGCCGAGCCAGCCGAAGGCCACGTTGCAGGAGACCCGCAGCGCCTGGGTCAGCGTGATCCGGTCGCCGCCGCAGCTCATCCCGTTCTCGTTCGGGAGGTTCGTGGTGGTCTGCGGGAGGTCCAGGCTGGAGCCGCCCGGCACCATCGACTCGGGGGTGTACTGCCCGCTCGACAGCGCCGCGGCCGCGGTCACCAGCTTGAACGTCGAACCGGGCGGGAAGATCTCCTGGATGCCCCGGTTGAGCATCGGCCGGTTCGGGTCCTCGCTGAGCCGCTTCCAGGCACGCGGCAGCGTCGAGAGCTTGTGCGAGGCCAGCAGGTTCGGGTTGTAGCTGGGCGAGGAGACCATGGCGAGGATCGCCCCGGTCGAGGGGTCGAGCGCGACGACGGAGCCCTTGATGTTCGGCCCGCCGAGCTTGCGGAGCCCGTTGTACGCCGCGTTCTGCGCCTTGGGGTCGATCGTCAGGCTGACGTCGCCGCCCTTCGGCTGGGTGTTGCCGAACATGTCGACGACCCGGTTGACGAACAGTCGCGGGTCGCTGCCCGAGAGGATGTCGTTCTGCGTGAGCTCGAGGGCGTTCCGGCCGTAGGTGTAGGAGTAGTAGCCCGACAGGTGGGCGTACTTGGTCGGCTGGGGGTACCTGCGCTGGAACTTGAACTCGTCATCGGACGGCTTGCTCTCCGCGATCGACTGGCCGCGGACGAGGATCGCGCCCCGTTCGCGGGAGAACTCGGCGTCGCGGACCCGCTTGTTGTCGGGGCGGGAGTTGAGCTCCTCGGCCTGCAGGTACTGCAGGTAGGTGGAGTTGATCAGCAGTGCCAGGAAGAGGACCAGGCACCCGATGGCCATGGTGCGGATCGGCTTGTTCATCGAACCATCACCACTTGTGTCGCGTCGTCGGTGCCCGTGCCGGTGAACTCGGGGAGCGGGCGACGGGCCTGGTCGGAGATCCGGAGCAGGAGCGCGATGATCGCCCAGTTGGCCACCAGCGACGAGCCTCCGTAGGAGAGGAACGGCGTGGTGAGCCCGGTGAGCGGGATCAGCTTCGTGACGCCGCCGACGACTACGAACACCTGCAGCGCGAAGACCACGCCGAGACCGGTCGCGACCAGCTTGCCGAAGGCGTCGCGGCACACCAGCGCGGTGCGGAGGGCCCGCTCGACGATCACGCCGTAGAGCACGAGAACCGCCATGACGCCGGTCAGCCCGAGCTCCTCGCCGATCGCCGCCACGATGAAGTCGGAGTAGGAGAAGGGGATCAGCGTGGGGTCACCGAGGCCGAGGCCGCGGCCCACCAGTCCGCCCCACGCCTGGCCGTACATGCCCTGGACGAGCTGGTAGCTGTCGTACTCGCCGCCGAACGGGTGCAGCCAGGCGCCGACACGTGCCTGGACGTGGCTCTCGACGAGGTAGCCGGCATACGCGCCCGCGGCGAAGAGCGCGCCCCCGACGACCAGCCAGCCGGGCCGCTCCGTGGCGACGTAGAGCATCACCAGGAAGAGGCCGAAGAAGAGCAGCGACGAGCCGAGGTCCTTCTGGAAGACCAGGATGCCGAGGCTGATCAGCCACATGCCGAGGATCGGGCCCAGGTCACGCCCGCGGGGAAGGTCGACGCCGAGCACGCGGCGACCCGCGAGTGCGAGGGCGTCGCGGTGAAGGACGAGGTACCCGGCGAACGCGATGACGAGCAGCACCTTGGCGATCTCGCCGGGCTGGAAGCTCATCGGCCCGATGTGGATCCAGATTCGCGCGCCGTTGATCTCGGTGCCGACCAGCGGCATGAACGGCATCAGCAGGAGCACGATCGCGGCGAGGCCGAACGTGTAGGTGAAAGCCTGGAGCCGGCGGTGGTCGCGGACGACCGCCAGCACCGCGATGAACAGCAGGACGCCGAGCGTCATCCAGATCAGCTGTGTGCGCGCGAACGTGTGGGCCTCGGAGTTCTTCTGGAGGTCTGCGAGGTCGATCCGGTGGATCATCGCGAGCCCCAGGCCGTTGAGCGCGGCGACGACGGGGAGGAGCACGGGATCGGCGTACGGCGCGAGGCGGCGTACCACGAGGTGGCAGCCGATCACCAGCAACGCGAGCCAGCCGCCGTAGCCGAGGATGTCGGCAGGGACGGTCCCCTCGACCCCGAGCCCGACCGCGGCGTAGGCCCCGATACCGACGACCAGGGCGACGATCAGCAGGAAGAGCTCCGCGCCCCGGCGGCGCCGGTGGGTGAACCCCATGAGCGGATTGCCGGCCATCAGGGGCTCTCCTCGATGCAGTTCGGCGGCTTCAGCGTGGGGGACGGGCTCGACGACGGGCTCTCGGAGGGGTTCGCGGCCGGGGTGGGCGTCGGGCTGGTGGACCTACCGGCCCGCGGTGACGCGTCGCGCTTCCTGTCGCCTGCCTTGGCGGTGGGCGACGGAGTAGGTGAGGGCTCCGGCGTCGGGCACGGCACGGCGACGTCGCGGATGTTGGACACGATCCGCTCCGCGTCGGGCAGGTCCTCGGCACTGATGCCTTCTCGCACCTGGGTGGCGCGGTAGCCGCTGAGGGCGGCCATCGGGATGTCGGAGACCTTGTGGACCCGCGAGAGCGTGACTCCGGGGAGGTCCGCCTGCACGCCCTGGTAGATCGCCACGTGGCCGCCGTTGGCCGAGACGAAGTACTGGTCCTGCGACCAGGAGTACGCCCCGAACGCCGCCACCACGAGAAGTGCGACGAGGACGAGCACGATGCCGAGGCGCCGCAACCACATGAACCGCCGCGGCGGGCGGGGGGCGTAGCGCAGCTCCTCGGGGTCGAACGCCCGCTGGTCGCCGTCGTCGCCCGGCACGGGCTCCAGCTCTCCGGTGTCGCCGGCGCGGTGCCCCCGGAACAGGCTGCGGGCAGGGGCGCCGGGCCTGCGCGGCTGTTCTGCCGCCGCGCCCACGAGCATCGGCCCGGTGGAGTCGGCGGCCGACGTCTGGCCGTCGACCGGTGCCGCGGCGTCGACCACGTCGGCGACCACGCAGGTGATGTTGTCGGAGCTGCCGGCTTCGAGAGAGGCGCGGACCAGCTCGACGGCGGCGAAGTCCACCGTCCCCGTGCCGAGGATGTCGGCGAGCCGCTGGTTGTCGAGGACCCCGGAACAGCCGTCACTGCACAGCAGCAGGCGGTCGCCCGGGGCAAGGTCGATGGTGAACAGGTCGGGGTCGGTCTCGTGGACGCCGTCGACCGCGCGGAGGATCAGGTTGCGGTGCGGGTGGGACCGCGACTCCTCCTCGGTGATCCGACCCTCGTCGATGAGGCTCTGGACGAACGTGTGGTCCTTGGTGAGCTGGGAGATCTGCCCGTTGCGCAGGAGGTACCCCCGGCTGTCCCCGACGTGGCCGATGCCGACCCGCTGGCCGTCGAAGAGTGCCGCGGTGACCGTCGTACTCGTGCCTTCGAGCTCGGGATCCTCGTCGACCAGCTCGGCGATCCGGTCGTGCGCGCGGTGGATCGCGCCGGCGAGGGCCTCGAGCAGGTTGTCCGGCGGAGGGGCGTCGAGCCGGCGCAGGATCTGTACGGCGGTGGACGACGCGACGTCACCGCGGGCGGCACCGCCCACGCCGTCGGCGATCACGAGCAGTCGCTCGCTCGCGTAACCGGAGTCCTGGTTGTCCTTGCGCACGCGCCCCACGTCCGACAGGGCGGCGTACTGCAGGCGCAGCATCGGCTGAGTCGTCGTCACCAGGCGGCTACTTCCTCAGCTCGAGGGTCGTCTTGCCGATGCGGACCTGGGAGCCGAGCTGGAGCGCTGCGGGCTGGGTGAGGCGCTGCGAGCCGAGGTAGGTGCCGTTCGTGGACCCGAGGTCCTCGATGAACCACTGCTCTCCGGAGGCGGCGATCCGGGCGTGCCGCGTGGAGACGTAGTCGTCGTCGAGCCGGATCGCCGCGTCGCTCCCCCGCCCGATGAGGAGCGGGGCGTCGTCGAGCGAGATGTTCTCGCCGGCGTTCGCGCCCTCCACGATCGCGACGTGGGTGGGTGCGCCACGCGGTCGCTTCGCCGGCTTGGGACGGTTCTTCGCGGCACGTCGCTGCTCCCGGCGCTCTGCGCGCGGAGCATTCTCGATCCGGGCGCCGAACATGTCGGACCGGATCACCGAGATCGCCGACAGGACGAAGATCCACAAGATCGCGAGGTATGCGAACCGGATCAGCATCAGCGTCAGCTCAGACATTCGATCCGTCCTCCCGAGAGCTGACGAACCGCACCGTCATGGATGTGTTGCCGACTTTCACCACTCCGCCGTCGTCGAGCTGTGCCTGTTGGACACGCTGGCCGTTCACGTAAAGACCGTTCGTCGATCCGAGGTCCACGATGCTGACGCTGGGGCGGTCCATCCCGCGGGTCACCCGGAACTCGGCATGCCTTCGCGAGACCCCCGGGTCGTTGATGCGCAGGTCCGCGTCGCCTCCCCGGCCGATGACCAGGCCGGGAGGGTCGAGCGGGTGGCGCATGCCGTTGACCTCGAGCACGACATCTGCCCGGCGCACCGACGTCTCGGTGACGCGCTGGCCGGAGGACGGGGTGACCCCGGCGACTGCGGCGCTGCGCACGTGGAACATGCCCGTGCTCAGGCTCTCGTCGCGGTCGAGGCTGATGGAGATCGGTCCCGTGAAGACGTAGGACTGCTCCTCGGCATGCTCCCGGAGCATGTCGGTGAGCTCCTGGGTCAGCGTCGTGGAGTACTGGGAGAGGCGGTCGTGGTCGGCGGGCGAGAGCTCGACATGGAAGTTGTTGGGCACCAGGCGACGCTCGCGCGAGAGGATCTGAGCGGAGTTGTCGACCTCGCGCTGGAGGGCAGCCGCGATCTCGACGGGCTGGACCTCGCTGCGGAAGGCGCGGGCGAAGGCACCGGAGACCATCTGCTCCAGGCGGTTCTCGAAGCGCTGTAGAACTCCCATGCCACCTCCTCTCTCGCCATGCATCCGGTGTGCGTTCCTGACCAAGTGTTGCGCGCACTCACCAGTCACGGGCACACCGCCTACCCCCGACGGGCCCTCGACGTCGTTATGCCCATATGACTCGGGCGTGAACCCGCCATTGTGCAGCATGCGCCATCTTGTGATGCATCCGACTGCGGAGGCATCGTAGCGGCCCGCGACCTGCAGCCCCGGTCCGGTTTGGGGCACGTCCACGCGGTGGGATACCCTGAGCGGGCTTCTGGCGCGAGTGGCGGAATAGGCAGACGCGCACGGTTCAGGTCCGTGTGCCCGAAAGGGCGTGGGGGTTCAACTCCCCCCTCGCGCACACGAACCCGGGAATCTCCCCGGGACCAGGGACCGGGTGAGCCCAGCATGGGACGCCCGGTTCTTCACATTCTTGTGCGTTGAAGAGGTCATGCCCCGATCGTGAGGATGGGACGCTCTTGGGGTGGATGACTCGCTGGACAAGACGCTGGAGAGCTGGAACCCGATCACAGTCATCGTCCTGGCCGTTTCAGGCGCTGTCGGCAGCGTCCTGATCCTTCTCGTGCACGCGCATGACACGGCGATCAGCAGTGAGTTCGTGGGCTCACCCGGCTTTCCGGGCTGGGCGGCAGTGATAGCAGCCCAGTCGGCGGTGTGGGCC
>DASVBF010000165.1:0-4458 GCA_036375975.1 Nocardioidaceae bacterium | reverse complement strand
CGGTAGACCCGGCAGATGAGCCCGACGGGCGCCGCAGCGTCGGCGAACGGGTCGACGCCTGCCAGCAACACGGTCGGTGAGCCGTGGAAGCCGAGCCGCTGCGCCTGCTCCATCGTCTCCACGCGCAGCAGGCTCAGGGGTTGCTCGGGCAGCCCGATCTCCTGCATCGCCTGGCGTACGGCCTCCGCGGCCTTCGTCCAGTTCGGGCAGCCGTCGAAGTAGAGGAGGGTGACGTCCACGCTCCGAGTATGACCGGGCCCCGACGAATCCCGGGCGAGCGGCTCACAGGGATCCGGCCCGCACCGGTGCGTGGTGCCCGGGCGGCAGCTTCGCGGCGTCCCCGAGGGCTGACAGGACGCTCGGCAGAATCGCTTTCGCCGTACGTCGGTGGCCGGCGCTCGAGGGATGGAACCTGTCGATCGCGAACATCTCCTCGGGCTGGGCGATGAAGAACGGACCCACCACGTCCGCAAGCGAGACGGCGTGTGCTCCCGCCTCCGCCGCCACCTCACGCTGCGCGGCGGCGAGCCGCCGGGAGGCGATCCGGCCCAGGGCCCTGAGCGGCTGGGGCACCGCTGTCAGGGCGCCGAGGTCGGGACAGGTGCCTACCACCACCGCGGTGCCCCTCTCTTGGAGCGAGGTGACCGCCTCGCGAAGGTGCCTCCTCGAGTCCGCCGTTCTTACCCGGTGCGTGACGTCGTTCCCGCCGACGACGATGACGGCGACATCGGCCACGTACCCGGGTGGCAGCGCGGCGAGCTGGGCTCGCAGCATCGAGGTCTCGGACCCGACGTGGGCGGCGGTGTGAAGACGGACCGCGCGACCAGTCCGCTTGGCCAGACGCTTCGCGAGCTGGGCGCCCAGGGTGTGCTTGGGCTTTTCCGCTCCGAGCCCCGCGGCGATCGAGTCACCGAGGAGCAGCAGGTCGACCGGGTTGCCGAACCTCTTCCGGTACACCTTGTCGGCCATGAGGGCGTCCTCGCCGAGCGGCTTGCCGATGACCCGGCGGGCCACCGCGGCCTGCGTCCGGACGAGGTGCCTCAGCAGGAGGGCCGATGCTGCGACCCCTACCAGTCCCGCCGCCCCCACCGCGGCGACCGCGCGCAGGTCTGGCGCCGTCGGCCAGGCTTCCCGCGGATCCTGCCGCCGCATCAGCTGTGCTCGAGGGGCCTCTGTGACTGCTCGACGAGCGCGCCGAGGACCGGACCGGCACCGACAGGTGTCGTCCGGGTCTCCTGCGGCTCGCCGCGTCCGATGCCGTGGAAGGTCCATCCCGCCATGCGCCAGCGCGTCGCGTCGAGGCAGTTCCGGCCGTCGATGATCCGGCGGTTCCGCGCCAGCTCGCCGGCCCGCCGCGGGTCGATCGAGGCGAACTCCGGCCACTCGGTGAGGTGTAGAACGAGGTCGGCTCCGGTCAGGGCGGCGTCCGCGCTTGCGACGTAGGTCAGCGTCGGGAAGACGGCTCGCGCGTTGTTGTTCGCTTCGGGGTCGTAGACCCGGACGTGGCATCCGTGCAGCTGGAGCTGGCCGGCCACGTGCAGCGCGGGGGAGTCCCGGACGTCGTCCGACAACGGCTTGAACGCCGCACCCAGGACGGCCACCCGCTGACGCCGGATGCTCGGGCCGCAGAGCCTGAGGGCCAGGTCCACCGTCCGGTTGCGAGCGCGGAGGTTCAGCGTGTCGACCTCGCGCAGGAGCCCGGCCGCCGTGTGGGCGCCGAGCTCGGTCGCCCGGGCAGAGAGTGCGCGGACGTCCTTGGGCAGGCAGCCGCCGCCGAAGCCGATCCCGGCGTTCAGGAATCGCCGCCCGATGCGGTTGTCGTCCCCGAGGACGTCGGCGAGCGCCACCACATCGGCGCCGGCGAGGTCGCTCATCTCCGCCATGGCATTGATGAAGGAGACCTTGGTCGCGAGGAACGCGTTGGCCGCCACCTTCGCGAGCTCGGCTGTTGCCCGGTCAGTGACGTGAACGGGGACGCCGGCCGCGATCGGCCGGTTGTAGACCATGCGCAGCGTGTGCTCGGCCTCCGGGGTGGTGACACCGAAGACGAGCCGGTCCGGGTTGAGCGTGTCCTGCACGCCGTGTCCTTCACGGAGGAACTCGGGATTCCAGGCGATCGTGGCCCTCAGGCGTGGCCGAACCGCCTCGGCGACCTCGGCGTCGAGCACCCGTGCCGTCCCAACGGGGACGGTCGACTTACCGACGATCAGGCAGTCGCGGGTGGCGTTCTCCGCGAGACCGCGGACGACCAACACCACGGCACTCACGTCGGCGGCAAGGCCGGAGCGAGCCTGAGGCGTGCCGACGCAGACGAAGTGCACGTCGGCAAAGTCGGCGGCCTCGCTCAGAGAGGTGGTGAACCGGAGCCGGCCCGAGCGGACGTGCCGGGCGACGAGCTCCTCCAGGCCGGGCTCGGAGAACGGCACCTCGCCGCCGGCGAGCATCATGACCTTGTCGGGGTCGCTGTCGACGCCGAGGACCTCGAAGCCCAGCTCTGCCAGGCATGCCGCGTGGGTCGCCCCCAGGTAGCCGGTACCGATGACGCTGATCCGCATGTTCATGGAGAAAGAGGAACAGGCGCGTCTGAAAGCACTGCGCCCTCGAGGGAGACCGCGAGTGACGACATGGTGTACGAACGGGTCCGGCCGGGAGCGCGCCCTCGGCACGCCGATGCCGCCTGTGCACCGACCTGTCGTGAGAGCCACACCTAGCTCAGGCCGCCAACTCGGTCCGGGGCCCGGAGACGACGGCCGCGTAGTGCTGCGTGACCAGCTCGTCGACGACCCCTGCCCAGCTTCGCCGTCCCACGCTTTGCAGCGCCTCTGCGGCCAGGGTTTCGCGCAGGGACGCGTCACCGACGAGGGTCGCCACTGTTCGTCGCAGCGACCGGGGTTCGGCAGTGGTGTAGAGCAGGCCGGTGCGGCCGTCCTCGATCAGGTCGAGTGGGCCGCCCGACGCCGGCGCGACGACGGGGACGCCGCTCGCCTGGGCCTCCTGCACGGTCTGGCAGAAGGTCTCGGCCTCTCCGGTGTGGACGAACACGTCGAGCGAGGCGAAGGCACGCGCGAGGTCGGTCCCGCGGAGCATCCCGGTGAACCTGGCGTCCGGCAGGTGCCTCTCGAGCCAGGCCCGGTCAGGTCCGTCACCGATCACGACGAGCCGGGTTCCAGGGATCCGGGCGACCTCCTGCAGGCGTCGTACCTGCTTCTCGGGAGCCAGCCGACCGACGTACCCGACCACCACGTCATCTGGACGGAGGCGGCGCCAGCGCCGGTGCAGCTCGCCGCTGCGCTGGTGCGGCCCGAACAGGTCCAGTGCGACTCCCCGGCGCCAGAGGTGCAGGTTGCCGACACCCAGGGACTCGAGCTGGGCGTAGGAGGAGGTGGACGGGACGAGGGTCCTGGTCGAGCGACGGTGGATGCGGCCGACCCACCGACCGACGACCGCCTCGGCACGGATGCCGTACTGCCTGGCGAAGCCAGCGATGTCGGTCTGGTAGATCGCCACGGTCGGGATGCCGAGTCGACGCGCGGCCCGAAGCCCGACGGCACCCAGCATGATCGGGGAGGCGAGGTGCACCACGTCAGGGCGGAAGGCGCCCAGGGTGGCCTCCACGGCCGAGTCGGGGAGACCCAGCGAGAAGGTCCGGTAGCCCGGCAGCGCCATGGAGCGGACGCGCACCACGCGTACGTTCCGGTACCTGGTCAGGCCGGGGCCGGGCGCGATGACCAGGGGCTCGTGCCCCGTCTCGAGGAGACGGTCGACCGTGTGGCGGACCGTGTTGGTGACGCCGTTGACCTGTGGGAAGAACGACTCGGTGACGATGGCGACTCGCATGTCACCGAGGGTCTTCGGCGGGGATTAACGCGCGGTGTCGGGGCGGGCGGAGTTCGGTGAAGTTCTTCGGGCGGATCCTCCAACCGGACAGGCACGCCAGGCGCCGGCCCGGGCTCAGGGTCGGGCGTCGGCGTGTGCCGGCTCGTCGCGCATCGCCGCGGGGGCGTCTGGTTCCGCGGCGGGCGGTGAGTCTGCTCGGGCTCGGGCCCGGGTCACGAGGAGGACGAGCGTGACACCAAGACCAATCGCGGTCGCAACGACGGCGGCCGGGGCTGGCAGCATCCACCCCGAGGCGACGGCGGCTGCCTGCCACAGTCCGGCGGCGGTGAGTCCGGCGATGACCGCGAGGCCTGCCTGCAACCCTCCGCTGTCCGCGGCCCGCCGGACGCCGGACCGCGATGCTGTCGGCATCGGAACGCGGGTGACCAGCTGGGCCGCGCGGTCCAGGACGCGCAGCGGCGGTGCGGGCTCGGGCCGGCCGGCGGCCCGTCCGCGCACCAGTGCTGCCAGTCCGAGCGCGCCGGCCATCGGCAGCAGCGGGATCTGCGGCAGCTGGTAGCGCCAGGACATGCCGGACAGGGCAGCGCCGGTGAGCAGGGTCAGGGCGCAGCTGCCCGCGAG
>DASVBF010000011.1:0-4656 GCA_036375975.1 Nocardioidaceae bacterium | reverse complement strand
CATCTCGACGACCGGGGTCGTGAACGTCCACCCGTCGACGTACGGCGGCGGCATGGCGGTGACCCGCGTGAGGGTCGGCACCGCGCCACGCCACCAGGGGTCCGAGGTCGCCCGACGGTGCAGCTCGGTGCCCTGGACCATTCGGACGCCGGTGTCCGTGTCCTCGGCCAGCCGCGCGAACTCGTGGTACGACGCTGCGGACCAGGCGGTGACTCGTTCGTACGGGAAGGCGCGGTAGGGGTACCAGATCGCCGCGGCGACCGAGGACGTCGTCTCCAGCGGCAGGTCGCGCGCGAGCACGTCGACGCGGTGGCCGGCCTGCTGCAGCCGCAGCGCGCAGGACAGACCGACCACGCCTGCTCCGACGACGATGACCCGGGCCATGAGGAGAGTCTGCCGCACTGGAGCCGTCGGAACTCAGTAGTCGTCGATCCGCACGGCACCGTGGCGGTCGACCACGGTGGCGACCACGTGGTCGACCTTGCCGTCGCGCCGCACCCGGCACATGATGCGCATGCCGACCCGGGCCGGGTACGCGGAAGCCGGCCCGCAGTCGACGTCGTGGTACCCCTTGTGCTGCAACCGGTCGACGAGGCGCGTCAAGGCGATCACTCCCCCGCCCAGACGCGCGTCGAAGTCGACGCGCCCCCCGGCCCGGTGCGACAGCCGGACCACCACCTCGCCGACCACCCCATCGACGTACCCCCTGCACCGGAGTACGGCGGGCACCGCACCCGACCAGCGCGGGCACTCGACATAGTCCAGGCTCAGCCCGTCGTCCTCGAGGCGTGGGCCCAGCATCTCGGCGACCGGCTCCTCGAGGTCGTCCATGGACTCGTGCGGGGTGTGGGAAGGGGTCATCCGCGGCGCACCGAGGTGCGGCTCGGGACGCGAGGGAGGCGCTGGATCGTTCCCGCAGCCGACGAGAGCACCGAGAAGAAGCAGAAGGACAGCCCAGCGCACGCCGGTCATCCAGCCCTCCTCTCTTCCGACCGCCAGGGTAGCCAGGGCCCCGAAGCCGCCGCGGTCCGTAACCCGAAGAACGAGAACTCGTTACACCGCACGGAGGTGTCTGATGCCAACGACGCGAACGCGTGCAGTCCTTGTCCTGATGGCCGTTCTGGCCCTGCTCCTCGGTGGAGCCGGACTCGCCGGCCCGGCGAGTGCTCATGAGGAGCGACCGGCGTCCTTCCCGGACGGGACCGGCAAGCGGCCGGCCTATCTGGGTCTGGACAACGCCCGTCACCGGGTGGTCTGCCGGCCCGACAGCGCCAGGCGCATCGCGCAGATGCCCGCGAGCCCGCTCAAGAGGCGCAACCAGGAACTGCTTCGCGAGTGCCGGTTCGGCTCCATCCAGACGGCGGTGAACTCCGTCAAGCGGCAGAACACCTCGGTCTACATCCTTCCCGGGCGCTACACGGAGCGCCGCTGGGCCACGATGAAGCGCAGCAACTACTGCTCGCATCTCAAGACCCAGTCCAACGACCCGCTCCCGGTCTCGGAGTACATCGGCAGCCTGAGCTCCCCCGACAACGGGGACAAGAAGACCGACCCGATCGCGCTCTCGTACGCCGACCAGCTGCGCTGTCAGCACAACCTGAACCTGATCGCGATCATGGGCGACCACTCTCCCCGCAACAAGTCCATCCGCTGCGACAGCGCCCTGTGCGGGATCCAGCTCGTCGGCACCGGCCGGCGGCAGCGCGACGTCGTGATCGACAACAGGTTCGCGAAGCTCAACGCCATCCGCGCCGACCGGGCGGGGGGCGTGTACCTGCGCAACTTCACGGTGCAGCAGGCGGAGTTCAACGCGGTGTACGTCCTCGAGACCGACGGCTTCGCGATAGACCGCGTCACCGCCCGGGCCAACGACGAGTACGGCATCCTGGCCTTCGCCAGCGACCACGGCCTGATCCAGCACACCGACGCCTACTACAACGGCGACTCCGGGATCTACCCCGGCTCGGGAAGCGACCTCAACGCCGACAACACGAACTTCAAGCCGACCCGCTACGCGATCGTGATCCGGCACAACCGCAGCCATGACAACACGCTGGGCTACTCCGGCACGGCGGGCAACTCGATCCACGCCTACGGTAACGACTTCTTCCGGAACGCCACCGGCGTCGCGACCGACTCGCTGTTCCCCGGCCACCCGGGTCTTCCCCAGGACCACGCTCGCTGGGACCACAACCGCATCTACAGCAACAACCAGAACTACTACACGAAGTACGTCGACCCCGGTGTCTGCGAGAAGCCGATGAAGGACCGCGGCTACATGAAGGGCACCGTCTGCCCGGTCGTCCCGGTCCCGGTCGGCACGGGCCTGCTGATCGCCGGCGGCAACTACGACTCGACGGACCACAACTGGATCTACGACAACTGGCGCAACGGCACGATGCAGTTCTGGGTGCCCTCGCCGCTGCGTGACGAGTACGACCCGAGCAAGCTGTACGACACCTCGAACCACAACCACTCGTTCGAGAACAAGATGGGCATCCGCCCCGACGGCTCCAAGGCCCACAACGGGCTGGACTTCTGGTGGGACGACCAGGGCGTCGGCAACTGCTGGGAGAACAACACCTCCTCCCGGGGAGAGCCCACCGACAACTTCGTGGTCGACCCGGGCCCGTGTGCCGACGGCGGCTCGCAGTTCACCCCGGGCATGCCCGTCAAGGATGCCGGCTTCCTCAGCTGCAGCCAGTACGACCGCAACGACCCGACCTGGCGCCACCCGCCGGCTTGCGAGTGGTTCGACAGCCCTGAGAAGCCGAGCAACGACCAGTCCGGCTCCCCGCTGGGCACTGCGGCTCCCCTGGGCGGGAGCAGCTCTGGATTCGGCGGTCCCGGCGCCGCAGCGGGCCTGGCTGCTTCGCTGGCGGGCGTGGGCCTGGCCCTCCTCGTCGGGCTGCGCGCGTCGCGCCGCCGCAGCCTCGCCTCGCCCCGGACCTGAGCATCATGCGCCGGGTGCTGACCGCGGTTCTCGTCGTCGTCCTCCTCGCCGCCGGCGCCGGCGTGGCGGTGGCGAGGACCACCCCGGTGCTCTCCGCGCACGGCCCGACGAGCGTGCGAGGCACCGAGGCGACCGCCGTCTTCCGCATCGGCAGCCGCACCGTGCGGCAGGTCCGTTACGCCGACCACAAGACACTGGTGTACTCCTTCGTGCTCGCCAACGACGGCCGGCTGCCGGTCACCGTCACGGGGCTGGGGTCGGCGACGCGGAGCCCGAGGCTATTCCGGTACGTCGGGCTGACCGATGCCCAGGGGCGGGACCGCATCACGATCGACGCCGGCGACCGCATCCCGGTCCGGCTCAGCATGGTGATGCACGGCTGCGAGACCCTGTCGGCCCGGGCCGGGAGCTTCGCGACCGAGGTGACCCTCCGGACCGAACGCGCCGGGATGCTCGACGACGTGGTCACCGTGACGCTCCCCGAAGAGGTCCACACCGGGTCGCCCCGCGAGGCGTTCTGCCCGAACTCGACAGCTACCTCGAGGCCCCCGGGCTGACCTCGCGGACGGCCACGCCGTCACCGTCGACCGCGACCTCGACACGCTGGCCGTGTGCCCCCTCGGCCAGGACCACGACCGTCTCACCGCGATGCAGGTCGGCCAGGTCGCACAGCTCGCCCAGGGCATCGGGGTGCCTGGCCAGGACGTCGGCCTGTACGAGGCGGCGTGACATCACCTGCACCGGCAGACCGAGCGCATCGCCCAAGGCGGTGGCGCCCGAGCCGGGCGGACCGTCGTACACGGCGGCCACGCGCTCCTGCCGCAGGGTCTCCGCCAGCGAGGCGTCGGGGTCGCTCAGCACGAGGAACCGCGCGGGGCACTGGAGGTCCGACATGCCTCGAAGTTACCGCGCCCCGCACCCCGAGGTCAGGAGAGGCGGTGGGCCTTGCGGATCGCCTCGACGATGCCCCCCATGATCTCGGTGAGCCCGAAGTCCTTCGGGGTGAACACCTCGGCGACGCCCATCTCCTTCAGCCGCGCGGCATCCGCCGAGGGAATGATCCCGCCGACGATCACCGGGACGTCGCGCAGACCGTGCTCGCGCATGCCCTCGAGCACCGCAGGGACGAGCTCCATGTGCGACCCGGACAGGATCGAGAGGCCGACGCAGTGCACGTCCTCGGCCACGGCCGCCGCGACGATCTGCTCCGGCGTCAGCCGGATGCCCTGGTACACGACCTCGAAGCCGGCGTCCCGCGCGCGGACCGCGACCTGCTCGGCGCCGTTGGAGTGACCGTCGAGGCCGGGCTTGCCGACGAGCAGCCGAAGGCGCCCGCCGAGCTCCTCCCCCGTCTGCTTCACACGCTCGCGCACCGCCGTCAGGTCCGCGCCCGCCTCCGCGACACCGACCGCGCCCGAGACCCCGGTCGGGGCTCGGAACTCGCCGAAGACGCCGCGCAGCGTCCCCGCCCACTCACCGGTGGTCGCACCGGCCCGCGCCGCAGCCAGGGTGGCCTCCATCAGGTTCGCCCCGGACTTGGCGTCGGCCGCGAGCCGCTCCAGGGCTGCCTCGACCTCCGACTCCTCACGCTGCGCCTTCCACTCCTCGACGCTGCGGATCGCAGCCTGCTCGGCCTCGGGGTCGGCCGTCTGGATCGCCGCGTCGAGATCCGCGGTGAGCGGCGAGGGCTCGGTGGTCTCGAA
>DASVBF010000219.1:0-30376 GCA_036375975.1 Nocardioidaceae bacterium | reverse complement strand
ACGGACGATGGGTGACCAGGTGTCCCCGGAGTCGCTGGAGGCGTACACCTGTCCCCCTGTGGTGCCGAAGTAGACACCGCACGACTCGTGCTGGTCGACGGCCATCGCGTCACGCAGCACGTTGACGTAGCAGTCGTTCTGTGGGAGCCCCTTGGTCAGCGGCTCCCAGGTGCCGCCGCCGGTGCGGCTGCGGTAGACACGGAGCTTGCCGTCCACCGGGAAGTGATGAGAGTCGCTGGTGATCGGCACGACGTAGACGGTCTCCGGCTCGTGGGCGTGCACGGCGATCGGGAACCCGAAGTCGCTCGGCAGGTCCCCGCTGACCTCGTGCCAGACGTCGCCGGCGTCGTCGCTCCGCATGACGTCCCAGTGCTTCTGCATGTACAGCACGTCGGGGTTGCTCGGGTGCATGTCGATGCGGTGCACGCAATGGCCGACCTCGGAGTCCTGGTCGGGGATCTCGCCCGAACGCAGTCCCTTGTTGATCGGCTGCCACGTGGCGCCGCCGTCGGTGGTGCGGAATGCCCCCGCGGCCGAGATCGCGACGTAGAGCCTGTCTGCGTCGGTCGGGTGCTGGAGGATCGTGTGCAGGCACATGCCACCCGCGCCCGGCTGCCACTGCGGGCCGGTGCCGTGTTGACGCAGTCCCGACAGCTCCGCCCATGACGCTCCACCGTCGGTGGACTTGAACAGCGCGGCGTCCTCGACCCCGGCGAACACCGTCTCGGCGTCGTGCAGCGAAGGCTCGAGGTGCCAGACCCGGTGGAACTCCCACGGCCGGAGCGACCCGTCGTACCACTGATGCTCGCCGGGGACCCCGTCGTAGCCGAAGTCGTTGCCGACCGTCTCCCAGGTCACACCACCGTCATCCGACCGCTGGATCACCTGACCGAACCACCCACTGGTCTGCGACGCATAGACCCGGTCAGGGTTCAACGGCGACGCCTTGAGGTGATAGACCTCCCACCCCGGGAAGTACGGACCGCCGACCTTCCAGTCGGCGCGCCGCTCGTCCGAGGTGAGGACGAAGGCCCCCTTCCGAGTCCCAACGAGAACACGTGTGCCACCCATCCGTCATCCCTTTCGCAGTCCGGTCGGCCATGACGCTACTCGCCCGGCCCGACAAAGAGACTCCTGATTCCCCGAAAACTCATCGGCGGGCCCGACGTTCCATGCCCCCGCCACCAGCGTGGCTCGGTCGGCGCCGATGCATCGCCCGCGCTCGAGAAGGCCGCGAGCCGCGCCCTATCGCTGCCTTGCCCGAGGCTCGCTCCGAGTGCCTTCTTCGGACCTGTCCTACAGCCCCCGCCTCAGGAGGGGGTAGGTCTGTTCCAGGTCTCCGTGCCGATCTGGGTGGTCTTGCGCGACGTGCACCGGACGCTGCTCGGCCTCGAGGCGGCTTCCGGGCTCAGATCTCGGAGACGGGACGTCCGACCACCATCGACTCAAGGATGTCCGGTGCGAAGGTTCCAGCAGTCTGGGGATCGAGCTGTGCCCCGAGCCCGTCCAGGACACGGGTGAAGAAAGACCGGGCGGCCGCCGCGAAGACAACGTCCGCGACGTCGGCGTCCGTGAGCCCGAGTGCGCGCAGCGCCTCGACGTCGTTCTGCTGGATCGACGAGGCGTCCCGCGCCACCAGCGCGGCGAACTCGTAGACAGCACGGTCCTGTTCGCTGAGCCCGGCACCGCTCGGGTCCTCCGCGATCGCGATCATGGTGGGTTCGTCGTCACACTCGTCGCGCAAGAACTTCGAGTGGGCAGCGGTGCAGTACGTCGAGCGCAGCGCCCGGGCGGCGCCGATGGTGGCGATCTCGAAGCGGCGGCGGTCCATCCCGTCGCGCACGGTCTTGTTCAGCGTGCTCCAGGCCTTGGCTACTTCCGGTCGTGTTGAGAAGACCGCGGCGAAGTTCGGGAGGAAGCCCCAGGCGCCCTTCTGCTGCTGGTAGAACTCGGCGAGAGCGCCCTCGGCGTCCTCTTCGGGGACGGTGTCGATGAACATGCTCCCCATCATGTCCCTCCCGTGTCCCCTGCCGAAGGTGGGCGAAGCGGTTGGTCCGCGTTCTGGCCCGTCCGCCAACCCGGTTAGCCTTGGCACGGCCCCGACTCCGAGAGCGCCGACATCTCGAGTCTGACGCGGGCGGACCTCCGCCACGGAGAGGAAATGGATGCTGGCCAAGTACTCCGGACAGTGCGCGATCTGTCCAGAACCGATTCGACCTGGCGACCGCATCTCGAACCTGGGCCAGGACTCCAGCACCTGGGTGCACGCCTCTCACCCCCGCAGCGAGGTAGCGGCAACGGCATCAGCCGAGGCACCGCCTGTCGCGCGCCCAGCGGGGCGACCCCGCAACCGCAAGCCCCGCCAGACCCCAAAGGCACCTATGGTCGCCCCTCCAGGCGCAGCCTCGGTGTACACCGATGGCGCGTGCTCCGGGAACCCCGGGCCAGGCGGCTGGGCGTGGGCGATCGATCGGGACACGTGGGCCTCCGGATCCGAGCCGGTCAGCACGAACCAGCGGATGGAGATCCGGGCTGCACTCGAGGCGGTGTCCGCGCTTGACGGACCCTTGATCGTGGTGAGCGACTCGACGTACGTCGTCAACTGCTTCCGCGACCGCTGGTGGGCAGGGTGGCTGGACCGCGACTGGACCAACTCTCAGAAGAAGCCCGTGGCGAATCGCGATCTTTGGGAGCCACTGGTGCACGCCGTGATCGAGCGCGGCGACGTGGCCTTCCACTGGGTCAAGGGGCACTCGGGCCACGAAATGAACGACTTCGTCGACCACCTTGCCGTGATGGCGAGCCAGAGCGCGGGCTGAACACCGACTCAGCGCACGGTGCGAGGACGTCGGGCGGAGTCTTGCGCTAACCCGGGCGCGCTTTCCGGGGCATGAGGAAGAAGGCCAGGATCGCGACCAGCAAGGGCACAGCGCTCACGATCAAGTAGGTGAGTCTCAGCCCGTTGGTGTAGTCGACGTCGAGCGTGAGCCCCGCCGCGTTCTTGAGGAGTGCGGGGTCGTAGCCGACGCCCCCCGGGGTGCTCGCGAGCGAGCCGGTCACGGCGTCGACGCTGCTTTGCGCCGTCTTCGCCGAGATGCCTCGGGCCTCCGCGTCGGCCTGCCACTCGGTCCGGAACATGAGGTTGAGCAGGAACAGATAGACCGCCGGGCCGATGGCGAAGCCCGTCATGCCGAAGGCTGGATACACCGCGGCGACCGACCCTGTCTTTCCGGCGGCCGCGTGCGACACGACCGTGTCGGAGGACCCGGTAGCGGTGACGAACCCGCCTAGGTTCGTGAGCCACACCACGAGCACGAGAAGCATCGTGGCCATGGTGATCGACGCGGTCGCCGCCATCAGCAGCCCGGCAAGGCCCATGATCGAGAGCCCGACGACCAGCACCGGACGTGCTGTCGTGGCCGCCATCACGCGGCCGGCCACGATGCTGGCGACAGCGATCATCAGGGTGCCCGGCAGGTAGAGCAGCCCGATGGTCTGAGACGGCAGCCGGAGCACGTACGTCCCGAACTGGCCGAGTACGGTGCCGAGACCCGAGCCCAGGAAGTTGAGAGTGACCACGGCCAGGACAGCCACGACGAAAGCGCGGCTCCCGAAGAGGGACAGGTCAAGCGCGGGTTGGTCCACGCGCCGTTCGTGGTGCACGAAGACTGCCAGCACCAGCACGGTGACGCTCAACGGCACCCACACCTGGGGCTCGGTGAACCCGTTCTCGGCACTGCCGAGGCCGTAGACCAGACCGAGAAGCGCCACGCCGAACAGGACCACACCAAGCACGTCAAGCGCGCGAAACTGCGGGCGCGGCTGCTCGACGGTGTGGCGGACTGTGAACACGATGCCGAGCAACGCCAGGGCCGGGCTCACGAGGAACAACGAGCGCCAGCCCAGCGCCTCCACCAACCATCCACTCAACAGCGGGGTCACGCCGTACAGCAACGTGGTGATGGCCATCATGACGCCGATCGCCGCCGGCCTCACAGCTGCAGGAACCGACACCGTGAGCAGCGCGAGGGACAGGCCGAGCAAGGCCGTCAAGGCAATGCCGTCCAGGAAGCGCGCCACGAGGAGGACCTGGTAGTTCGGCACGAGGATGCTCAACCCGTTGACCACGACGCTCGCGACGAGGCCGTACACCAGGAGCCGCTTGAGGCCGTACCTGTCCCCGAGATTGCCCACCGCGAGCACGAGCGCAGCGACCACGAGCGTCGCAGCCCCACCCAGGAAGCCCATCCTGTCGGGCGGGACATCGAGCTGGTTGCTGATCGTCGCCAGGTTCAGCGAGAAGAGGAGCGGGTCTATCTGCGAGATGGCGTAGGCGAGGGCGGGGCCGAGGATCGCCAACACCACGCTGGAGGTCATACCGTGCCGTGCGCTCGTGGAGGACCTCGACTTCTCGGGATCCGGATGTCCCGCGCCGTCCCGGCTTCGACCGGTCATGTCCCTTCTCCCCACCACCGCTGCCCGCTCACCACGCTACCCAGGAGCGCGACGTACGGCCGCCAAACGGCGGGTCGCCGGCGCCATATCCGGCATTCCAACCTGCTATAGCATCAAGCGATGAACGGTCAAGGGGTGCCGACGATGGGAATCGAGGAGGAGTTCTTCCTCGTGCACCCCACCACCCGGGCCCCGGAACCGGCCGCTGCACGGGTGATCGCACGGGCCGCCACAGACCTGGGCGACCGAGTCGCCGGCGAGTTCACCCAGTACCAGATCGAGATCAGGACGTCGCCGTGTGCGGACGCCGGACGGCTGCACGAGGAGCTGTTGGAGCTACGGGCCGCGGCGGCGAGGGCCGCAGCCGCCGAGGGCCTCCGCATCTGCGCCTCGGGGACGCCTGTTGTCGCGACCTGCGAGGCCGCGCCGGTCGGTGACCATCCCCGCTACCGCGCCGGTGTCAGTCAGTACCGTGCCATGCTCGAGGATTTCGCGGTCTCCGCGCTGCACACGCACATCCATCTACCTGACCGCGAACTCGCCGTGCTCGTCGGCAACCACCTGAGGCCCTGGCTGCCGCTCCTGCTGGCGCTGAGTGCCAACTCCCCCTTTCACCAGGGGCATGACACCGGGTACGCCGACTGGCGCGCCGTCATCAGGAGCCGGTTCCCTTGCCTGGGCCCGCCTCCGTACGCCGACTCGCTGCGGCACCATGAGGAGCTCGCGATCGCCGTAGCGGAGTCCGAGGCGATGCTCGACGCGAGCATCCCGTTCTGGGACATCCGACCGAACCCGCGGCTGCCGACACTGGAGATCCGATCCATGGACGTGACAGCCGACATCGACGACGCGGTGGCCCTGGCCGTGCTCATCCGCGCGCTCGTGACAACATCGACGGCACGCGTGTTGGGCGGCGATCCGGGTCCGCGGCCGCCCAGTGAGGTGCTGCGCGCCGCGTACTGGCGAGCGGCCCGGGACGGCTGGTCGGGCAGCGGTGTGGACGCGCTGACCGGTTCCATCCTCCCAGCCCGAGTGCAGGCGGAGCGACTCCGCGATCATGTCGGGCCCGCGCTCGCGGAGCACGGCGACACGGATCTGGTAAACGCGTTCCTGCGACGCCTCGCGACACGAGGCGGCGGTGCGGAGCGCCAGCGTGCCTCCGCAGCGCGGCACGGCGACCTCGCCGGCGTCGTGGACGACCTTGTCCACGTGACGGCGCAGTCGGCGTCTTGATCAGAAAGGCGCGAAGGTGATCACCAGGACGTCCCGCCGCGCGGGCTCCGCGGGGTCGAGCGCCCGGATCGGCGAGACGCCGTGCACGGTGCGACGGTCGTCGCCCAGGAGCAGCGTGCCGGGCTCGGACATTGTCGTCGTCAAGAGCTGACGACCGTCCACGTCGAACACCGAGCTCTCGCCACCCCTGGCATTGCGACGGCCGACCAGCAACGAGGTCACGAGCGTGACGCCGTCACGGTGCAGTCCCTCGGGTGTGGGCTGTCCTTCGCCGTCCGCCGTCGCAAGCACCCGGAAAGGAGTCACCTTGGCGCTCCACTCGGGGATGTCCTCCAGCGCCGTCGCCACGTGGCCCAGCAGCCTCAGCAGACCGTGCAGAAGTGGATCTTCGGCCAAGGCGTCGGTCAACGGCTCGAAGTAGCGGTCCCTCTCGATGTAGAGCGGGTTGGAGTCCTCAGGCTGCGCAAACGCATGGTGCGGCATCAGCTGTGCACACCCATCCGCCGGTCTGAACAAGAAGTGCCCGTAGCGGCGCAGCCGTCGCGTGCCCAGCTCCGCCGCGTACCCGTCCGGGACCAGTTCCTCCCAGTGCGAGGAGAACCGCGTCCATGCGTGCTCGTCGACCCCTATGCATCCATTGAGATCGGCCGGGGGCATCAAGAACGCACCCGTGTGGGTGACCATCCGCTTGGCGGCTTCGACCGGGTCGGCATGTGCCTGTGTCTCCGCCGCGAGTCCGCGCGTCATTCCTCCACCCCCGTCACGACTTGCAGCGGCGTGTTCGCCCTTGTCCCTCTTCCCGCGAGGCAGCGCGTTTGATCACTCGCGCCGACCGTGGCCTCCGCCTCGCAGACTGCTCCTGCCTTGTTGCCTTTCAAGGTACGGGGCGGGGCATGCGGGAGGTCAAGCCTCGAAACCCGGCCCTGCACCGGCGTACCCGACCTCCCAACCAAGACAAGTGGACGCCGTCCAGCTCCGCCAGTGCAGACTGCGCACCGGCCCCGGACTTCAGCCCGTCTGCTATACCCCTGCCATGACCACGAGGACCGTGACGTTCGGGCCGCTCGACATCGCGTACGACGAGCGCGTGCTGGAGCCACGCTTGTGGACGCTCGCCCAGTCGCAGTGGGCGGCGGAGCTGCTGCGCTCCCACGGGGGTGTCTCCCCGCTGCTCGAGCTGTGCGCCGGCGCGGGCCAGATCGGCCTGGCCGCAGCCGCGCTCTCCGGGCGGGCGGCCGTGCTGGTCGACTCCTCCGAGGACGCCTGCCGCTTCGCGGCCCGCAACGCAGCCGTCGCGGGGCTGTCGGGCCGCGTCGACGTACGGCACGGGCCGATGCAGGAGGTGGTCGGGCCCCACGAGTCGTTCGCGCTGGTGCTGGCCGACCCGCCGTACATCCCCTCCGCTCACACCGGCGCCTTCCCACGCGACCCACTCACCGCGATCGACGGCGGCGACGACGGCCTCGAGCTGGCGCGGACCTGCCTGCGGATAGGCGCCGGCCACCTGCGCCCCGGCGGTCCGCTGCTGCTTCAGCTCCGGGACGGCGCGCAGGCCGACCAGCTTGCGGCTGAGCTCCATGCCCAGGCGCCCGCTGCGCTGGAGCTGGCGGGGGTCCGTGACGTTCCCGGCGGCGGATCAGTGCTTCACCTCGTCAGGACCGACGTGGCGTCGCTTGCGCCGACGGCGGGCGACGAGGGCGCGCCATGACCGACGCGCCCGCGTCGCCGGCCGCTGCCGCGAGGACCAGAGGCCACTCGCGCGTTGCGGCGATGTCCTGACCCGGCCTTCGCTCCCTTGCTCAGCCTTCGTCGATCGCCTCGGCCGCAATGCGAGAGCCTTGCGCGCAGGGATCGTCGACGGTCCTGAAGGCGTGTGGAGGGGTCCTCAGGTGTTGGAACGTGGCGCTGGTGAAGAGCCAGGCGGCGGTGAGCACGACGTAGAGCAGGACCGTGCCGAAGTCAGTCATGAGGCATGCGGCCGTGACGAGAAGGGCAATCGCGCACGCGATGCTCGTTGCCGCCCATCCGCGCTCGGACACCTTGGCGTGGCGGCGGGCGAGAACGAGCAGGAGGAGCACCCACGAGACCATCGAGACACCGAACCCGAGACCGTGAAGGCTGCCGTGGGTGCTGACCGTCTCGGGGAGACCAGCAGGTGCACCTTCGGGGAACCCGTTGGAAGGGTCGAGGGTGAAGAGTCCGGCGATGACCTGCCCCAGACCGTCGACGGCGAGGAGGATCGCTGCGGCGATGCCAAGCCTTCCCGAGACGCGGGAGCGGAGAGCGGTGGCAGCGACGATGTTGAGTAGGCCCATCACGACGAAGTTCGCCTGCTGGAGGACGCCTGTCTCGCCGATGCTGAGGTAGCTGAAGGCATGCCTGGTCAGATCGAATCCTGGGTTGATCGGCATCTGGGCGAAGCTGACGAGCAGGAACAGGACCGGCGAGAGCACTCCGGCACCGAGGCGCAGCGATCCGCTCCGGGAACGCACGGTCGTTCTGGGCTCGGTTGTGGCGGTGGGTTGGGTCATCGTGGACTCCGGGTTGGTAGTGGTCGGTTGGGAGAGGTTCACGCCGATACGTCGAACGGCCACCCACAGGCTTCGACATGGGGCCGCGAACTTCTCCGCGCCCAGGTCGAAGAGGCCTGAAACGCTGCGGATCGGGGGCGCTCGCCGACGCAAAGCGCCGACCTTGGCCAAGGCGATGCACAGAGACCCCCGCCCTAGAGGGTCGAGGCGTTCAACCGGGTATGTCCTGTTTCCCGGAATCCATCAGTTCTGTCCGCGCGGTGCGGCACTATGGGCCCTGCCCGTTCGGGACGTCCGGCGATGACCCTGACGGGCTGGGGTGTCGCCACCTCGGCTCGCGCGAGAGCGCGCCGACCCATACGTTCATCAGGAGCACAAGATGGTCCCCGTCGCGGCACCGATGAGACCGCTGGCAACCCTCGCGTGGGGGCTGCTGCTGGTGGTCCTCGACCTCCGCTTCGAGGGCGTCGACCTGTTGCCGGACCCGATCGGGTGGGTGATCGGCGCGATAGCGGCGCACGCTCTGTTCCGGTCGGTGGGCGCGTCGCAACCGGACGTGCGGCGGTGGTTCGCTGCCACTTCCGTGGCGTGTGCCGCGGCGGTGCTGCCTGCCGTACCCGAGTGGGTCGGAGTGCAGCACCCGATCATCACCGTCGCGGTCTCGATGGCAGAGACCGTGGTGGTGTTCGCCACCTGCACCGGGATCATGTCGGTGCTGCCAACGCGACGCTCCACCGCGAACATGGTGCGCTGGTCCGACCTCGGTACGGCGGCCGCGCTGTCGATGCTCTTAGGTGGCGCGGCGATGGAGCCCGAACTCGCGCCGTTCGTACTCCTTGCGGGCCTGGCCGCGCTGGCAGTGTTCGTCTGGTTCCTGATTCTGTTGTTCCAGGCCGCCAAGGACCCCGCTTCCGCCCACTGACGCACGGCGCCGGCGGGCCCGTCCTGCACGGGTCGACGTCGCGCGTCCGGCCGCGCTCACGGGAGCGTCAGTCGTCAGGCAGCGAGCGGCGGTCGCCGACCGGGTGGTCGGTGAGCGGGAAGGCGAGCGAGCCGGCGCGGACCCACCACTCCATCACGTCGTAGGTGAGCCTCCCCGCCACGACTGATGGGTCGCCGTCCGACAGCCGCGCGGCCTCGGTGGGTTCGCAGGCGAAGATCGACATCCCACGGTACGACGGGGCGCTCTGCTCCAGGAACGGCCCGTTCGCGACCAGGAGGCCCTGCCGTCCCAGTTCGGCACGATAGGCAAGGTGGTGGGCTTGGAGCGCGTCGAGCTCCTCGTCCGACATCTCCGGGGCGTCGGCCGGCCGTCGCAGGACCACGACCGTGTAGACGTCGAACGCATCGGGGATGTTGCTGTCGCGTGGCATGGTTCGCTCCTGGGTGATCAGCGTGCGCGCTGGGAGCCCGTCCAGCGTTCGTCATCGGGCACGGCTGGCGGGGCGGGCATGCTCCTCCGCCAGCCGAAGGCCCATACCGGCAGCGTAGGAGACCCTCACTCAGGGCAAGAGCGCAGGCTCGTCCGTCAGTGAGCCCTGTTCTTCCTCTCGGAGGGCAAGCCGATCAGCATCGAGATCCCGACTGGCAACAACCCGAGCTACGTGCGCGGCGGGGAACCCGGGCAAGGCTCCCGGCTGACACGGCGGGGATCGGCCCCTTCATGCCCGGGCTGCGAGCGACAACGCCGACTCACTCCGGGTGCTTGAGAAGGCTGGGTTCCGAATCATCGACACGGAGGTGTCGTTCGCGCCGGCAGGCACGAGCATGCCGCAGATGGGGTGCGCTCGGTCCGGGCACGGTCAGTCGACCAGCTCGCCGAGCCACTGGGTTGCGCCGTTGCCGCGGTTCGCTGGGGTGTTCCACATGAAGTCGCCCTCCGGTGTGGGTCCGCTCGTGAGCCAGTGAGAGACCTCCTCGCTGAGGCGCAGGAACCGGTCGGTCCCGAGGTCGTAGACGTAGGTCCCGGACCGTCCTCGCTGGTAGGAGATGACTGTCACCACGTCGCTTCCCCCGACCAGCGTGCCGTCGATGCCGCTCCCCTGGAGAGTGACGACCTGCTCGCCGTCCGCGCTCAATATCTGCACGCGGTCGTCGCGGACGCCTCCGCCGTAGGTGCCGCAGTACTGCCCCATCACGATGCGCTCCTCGGTCGCCCCGAACGAGAGCAGGTTGCACCTCTGGCCCGAGTGAGGGTCGATCGAGTGCTCCTCGCCGGTTCCGAGGTCGCGCACGTGCACGAGCCCGCTGTCGCCGTTCGTGGAGTCGGTCCACACCATGCTGCTGTCGGTGAAGGCGACGTCGCCCACGGTAAGCCCCTCGTCCCGCACGTCTGACGCGTCGGTCAGCGAGGCTGACCAGAGCTCGTAGGTGTCGCCCTCGGCGCCGGCGTCGTCCGCCTCGCCGCTCGGGCCCTTCGGCCAGCCGCCCGCCGGCGGCTTCCCCTCAGTCGCGGGCACCCGGACGTAGAGCCGTCCGTCTGGCCCGAGCTTCCCGGGAGCCGGCTGGTCGAGCGCCGGCAGGTCCGCCCACTCGAGGCGATGCCACTCGCGGGCCGTGCGGTCGTAGACCAAGGCGAACAGCTGCGACTGGGGGCCGGGAGCCGCGCCCTCGACCTCGCCGAGGTGCAGCCCGGTGAACACCAGCCGCTCGGCCCCCAGGTCGACCGGCCAGAGCTGCTCGTCGCTCGATGTGGGCGGGTCGGGCAGCCAGTTCTTCTCGCCGGTGGCCGGATCCATGAGCGCGAACCGCGGCCGCAGCATGTCCCTACGCGGCCCGTCGCGGAAGAGGATCCGCCCGTCGTCGCTGACCCCGTCGAAGTACTGGCCGTTGTCGTCCTCGAGGTTGTCGTTGGTGTATGACGCCAGCACCCGGTAGTCGCCTCCCTCGACGGCCACCCGCGCGTCGGCCAAGCGCAGTGTCGGTGCGTTCGGCGTGGGGACCCCTGCCGCCTCGAAGTCCGGCGGCGACGGCCAGATGAGCGAGGTCAGCCCCACGACGGCGGCGCTGGCGATCGCCGTACCTCCCACGGCGGCCAGTCGGCGGCGGCGCACCCGGCGACGCCCGCCCCTGAGCACCGCGGAGAGGTCGCCGTTGTCGGGGGGCGCGGACGCGACGTTGTCGCGCAGAAGGTCGCGCAGCTCGTTCACCATGACGATGCTCCTTCAATCTCCAGCTCGCCTAGCGGCGAGCCGTCGAACATGGACCGGAGCGAGACCAGCGCGCGGGACGTCTGGCTCTTGACCGTCCCCTCGCTGCAGCCGAGGACCACCGCCGTGTCGGCAACGCTGAGGTCCTCGAAGTAGCGCAGGACTACGCACGCACGCTGCCGCGGGGGGAGGTCGGCGAGGGCAGACATCAGCGCGGCGCGCGCGGTGACGGACTCGGCGAAGTCCTGCCCGGACGGCACCTCGGGGTCGGGTTCGCCTGGGACCTCGCTGCTCGACCGGCGCCGGGCGTGGTCGATAAGGGCACTGACCACAGCCTTGCGGGCGTAGGCGTACTCGCCGCCCGCACGGGTCAGCCGTGGCCACGCGACGTAGACCCGGATCAGCCCCTCCTGTACGTGATCGGACGCGTGGTCCCAGTCGCCGCACATGAGGTAGGCCGTCCGGCGCAATGGGCCCCGCACGGCCTGCGCGAACTCGACGAACGCCGCTTCGTCACGCATCAGTTACTCGCTCCATGCTCTATCAACGAGATGGAACCATCGGGAGGTTGCCTGCCACCGCCGACGAGTTCATCTCCAGTTACAGGATCTTCTCAGGTCCGCATTGCCGGCGAAGACCCTGCTAGTACCCGTACCTGGTCCCGTGAACTTCTTTCCAATTGCGCCCTGACTGGTTCCCGAGAAAACGGTTCGCTCGAACGGAAAGACGTCCGGTTCCTCGCAGCTTTATCTGCACGAGAATGCCTCGAGTGTCTAATCACCGTTCGTTCCATAGCCCCACCAAGCAGTCTTTAGCCGGGTCGACCCCATGTGGCCCGGCGAATTCCGACGGGAGTGCTGCGGCCGGACACAGCCCGAGTGGTTCGGGCACTGCTGCGACCCCGCAAACAACGACGTCGACGCTTTCAGCATCCACAAGATTCTCGACTGAGCGGAGACGGTTCCACCCTTGGGACTTGTCCCATCACGAGGCGTCGGCGTAGCCGCCCGCCAGGTGTCAATCGGGCCGTCCCGCGCTGCCTCGGCTCCCCTGCGGCCAGCATCAGTCCACGGGCGAGCGCTCTCCACCAAATGATGCAGGAGGGGTCGATCAAATGCATTAACAGGGTCCGCCATCTGCACCAAACGATGTAAACGAAGATCGACCTCTGGTACGCAGCACCGGCACCATACCGAAACCTAGTCTCGTGGCATGAGGAAAGCCCACTATCAGCGAGATGGAGAACCGGTGCGGATTCTCGTCGTGGATGACGAGCCACACGTCCTCGCCGCTCTCATCGATCTTGTGGAGGACGAGCGTGGTGTGCGTGTGGTCGGTGCCGCTCTCCGCGTGGACGACGCGATAAAGCTCGCCATTCTGCAAAGGCCCGATGTGGTCCTCCTCGACGTACACATGCCCGGCGGAGGAGGGCAACACGTGGTCGCCGCGACCAGGAATCTACTGCCCGACACCCGAATCTTCGCCATGGCCGCACTTCTCGACCGAGACGACATCTCCACGATGCTGTCCGCCGGCGCAGATATGTGTTTCTCGAAAACCGCTGACGTCACCACTCTCATGAGGAGCCTCACGCCATGACCATCTCCGACCCCACCACGATCCGGCCCGACGAGCACGAGACTCGCCACGACGCCCCGGAAGGAAAAGAGACGCTGCCCCAGCCGCGGGCGACGCGCAGTCGGAAACTCACCGCCGTCGTGCTCGTCTGGATCCTCGTCGTCGTGTCGGCAGCCGCGTTCCTCTTCTACAGGGCTCGCTCGGCGTCGGTGACGAACGCCGCGGCAACGTCCATCACCAGCCGCCTCTACGTCAACCCGTACTCCCAGGCGGCGATCTGGGCGAAGAAGCACCCTGTCAGCCCTGCGACCAAGCCGATCGAGCAGCAGATCGCCAAGCAACCCGCCGCACGCTGGTTCGGTGCCTGGGACGGCAAGATCACCCCTGCGGTCGACGAGTACACCAAGGCGGCGGCGGGCGAGCACAAGATCCCGATCCTCATCGCCTACAACCTGCCCGGCCGTGACTGCGGCGGGGAGAGTGCCGGCGGCGCCCCCAACGCAGCCGCGTACAACAAGTGGATCGACGGGTTCGCCGCCGGCCTGCACAACCGGCGCGCGCTGGTCGTCCTCGAGCCCGACTCCCTGGCCATGATCGACGGCTGCCTCAACCCGGCAGGACAGCAGGCCCGACTCGACATGCTCTCGCGAGCGGTCGACAAGCTGCAGTCCCAGAACGTGTGGGTCTACCTGGACGCCGGCCACTCCAACTGGGCCCCCGCCGGCGAGATGGCCCGACGGCTGAAGGATGCCGGAATCGCGAAGGCCCACGGGTTCGCCCTCAACGTGTCGAACTACAACCCGACCAACTCCGAGGCGGCTTACGGCCAGCAGATCGACAAGGTGCTGGGAACCGACAAGCCGTTCATCGTCGACACCAGCCGCAACGGCAACGGCGCCTTGGGCGACAAGTGGTGCAACCCGGTGGGTAGGAAGGTCGGCTCTATGCCTCAGGCAGGCACCGACGGCGCGGAGATGCTGCTCTGGCTGAAGGCACCGGGTGAGTCGGACGGCAACTGCGGCACCGGCAAGGGCACCGAGGCCGGCCAGTTCTCCCCGAAGCTCGCGAGCCGGCTGCTCACCGGACAGTGACAACCTCGTCGCCTCGTCGGACAAACCGAGCAAATCAGCACCGCGCCCCCGCCACGAACCGGCGGGGGCGTCGTGCTGCCTCAGCCGCTCTCCGTCGTGACGGTGGTGGTCGGCGCGGCTTCGGCAGGGCTGGCGCGGCGCGCATGACAGGAGCAGCCCCCCCGTTTAGGGGAATTGACCTGCCCCCGTTGCAGGTCCGAGTCTCAGCCTTGAGAGCTCTCTCATGCGCTGGGGAGATGGCCACCATGGGTTCCAGACCGCTCGTCCGTTCGATGCTCGCCCTTGCCGCCCTCCTCGCAGGTGTGTCCGCCTGCACTTCAGGCGGGCAGACCGCCTCCAGCAAGGTGACACTGGAGGGGCCCTGCGGCACCAAGAAAGATGCCACGGTGACGGTGGGGCTCTTCGGGACCTTCGGGTTCCAGGAGAACGGCATGTGGAAGGAGTACAAGAAGCGCTGTCCCAACATCACCATCAAGCAGAACCAGGTCACCGCCTCGGGCGACTACTGGACGCGGCTGAAGACCCGACTGGCCTCTGGGAGCGGCCTCGACGACGTGGTGGCCATCGAGCAGGGTTTCGTCGCCGACGTGGTGCAGAATCACGCCGACGAGTTCGTGAACATGCAGACGGTCCCTCAGGCCGCGGCGCTCAAGAAGGACTACTACGGCTGGAAGTGGAAGCAGGCGACGACCCCTGACGGCAAGAGCACAGTGGGGCTCGGGACCGACATCGGGCCTGAGGCGATCTGCTACCGCTCGGACCTCCTGGACAAGGCCGGCATGGGCGCCACGCCGGAGGAGCTGGCGCAGAAGTGGACGACCTGGGACAGCTTCATCAAGTTCGGCAAGCAGTACAAGGCCGCAACCAATGGTAAGGCGTTCCTCGACAGCGCTCAGAGCGTCTTCTCCACGGCCGTCTACCAGGGGAAGCGGGCCTACTCCGACGAGCAGGGCCAGCCCGACCTCGAGCACAGCGACGGCGTCAAGACGGCGTGGAAGTACGCCACCCAGGCGGCCGAGGCGGGCATCACCGCGAAGCTGGCGCAGTTCTCCGACGCGTGGAACCAGGCATTCTCCAGCGGCAAGTTCGCGGCCATCGCCTGCCCAACCTGGATGATGCCGTACATCCAGAGCCAGGCGGGTCCCGCGTATGCCGGCAAGTGGGCGGTCGCGCCGGGCCTGCCCGGCGGTTACTCGAACTGGGGCGGCTCCTTCCTCGGCGTCCCGGCGGCGGCGGACCAGAAGGCCGCAGCGGTCGCCCTGGTGACCTGGCTCTCGGAAAAGGACCAGCAGGTGAAGATGTGGACGTCGAAGGCGCAGGGCGGGCACTTCCCGTCCAACGACAAGGCCGTGCAGGACCCAGCGGTCGCGGATGCGACGAGTGCGTACTTCAGTGACGCGCCCGTGGGACAGATCTTCGGCGGCATCGCCGGGAAGATGAAGACGCTCCCGCCGGTCGGCATCTACGACACCCAGATCGGGACGGTGCTGTCCACCCAGCTGTCGAACGTGGAGAAGAGGGGCACCGATCCCGACAAGGCCTACGCCAAGGCGATGGACCAGATCCAGCAGATCACCGGCTGACCGGAGGCACGACCCACTCATGACGTCCCATGCTCTGCTTGGCCGGCCACAACCGGCGTCGGCCAAGCAGGCCAAGCCCCGAAGCCGGCTGCACCTGCCGGGCCGTCGAAGCGGTTATGTGTACATCGCGCCGTTCTTCATCGTGTTCCTGGCGTTCAGCGTCTACCCCTGGATCGACACCGCCTGGATGTCACTGCATGACGTCCGGCTGTCGACGTACGACGAGCGCACCTGGGTCGGGCTCGGCAACTACACGGACCTGCTCACGAACAGCTACTTCTGGAACGCCTTCTTCAACACCTTCACCCTCGGCGTCATCTCCACCGTCCCCCAGCTGTGCATGGCCCTCGGGCTCGCACACCTGCTCAACTACAAGCTCCGTGGGCGGACGTTCTTCCGGGTCGGGATGCTGATGCCGTTCGCCACCAGCCTGGCCGCGGCGACGGTGATCTTCGTCCAGCTCTTCGACCCGGACATCGGGCTGATCAACTGGGTGCTCACCCACGTGTTCCAGCTTCCGGCGGTGAACTGGGTGGACTCGAAGTGGCCGGCCCAGATCGCGATCTCGACCATCTGCACCTGGCGGTGGGTGGGCTACAACGCCCTCATCTACCTCGCCGCGCTGCAGGCGATCGACACGCACCTCTACGAGGCGGCGTCGGTGGACGGAGCGTCCCGGTGGCGCCAGTTCCTGCACGTGACCCTGCCGGGGCTACGTCCCACCATCGTGTTCACGATCGTGGTCTCGACCATCGGGGCGGCGCAGATGTTCGGTGAGCCGCTGCTCTACGACCCGTCTGGGCAACCCATGGGAGGCAGCGAGAACCAGTACCAGACCCTGGCGCTGCTGATGTACCAGCAGGGCTGGAGCAACGACCGCCTCGGTCTTGCGGCCGCGACCGCTTGGACGATGTTCCTGATCATCGTGGTCGCGGTGTCGGTCAACCTCCTGGTCGCCCGCAAGCGAAGGATGCTGTCATGACCACCACCGCCGCCACCGCAGCGACCCCCGCGCCGAGAACCGCGGCCGGACGGCGGAAGGTCCACGACCCGATGCGCGGCGGCCCGATCTCCTACGTGCTGGTCATACTGATCACGCTGGTCTCGGTCTTCCCGCTCTACTACACCGCCGTGATGGCGTCACACACCAACGCGGAGATGGCCGCCCGAGTGCCGCCCCTCCTGCCGAACGCGTCGATCTTCGACAACCTCCGGAAGGCATTCGAGCTCGCACCGCTGAACCTTGGGTTGATCAACTCGGTGATCGTGGCAAGCAGCGTCACGCTGGGGACGGTGGCGTTCTGCACACTGGCCGGGTTCGCCTTCGCCAAGCTCCGGTTCCGCGGGCGCAACGCGCTACTGGGCTTCTGCGTCCTGACCATGATGGTCCCGATGCAGATGGGCGTGGTGCCCCTGTACATCCTGATGTCCAGGGCAGGTCTGGCCGGCCACCTGCAGGCGGTGATCCTGCCGACCCTGGTCACCGCCTTCGGCGTGTTCTTCATGCGGCAGTACATCGCGAGCGCCGTACCCGACGACCTGCTGGACGCCGGTTACATGGACGGCGCGTCGACGCTGCAGACGTTCTGGCACGTCGTGGTGCCCGCGGCGCGGCCGGCGATGGCAGTCCTCGCGATGCTGACCTTCCTGACCGCATGGAACGACTTCTTCTGGCCGATCATCGTCCTCAGCTCGCAGAACCCCACGATCCAGGTCTCCTTCCAGAGCCTCGCCACCGGATACGCGCCGCAGCAGTCCATCGTCATGGCCGGCACCCTGTACGGCACGATCCCCGTGCTTGTCGCGTTCGCCTTCCTCGGCAAGCACATCGTCGGCGGGATCATGCAGGGCGCGGTCAAGGGATGACCGGGCGGCTCTCCTTCCCCGACAGCTTCACGTGGGGCGCCGCCACCGCCGCCTACCAGGTCGAGGGGGCCGTCGAGGAGGACGGACGTACGCCGTCCATCTGGGACACCTTCAGCCACACACCGGGCAAGACCCTCGACGGCGACACCGGCGACGTGGCGACGGACCACTACCACCGGTTCCCTGAGGACGTGGCGCTGCTCCGAGAGCTCGGGGCCGGCTCCTACCGGTTCTCGATCGCCTGGCCACGGGTGACGCCGCAGGTCACCGCCGACGCCCTGGGGCCGGTGAACCCCGCGGGACTCGACTTCTACTCACGGCTCGTCGACGCGCTGCTGGAGGCCGGCGTCGCTCCGATGGTGACGCTCTACCACTGGGACCTCCCCCAGGCACTGGAGGACGCCGGCGGGTGGACCGACCCGCAGACCGCGGAAAGGTTCGCCGAGTACGCCGCGGTTGTGGGCCAGCGCCTGGGGGACCGGGTCGGCACGTTCATCACCCTGAACGAGCCCTGGTGCGCAGCCTTCCTCGGGTACGCCGCCGGGGTGCACGCCCCGGGGCGGACCGACCCCGCCGCCGCCCTCGCAGCAGTGCACCACCTGAACCTCGCCCATGGGCTGGCCGTCTCGGCGCTGCGAGCAGCGGCACCAGGCTCCGGCGTCGCGGTCAGCCTCAACCTGGGGTGGGTGCGACCCTCCCGGGACACCCTCGGCGACCGTGACGCCGCACGCCGGATCGACGGACTGCACAACCGGCTCTTCCTGGGCCCGATGCTGTCGGGGGACTACCCGGAGGACGTCCTGCAGGACACCGCCTCCGTCACCGACTGGTCCTTCGTGCGCGACGGCGACCTCGACCAGATCCACCAGCCGCTCGACGCGCTCGGCCTCAACTACTACGCCCCGACAGTGGTGCGAGCCCGCGACGAGACGACTGCAGCCGGTCCCGTCGAGGGAGCCGACGACAGCGGGGCCAGCCCCTGGCCGGCCTGTGACGACATCGAGTTCCCGCCCCAGCCGGGCCCGCGCACCGCCATGGGCTGGGTCATCGACCCTCGAGGCATCTACGAGCTGCTGATGCGGCTGGCGAAGCAAGCCCCGGAGCTGGACCTGTACGTCACAGAGAACGGTGCGGCGTACCCCGACGTGGTCGCCCCCGACGGGGCCGTGCACGACCCGCACCGCATCGACTACCTGCGACAGCACCTGGAGCAGGTGCACCGCGCGGTCGACGAGGGGGCACGGGTACGCGGCTACTACGTCTGGTCGTTGCTCGACAACTTCGAGTGGGCGTTCGGTTACTCCAAGCGGTTCGGCGTGGTGTACGTCGACTTCAGGAGCCAGACCCGGACCGTCAAGGACAGCGGACACTGGTACGCCCAGGTCGCCCGCAGCGGCGTTCTTGCGCCGTAGCGCACTTCACCGGACCAGGCGGAGGGTGCGGATCTCGAAGGGGCGCAGGGTCAGTTCGACGCCCTCGCGCACGGTTTTCACCTCCCCCATCGGACGCTCGAGAAGGTCCACAGTCTGCACTGATCGATACGGAACATCGGTGACCAGCCTCCCGCTTGCACGCCCGCCTTCGGACTCATAGATCCGCACGACGGTGTCACCGGACCGGTCCTCGGCAAGCTTGACAGCCTCCACCCTGATCGCGGGGTTGTCCACCTCGACCACGGGTCCGCCCTGGAATCCGTCAACCACCCGGAGCGGCAGGTTCAACGCGTACCCCGCGTCCACGGCGTCGCGGATGCCCGCTCCGGGGACCAAGGAGTAGCGGAATCGGTGATGACCCTGGTCGGTGCGCGGATCGGGGCTGAGGGGTGCCCGCAGGATTGTCAGCCGCACGGTGGTCGTCGTTCCGCCTCCGTCGCGGGTGTTCCGCGAGATGTCGTGACCGTACGTCGAGCTGTTCGCCACCGCCACGCCGTAGCCCGACTCACCTACGTGCACCCAGCGGTGAGCGCAGATTTCGAAGCGTGCGTGGTCCCAGCTCGTGTTGCTGTGGGTCGGGCGTCGGACGTGGCCGAACTGGATCTCGGCACTCGACCAGTCGGCATGCACGTCGATGTCGAACGCGGCCTTGAGCACCTTCTCGGACTCGTGCCAGTCCACGTCGGTGTCGATGTCCAGTCGGTTCGCTCCTGCGGCCAGCGTGTAGGTCTGCTTGACGCGGGAGTGCCCGAACGAGCGCCGGACCTCGACACGCGCGAGCAGCGGGCCGTTGTCGACCACTGTCACGGAATCCGCGTCGACCAGGTCCCACCTCTGGTGCAGGTAGTGCCGGTCGATGTCCCAGGCGTCCCAGTTGTTGGGGTGATCCGGGTGAAGCTGCAGCAGGTTCCCGCGGCTGCCCGGGGCGAGCACCTCCCGGTCGGACCGGACGTCGTAGACCGAGGACAGCAGCCCGTCGGCGTCGATGCGCACTCGAAGCACACCGTTGTCGAGGTCGGTCCCGGTGATGGTCACAGGCGCGACGTCGGCGGGCAGGTCGGGCTCCAGTCGGCCCGCGCCGAAAGGTCCCACACTCGTCCACACGACCGCACGGCCATCGGCCAGCTTCTGGCTCGGCTCGACCCCTGCCGACTTCTCGACCGGGACCGCGATCACCTCTCGGCGTGCCGTCGGAGCAGGATTGAGGACCCTCGGCCCACCGGTATCCATGCAGGCAAGGGTCGCCCTGCCGATCAGTTCCTCCAGCTGCCCGCAGACCCGCTCGTACGTCGCTCGCGCCTCGCGGTGCACCCAGGCAATTGACGAGCCGGGGAGGATGTCGTGGAACTGGTGGAGCAGCACCGTCTTCCAGAGCGCGTCCAGCTCGTCGTAGGGGTAGTCGTAGCGGCCACCGACGGCAGCTGCGGTCGACCAGAGCTCCGCCTCGCGAAGCAAGTGCTCGCTTCGCCGGTTGCCCGCCTTGGTCTCGGCCTGCGTCGTGTACGTGCCCCGGTGCAGCTCGAGGTACAGCTCACCGGACCAGACGGGCGCATCGGGGTACTCCTCCTGCGCCTGCTCGAAGAACCTGGCGGGCTTGTCGACGATGACCTGGGGCGACCCCTCGAGATCGCGGAGCCGGCGCGCCCGCTCCATCATCTCCCTGGTGGGTCCGCCGCCCCCGTCGCCGTACCCGAACGGTGCCAACGAGGTGTTCCCGCCGCCCTTCTCGGCGTAGTTCCGGACCGCGCGGGCCAGCTCGGACGCCTGAAGCTCCGAGTTGTAGGTGTAGATGGGGGGCATGTGCGTGAAGATCCGGGAGCCGTCGATGCCCTCCCACCAGAACGTGTGGTGCGGCATCTCGTTGGTCTGGTTCCAGGCCAGCTTCGTGGTCAGGAACCAGCGCGCCCCGGCCAGCTTGGCCAGCTGCGGAAGAGCGGCGGAGTAGCCGAAGGAGTCCGGCAGCCAGATCTCCTCGGTCTCGACGCCGAGCTCGTCGAGGAAGAACCGCTTCCCGTGCATCAGCTGCCTGGCCAGCGCCTCACCCCCGGGCAGGTTCGCGTCCGCCTCCACCCACATCGACCCGACCGGAGCCCAGGTTCCTGCTCGGACGGCTTCCCTGATGCGGTCGAAGAGCACCGGATGGCTCTGCTTGACCCAGGCGTACTGCTGCGCCTGTGAGCAGGCGAACACCAGATCGGGATAACGCGTCGCTAGCTCGGTGACGTTCGCGAAGGTCCTGGCCGACTTGCGTTTGCTCTCTCGCAGCGGCCACAGCCAGGCCGAGTCGAGGTGCGCGTGTCCGGTGGCGTACAGCTGGTGGGCGCTGGCATGAGCGGGAGCAGAGAGGACCCCGCTGAGACACTCCCTGGCGTTCTTGGCGGTGCCAGGAACGTCGTGCAGGTCCAAGGCATCCACACACCGCTCCAAGGCTCGAAGGACCTGGTGGTGCCGCGGCTCGTGCTCGGACAGCTCGTCCATGAGTCCGGACAGCACGTCCACGTCGAGAGCAAGGTGCCACACCTCTTCGTCGAGGAGGGCGACGTCGGCGAGCCTGAACTGGTACAGCGACGCGTCACCAGCAGTGAGCCGATCCCCGAGCTCGGTCGGGTGGGGAAGCGGAATCGCCGGGTTGGCAGCGGCCTCGACCAGCAGCTCGACGGCTTCACCGCCGGCTGCCGGGTCGGCGATGGGGACGTAGCAGTTGCGCGGGTGGACCCCCTTGATCGGCACACCCTCGGCGTCGTAGACGAGGCCCTCTGCCTGGAAGCCAGGGTTGGCGGCGGTGAAGCCCAGATCCAGTACCACCTCGACCCGGCTGCCGGACCAGGCCTCGGGCACGAGACCGCGCAGCCGGAACCAGCTCGTCGACCAGGGCTTTCCCCACGATCGGCCGACCTCGAATGGCGCATACTCCGCCCGCAAGGCCTCGGCAACCGGGACCGGCTCTCCTGGTACGTGCCACACCTCGACGTCGAGGGGAACGGAGTCGCGATAGATCGCCGGCCAGATGCGATCCCTCAGCACCCGCCCTACTCGCGCTTGGACAAGTGCACGATCGTCATGCATGTCGCCTCTCCTCGGATCGAGGGCGCCTGAGCATCCCGCACTCCTCCGCCGCTCTCAGCCCAGGTCGTAGACCTTGACTGCAACCATCGTCACCCTCGTGTGAAGCGCCGAACCGGACCCAACCGGACACAGGTCCAGACGTTTCAGGACCAGCGCAACGGGGTGCCGAGCGAACGCCCGGCAAGCCGCACACCTCAGCTCGGACTCTTGCGTCCCACGAGATGAAAGACGCGACTGAGCTGGCGGTAGGGGTCTCGTCGGCTGGCTTCGAGTTCGACTGCGGCAGTCGCCGCTACCTGCTTTGAATCGCGAGGGTCCAACTCGACGCCACTGAACTCGAGCCAGTCGACGAACAGCCATACCCCGTACCACCGCAGTGGCTGCACGCCCCGGCTCCGCACAAGCTCGCTGACCTCCTCCACCGTGTCGGCTCGGCCCGGCACCCCGAGCACCCCGATCCCGGTCCTGGCATCGAACGCCGCCAGGGCGTCGTCCCACCGCCGTTCCAGGGCCGGGCGCACAGCCGTCGCCTTGGCGTTGCCCGTCATGATCGAGACCAGGCCGCCAGCAGCGGTGCACCGGCACAGCTGGTCGACCAACGGCTCCGGCCGCTCGAGGTACCCGAGCACGCCATGACACAGCACGGCGGCGAAGCGCCGACCGTTCACGGCCTCGTCCGCGTGCTCACCGGCGGCCTGCAACAACGACACCCGCTGACGCGCCTCACCAGACAGCCCCTGGAGTCGCTGGCGCGCTTTGTCCAGCATCGCCGGCGACGGATCAAGCAACGTCACGTCATAACCGGCTTCGGCAAGCGGAAACGATTGATGCCCCGCACCGCCTCCGACGTCGAGCACAGGCGCCGGAGGCGCCGGCAAGTGCTCCAGCAGCTGCTGGTGGAGCACATGGGTCCGCACGTGCCCTTTCACCGAGGCATAAGCGCCATCGGCAAACTTGTCAGCCAAGCTGGCCCAGATGTCATCGCCCACCACACCAAGTATCGCCGCGGCCGACAGGTGCACAATCAGCGCCGCCATGCGCGGCGCACCGGTCCGCCGCGAGCCGCCCTCGTGCGGTGATCCGGATCGCGAAGGACACACGCCTGGCCGGGAGAGCTTGGCAAGTCGAACGGAACAAGCCGGGGGCCACGCGCAGTAGCGTGGTGCGGTGGAGTACGTGACAGGCGACGTACCTGTGCACTACGTCGAGCAAGGCGAAGGCTTACCCGTGCTCGCTCTTCACGGCGCCGGGGTCGACCATCGCGAGGTGATGGCCTGCCTCGAGCCAGCGTTCGATGCGGTCACCGGATATCGCCGGATCTACCTGGACCTCCCGGGCATGGGGCGGACCCCCGCGCCGGAGACGATCAGCAGCGGGGACGACGTCCTCGGAGTCCTGCTGGCGTTCATCGACGGAGTGGTCGGCGACCAGCCGATGCTGGTCGCCGGCCACTCGGCCGGCGGGTACTACGCACAGGCAATCGCCGCGCACAGACCAGAGCAGGTAGTGGGGCTGGCGCTGCTGTGCCCACTGCTGGCGGACATCCACGACCTGCCCGCACACGAAGTCGTCTACAGCTCGGGCGACCTCGGCAACGCCGAGTTCCGTGACTACTTCACCGTCCAAACGGCCACGACGCTTGATCGATACCAGAGGTACGTCGAACCGGCCGCTCGGCTGGCCGACCAACCCGCTCTGGCACGGATCGGGGAGCGGTGGGAGCTCACCAGACCGACCGAGGAAGAGGTCCCATACCGGTGCCCGACGCTGCTTGTGACCGGACGCCAGGACTCCACGGTCGGCTACGCCCGGGCCTGGGAGCTGCTCGAGCACTATCCGCGCGCCAGCTTCGCCGTACTGGACAGGGCCGGTCATGCGCTCCCCCACGAGCAACCCGCACTGCTCCGCGCTCTTGTCACCGACTGGCTCGATCGGGTCCGCGAGCATCCCTCCTCGTGAGGCACGGCATCGTGCGTCAGGCGAGCGACGACCGATGACCCCGCGGCTGCCGGCGGGTCACTACTCGTGACCCGACCCGCAAGGAGGCTCCGATGCACGATCTCAGACCAGCCGCCCGCGAACTGACACGACTGGTGAACGCTCTGCGCGGCGACCAGCTCGGCGACCCGACTCCCTGCACCGGGTACACCCTCGGCGATCTGCTGCAGCACGTCCGGGGGCTCGCCGAGGCCTTCACCCTGGCTGGGCGCAAGCAGCAGCCCCCGGGCGGTTCGATGCCGCCGCCACAGGGCGACGCCTCGCTCCTGCCCGCCGACTGGCGCGGGGAGATCGCCGACTGGCTTGGCCAGCTGGTCGACGTGTGGTCCGACCGGGCTGCCTGGGAAGGCACCGCGTGGATCGCGGGTTTCGAGGCACCCGCGTCTGCGGTCGGCATCACCGCGGCCAACGAGCTGGTCGTGCACGGCTGGGACGTGGCCCGCTCCAGCGGTCAGCAACTCTTCCTCGACGACGAGGCGATCGCGCCGTCCCGGGAGTTCGTCGCGATGATGTCCGGCCCGGGCTCGGAGGAGGCGCGTGGCCAGGCATTCGGTCCGGCCCTGCCTGTCCCTGAAGGGGCCTCCGCGCTTGACGAGGTCATTGCGGGCAACGGCCGCGACCCCGCCTGGTGTCCTCCCGGGCGCGTCACTCGCTGACCGCGACCGACTGGGCAGGTCCACCCGACGTGCTGGCACCAGCTCTACTTCGAGCACCCGGGCCTGGCCATCGACGCCGAAGACATCGACCCGGGCGTAGGTGGTCGGCCCGAGGTGATCGTTGATCGCCTCCATGACCGCCTCGGCGAGGGTGAGGTGTGCGGGAGGCGGCTCGACGGGACGATCACTTCTCGATTCCACAGAGCCTGTGTGACTCCGACGTCAGCCCTGAGCAGCGGCCCCTTGTTCACTGCATGGCTGAAGCATCCGCCGATGAACACCAAAGCGGTCTCGCCCGCGGTGTCGATCGAGGACTGGTAGGGCTGCACCATGACGGTCTGACCCGGCCGCATGCAGGTCGCGGACATGCTGTCGAGCAACCTCGGGATCGCGCCGCGTCGAGGCCACCGCTGCCCACGGTTGGCTTGACGACGTAGTCGCTTGAAGGCGCCTGCCAGGCGTCACCCGGGCGGATCCAGGCCGTGGGCACGATGGGGAACCCACGCCGCTCCCTCGGAATAGGGCCGTTGTTCCCTACCGAGTCGGAGGCTGGCAGCGCAGCGTGGATTCTGAGGGGTCTTGCTGAGGACTTCCGGGGGAGTCGTGTCCAAGCGATGGCAACTGCTGCTCGCGTGCGTGCTCGCAGCGCTGGGGGCGTGTACCGGCGGTTCGGCAGGACCATACGAGGTGTCCTCCGAGACCTTGCGCGATGGCACGACCCAGGAGATCCGGGTCTGGGCACCGGTCGGCAAGGGGAGCTGGCCAGTGGTCTACGCACTTCCGGGGATCAGTGGCCGCGAGAGCGACTTTGACGAGTTGGGCCCCGCTTTGGCGAGGCATGGCGTGGTCGTGTTCGCAACCGGCTACCGGACCCACGGCACGCTCGAGGACCTGGGAGACGACCTAGGGTGCGGCTACCGCTTCATCAGGCGTGTGGCGGACGAGTACGGCGGCGACCTGGAACAACCGGTCACCGGTCTCGGCTACTCCTTCGGGGCCTTGTGGATGCTCGCCGGGGCACTCCAGAATCCAGCAGGCGGGGACAGCAGGGGAGACGAGTGTGTGCGGGGCCTCCCGCTGCCCAACCCGGTCGTCGGTGTGAACGGTTGCTACTACGCCTGGCGGGGTCGTCCGCTGCCTTTCACGGTCGCGGGTCTCGACCGCCGGGAAGCAGACGTCCTCCTTGTCGCGGCGTCGGCCGACCGCACGTGTCCCTCCTGGGAGTCGAAGAAGGCCGCCGCCGCCTTGAGGGTCGCCGGCTTCCACACGAGGTTGACGACGATCCGCGGAGCGAACCACTACACGCCGCTCTTCCATGACGTTGTCGACGCAAAGTGGGTGAGCGTTCCCGAGGACCCCGCCGGTGAGCGAACCGTTCGGGCGATTCTGGACGCCATCAAGGCCGGCTCCTAGCCGCGTCGACCAGCGGCGTGGACGGAATCCTCCCGGCATGCAAGATCGTCCAGTCCGAAGTCCCTCGGTGCCAGCGAGTCCGTCAGGTCGGCCCGTAGGCACCCGTGGCAATCTCTTGAAACAGGGGGACGTGTGGCGGCTTGAACGTGAGCACGCCGAACCCGACCACCAAGAGCACCAGCGTCGTGACCGAAACCGCGAGCGGCACGGGCCGGCTTCTCGCCGAGATGACGATCCGGTAGCTCAGCCACTGCCCGCCGGCGACCGCCGCGAGGAACGACAGAATGTCGACGGCGACGATGCTGTCAACGCCGAACGCGCCGGTGTAGGTGTAGAAGAACGCGACGACGAACCCCGATGCGGCAATGACTTCGGCGAGTTTCGCCCACCACAGCCGCCGACGATCAGCCACCCATCTCGCTTCCACCGCACCGAGGGCCAGCACCGGGATCAACACCAACTTGAGGTGTTCCCACACGCTCTCGTTCGCCGGCGCGATCGCTGCCACCACACGGCTGCCGCCCGACCAGCCGTACGCGAAGTGCAGCAGCACTCCCGTGACGACCACTGCGCACGCGCCCACCGTCTCGAGACGTCGGAACGACCATGCGCTGCGGTTCCTAGCACCCACATGACCATGACACCGGCCCGGGTCGACAACAGCCAGGGTCCTCAGTCACGAGCGTGTTCGCCGGGACTGCGTGCGCTCGCTGGGGTGGTCGGGGCACGTCGGCCCGGCGTCCACCTCGGGCACGTGTCCGAACGGTCCGGCGAATCAGCGCTCGTCGCCTCGATCCAGGCCGAGGCTGGCGAGGAGGTCTTCGTGAAGCTGCATCCAGACCATGTGGCAGGAGTCGATGCCTAAGCCGTCGACCCATCGGATCTCACCTCTTGTCACCCTGGCCACCGCGGCGTTGTAGCGCTCGGCGTAGCCCCCGAACCTTGCGAGAGCCTTGACCAGCTCGGCGTCCAGCGGGACCAGTTGCCGTCCGATCGACCTCAGCGACTCGATCACTCGGTCGTCCCAACGGAAATCGGTGTGGTCGTTGGCGGCCATGGGATCACCCCGCAGCGGACGCATCTGCCACCGAGTCACGGCCTCCTGGAAGCGGCCGTTGAGCGGCAGAAATCTTCTGTGGACCTCCACCACGGTCGGGCGAGCGCCACATTCATCGAGTTCTGCGGCAAGTCGACGCTGGTTCTCCGCACGACCGCGATCGGTCAGGGACCAACCTTCACTTCCCGCGAACGCCGATCGCGTCACCCACCCGCGCGCCTCGAGGTCGAGTAGGTTCTCCTCGACCTCGCCGCGGTTGAGGCCGAAGCGGGACGCGACCTGCCGAGCCTCCGCGAAGCCCAGCAGGCGCACCGCGTGAAGCGTCAGCGTGGTGGGGTGTGACGTTGGGCCGGGCACGGCCATATCTTGCCGGGTACTTGCCGCCACGTGATCACTGTGCGTCCATGTGCGTGCGTGATTGATCGTCCGAGCCGGTCCAGAGCGACAGGCCGGGCCTCACCCCCAGGTATCGATCAACACCCTCAGCGACTGAGCGCCACCGGGTCCCCGAGTCGGCGGAGCTTGTGGGGGTTGCGCATCGAGTAGACCCGCGAGATCCGGCCGTTCTCCACCGTCAGGCTGACCGCCGTCATCCCGAACTTCGGCGGAGCGTCGATCCGGATCGCGGGAGCGCCGTTGAGCCAGATCGCACTGATCTCCATCTGATCGATGAAGGCGGGGAACTTCGCGAGGAACGAGACCACGCGTTCCGCCCCGACGAGCGGATGCCGGGCAGCGGCCGCGAACCCGCCGCTGTCGGCGATCAGCACCACATCGGGGGCCAGAACGTCCATCAGCCCCTGGACGTCACCAGTCGTGAGGGCCGCGAGGAACCGGTCCATGACCTGCCTCTGCTCCTGCCGGTCGACTTCCATCCGCGGGCGCCGGGCAGCGACGTGCTCCCGGGCTCGGTGCGCGACCTGCCGTACGGCCGCCGGCGACTTGTCGACCGCGGCGGCGATCTCCTCGTACGGCGCGTCGAACACCTCGCGAAGCACGAACACTGCGCGCTCGGTCGGGGTGAGCGTCTCGAGCACGGTCAGCATCGCGATCGACAGGCTTTCGGCGAGCTCGACGTCCTCGGCAACGTCCGGCGAGGTCAGCAGTGGCTCTGGCAGCCACTCGCCCACGTACTCCTCCCGCTGCCGCGCGATCGTGCGTAGCCGATTCAGGGACTGCCGGGTGACGATCCGGACCAGGTAGGCCCGCGCGTCCCGTACTTCGGAGTGCTGCACGTCCGCCCACCGCAGCCAGGTTTCCTGCACGACGTCCTCGGCGTCGACCGCCGAGCCGAGCATCTCGTAGGCGATCGTGAACAGGAGACTGCGGTGGGCGACGAACGGGTCGTCGGTCATGACGGCGACGCTACTCCGGCCGACTGGGCCAGCGGCTTCAGGCCGCAGGCGTCCGCGAAGCCGTCCGACTCGATGCCGAAGGCAACATTGGCCCGCGTTGTGAGGTTGGCGAACGCGATGACCGCCGTCAACTCGACCAGCGCCGGGGCCCCGAGCTGCTCCAGCAGCCGGGCCGACATCTCATCGGTGACCGTCGGCGGGGTCTGACTCATCGCCTCGGCGTACCCCATCACCTCGCGCTCGAGCGTCGTGAAGACGTCCGACTCGCGCCACTGTGGCACGTTTCGAGCCTTCTCCAGGTCGAGGTGCTCATTGTGTGCCTGGAAGTAGTTGTAGTCCAGGCACCAGCTGCAGCCGATCATCGAAGCGACAGCCATGTGCGCGAAGGACTTCAGCTGCTCATCACAAGCGTCCCACTTCTGGACCTTGTTGCCGATGCCGAACGTGGCCATCAGCACCTTGGGGTTGTGCCAGTACACCCCGATCGCGGTCGGGACCTTTCCGAGCGTCCTCGTGGCCATCCGTTTCATGAGCGCTCCTTTGAGACCGGTGATCTCCGCCGCGGGCACCCGGGTCGTGCTGGTCATGTCTCCTCCATCGGGACCGGATCGTTGGGTCGGTTCACCATGGAGACACCAGCCGATGTCCGGTTGTGACACGTGGCCTCCGGGCAACCTGGGAGCGAGCACCGTCGCTCCTACCGTCCGCACATACTTGCTGGTCGTGCTTCTGCCTTGCCGGGAGGATGGCTGCATGGTCGACAAGACGATGCCTTCCTACACGACCCGCCCGCTGGACGTTGACACCTGGGACGACTTCGCCAGGCTTGTAGAGGCGAACAACGGGGTCTGGGGTGGCTGCTGGTGTATGGGCTTTCACCCCGCGGGGGTCGGCAAGGACCGAACCGCATCCCAAAACCGCGAGGCCAAGCACGAGCACGTCCGCAACAAGACGGTTCACCAGGTCCTCGTCTACGACGGCGACGAGTGTGTGGGCTGGTGCCAGTACGGCCCACCCGCGGAGCTTCCGAACATCAAGAACCCGAGGGCCTACAACCAGGAACTCGTCGAGCTACCAGACTGGCGGATCGGCTGTATCTTCACCGGCAAGGGCCACCGCCGCGAAGGGGTCGCTCGGGCTGCAGTTGCCGCCGCCCTAGCCGCCATCAAGGAAGCCGGCGGCGGAGTCGTCGAGGCCTATCCGGAACAGGTTGAGGGTCGCGAACCCCAGCGCGGCGCCTACTTCCACACCGGCCCCGAGAACCTCTTCGATGAGTTCGGGTTCAAGCGCGACCGCAGGATCGCCAAGTGGCGCTGGGTGATGCAGCGACGCGTGCCGTCCTAACGGCGCCGAATCGGCTGCCGGCCGCCACCGCATGCCACCGCCGAACCTGCAGAGAGCCGGGGTGTGATGCGCTCGGCCGGTAGGGTCAAGCGCCGGGCTCGCTCGCGTCGCGCGGCTCGAGGACGACGACGGCGGTCTCGGTCGGCCGCCGGGCGGCGTAGTCGTCAAGGTTCTTGTCGATCTCGGCCCAGCAGGCCCATAGCCGCTCGCGCTCTGCGCCCTGTGCACGGCGCGCACGGACCTGTCGCGCTCCGTCGCGGGTCTGGGCGATGGCGTCAGGATGATCCTGCAGGTTCAGCCACCACGCAGGTTCGGCCGGTCCCCATCCGTTCATCGCCATCGTGACCAGGTTGGGACCGTCCTCGAAGTACCCGACAACGACCTGTCGTGGCATCCCACTGCGTCGGCCCGTCGTGGTGAGCCGCAGCGTCCCCCACCCGCCCGGCTTCGGCCGCCACAGACCGAACCGGCCGCCGGTCGCGCGCAACAGCGCGCGATGGCCATGCCAGAAGCCCACCATGAACCAGCGTGGCGGAAGCCGCGCAGGCCGACTACGCGCCACCGCTGC
>DASVBF010000396.1:0-8650 GCA_036375975.1 Nocardioidaceae bacterium | reverse complement strand
CGCGCTGGGTGGACGGGCGCGTTCCGCATGGGACTGGGAAACGGTGCCTGGTGCGTCGGCTGCTGTTGGGCGCTGATGGCGTCGCTCTTCGCGCTGGGCGTGATGAGCGTGACCTGGATGGCTGTGGTCGCCGGGCTGATCGCGATCGAGAAGACGATCCCGTGGCGTCGGGTGGCGACCTACGGAACGACGATCGTCCTGGTCGTGCTGGGCGTCATCATGCTGGTCGCCCCTGGGGCGCTGCCCGGGCTCAACATCCCGGGCCCGGGCCCGGGCCCGATGCCCTCGATGTCACCGATGGGGTCCTGATCGGACGACGCTGCGTCTATCTGGGTGCAAGGACAAAGGGCGTGAAGGCAGGGTGTGTGAGGCACGTCGCCCTAAGAAGGTTTGCCGACGAGCTGGCGATTTCATTCGGTGTCGATCTGGCGCGAGACCTTCCCATTGTCCGAGGTGGATCCCGCGCCCTCTGTGCGGCCCGGTGGGCCGGGATCAACTGTGCCCGGTAGCTCCAGCCGCACCACGGCGCCGCCCTCGGGCCGGTTACGCGCTTCCGCCCGGCCGCCATGCGCTTGTGCGATGGCGCTAACGATGGCCAGTCCCAGGCCGGCGCCTCCGTCGCTGCGTGCGCGGCTGGAGTCTGGGCGCGCGAATCGCTCGAAGGCGTGGGGGAGGAACTGTGCCGGGAAACCGGGACCAGAATCCGCCACCTCGATCGCGAGGTCACGGCCGACAGCCCTGGCAGAGATCACGATCGCCGTTCCTGCTGGCGCGAACCGCAGGGCGTTGTCGATCAGGTTATCGACCGCTTCGCCGATGCGGTCGGGGTCCACGTCGGCTGCCAGATCGGTGGGGGAGTCGACTTGGCACCAGACGTCGGCGGAGCGGGCGCGGGTGGCTGCATGATCCGCGCTGCGGGTCAGCAGCAGACGCAGGTTGGTCCGTTCACGGCGTGGGGTGATCCTGTCCTCATCGCTCCTGGCCAGGAAGAGGAGCTGTTCGGTGAGGCGCGCCAGCCGCGCGGCTTCCTCGCTGGCTCGCGCCACGGCGGCCGCGAGCTCTTCTCGGCTCCTTCCTGGCCGGCTGGCCAGCTCGAGTTCGCCGCGCAGCACGGCGAAGGGGGTGCGTAGTTCGTGGCTGGCGTCTGCGACCAGCGTTCGCTGCCGCGCGAGCGCGCCTCGCAGCCGGCTCAGCAGCTGGTTCATCGTCGTGGCAAGCGCGGCGATCTCGTCCCGGGTCTGTGGGACGCGCACGCCAGGGGCATCTTCACGTTCGGAGAGCGCAGCGACCTCGCGACGCATCCGCTCGACCGGGGACAGGGCGGCACGGGCCAGTACGTAGGCTCCGAGCCCCGCCCCCGCAACGAGGACCGCTCCCGCGATGAGCAGTGCGCGGGTGACATGACTCAGGGTGCTATCGAGCGCTTCGAGTGAAACACTCGCGAGAGCGACCCAGCCTGGATGGTGCTTCAGCGGCGCGGCCATCACGCGCTCCCGCTCGCCGCCGGCGGAGATGGTTCGCAGTACTCGGCTGTTCTGGGCCTGCCTGAGCTCGGCCGCGCTGAGCATGGGGGTCGCCCCGGCGTCCGCGCTGGCGCCGCGGACACGTCCAGCGGAGTCGATGACCTGGACGACGTACTCACCGGGCGCAGGGCCGCCAGCACCGGGCGCCACCGCGCCTGACGCCGGGAGGTAGCGGGGGGCCTGGGCAAGCTGGATGGCGAGCTGGGAGTCGATGGAGCCCTGCAGTGAGGAAGAAAGCTCGGTGACGAACAGCCAGCTTCCCAGGGCGAAGACGACCGCAGAGGCAACCGCGAACACCACTGCCAGCCTGAGGCGGATCGACATCTGTTATCCGGGTTCCTCGTCGCGTAGCCGGTAACCCATACCCCGGACTGTCTGGATATCGCTTCGCCCGAACGGTGCGTCGACCTTGCGGCGCAGGTAATTCACATACTGGTCGACGACGTTTGATGTGCCGTCGTAGGCGAAGTCCCACACGGCTTCGATGATTTGGGACCGAGTCAGCACGGTGCCCGGGTGTCGAAGGAAGAACTCAAGTAGGGCGAACTCCTTGGGGGACAGCTCGATCTCGGTGCTTGCGCGCCACGCCCGCTTGGTTGCGGGGTCCAGCTTCAGGTCCCCGACGGCCAGCACGGCTGGGCGGCTGCGGTCATCCCGCCGTGTGAGCGCCCGCAGCCTCGCCGCGAGCTCCAGCAGGCTGAAGGGCTTGACCAGATAGTCGTCTGCGCCCGCGTCGAGGCCACGGACCCGGTCACCGACCTCGTCACGGGCCGTGAGCATGAGCACCGGCACCCAGATACCGGCCTCCCGAAGTCGCCGGCACAGCTCGAAGCCGTCGAATCCCGGAAGCATGACATCCAGGACGATCGCGGCATACTGATTCTCGGTCGCCATCCAGAGGCCCTCCGGGCCGTCCCCGGAGACGTCCACGGCGTGGCCCTCCTCCTCGAGCGCGCGCTTGACGAGCTGCGCCATCCGCACCTCGTCCTCGATCACCAGCACCCGCATGCCCGCGAGGCTACCCAGTAAATGTGAACTCGATGAGAGCCGGGAACAGCGGGCCAGATGTGAAGGCTCACATCGTTCTCTCACGGCCCGCTCATGGCCGCACGCGCACTCTGGGATTGCCGGGCGGACCCGGCCTCGAGAAGACGGAGGGAAAGACGTGATGAACAGCGACGGCAATCCCCGCAGCGGGCAGATGCCACTGCCGGGATCTGCCGAGTCAGGTTCGGCCGAAGGCTGGGCACCGCTGCCGGGTTCCAGCCAGAGAGTTCCGGGAGACCGGACGGGGCAATCCCGGACCGAGGGCCTCCGCCGCGTGCGGCGGATGTCGAACTGGACGGCGGCCGCGCTGATCGTGGGCACCGGGGCCACCACCATTGCCCTGGCCCACCACGCCGTCCCCATCTCGGCTCCGGTGGCTGCCTCGGCGTCCAGTTCCACGGGTACCAGTACTGCCGGTACCACCAGCATGGCGGCGACAAAGGGGACGAGCGGACCGCAGGTGTCTCACTCCGTCGCGACGACCAGCGCGTCCGGCGTGACCACGACAACCAAGACCCAGGTCGTGAACGGCAAGACCGTGGTCACCCACGTCCGGCACGTCCCGGCCTACCACGACAGCTGACCTGGTGACCTCGATGCTTGAGCTCAGCATGCCTGCGTCGTGGCGGCGTCTCGGCACCGGCGACGCGACTGTCGCCGTTGCTGAACGCGCCGCGCTGGGCACCACTGCCCGGGTCGTAGTGTGGCCGCCGGACAATCTCGGCGCGGCGCTCGCCGCTGTGGATCGCGTTCTCGTCGACCTGGACCTCCAGGCCAGCCGATTCCGGCAGGACTCGGAGATCTCCTGGCTTCACCGCCGCGGGGGAGGCATATTCATGCTGAGCGAGGGGCTCGCCGAGGCGATCAGCGTCGCGCTGGCAGCAGCACGGTGGACCGGGGGACTGACGGACCCCACGGTCGGCGACGCCCTAGTCTCCCTCGGCTACGACCGCGACTTCGCTGCCATCGATGCTGATCGGCGTGAGTCTGTTGACGCCCCGGCCCCGGCCGCGGTGCCGGGATGGCAGACGGTCCGGCTCGATGGCCCGATACTCCACTTGCCGGCCGGTACAAGGCTCGATCTGGGCGCCACCGCCAAGGGCCTGGGATCCGACCGTGCGGTCAGGGCTGCGATGGCGGCGAACAGCCAAGCCGGCGGCGTGCTGGTCAGCCTTGGGGGCGACATGGCGGTCGACGGGCAGCCGCCGTGTGACGGCTGGCCAATTCTGGTGGCCGACGAGCCAGACCCACCCGAATCCTCGCGGACCCAGCCGGTCCGGCTGGCCAGCGGGGCGGTGGCGACCTCGTCGATCACGTGCCGCCAGTGGCGGCGGGCAGGCCGCATGATGCATCACATTGTGGACCCTCGGACCGGGCTACCCGCGGACGGGCCGTGGCAGACGGTGACCGTTGCTGCGGCGACGTGTGCCGACGCCAACGCTGCGGCCACGGCCGCGATCGTCGCCGGCGACCAGGCAGAAGAATGGCTGGCAAAGGCCCGAGTGCCGGCGCGGCTCGTCTCCCGCCACGGGGAAGTGCGCTACGTGGGCGGCTGGCCGGACACCGACGGTGACCGCCTCGTGGTGCCTTCGGGCAGCCACGTGTATGGCGGAGCCAGACCCCGAGGTGTCCGTTAAATGTCCTGGCTTGACGCGTTGCGCCATCCCCCTGACCGAGCAGCAGCGCGGACCGCGCCATCAGGCCTATTGGCCCTAGCAGGGGCTTCCGTGGCTCAGCACTCTGGAGACGACGACGCCAGAGGCTGCCGGTGGCAGGGGTCGTCTGACGCAGGTGCCGTGAGGAGTGAGCACGATGACAACCGGAGCCCGGATGATGCCCAGCGGGGCGACGGTCCCGCCGTCGAGCAGCGAGGTGCTGGACTGGGCAAGACGGGGAGACGTGAGATGAGCGCGGCCACCGCGGTAACTGGGTCTCAGGGTCTGTGGTTTGTCTCGCGCGCCAGCGGACTGGTGCTGCTGGTCCTGTTCAGTGTCGTGGTGGCGCTGGGCGTCGCGACGCGCTTGGGCTCGACGCCAAAACGCTGGCCGCGTTTTGTCTTCGCCGAGTTGCACAGGACGCTTGCCTTGTTCCTGATCGCGCTCCTCGCGCTGCATGTCGTAACCGCGATTCTGGATCCATTTGTGTCGATCGGCTGGCCGGCCACGGTGCTGCCTTTCTTGTCCAGCTATCGGACGCTCGCGATCGGTTGGGGCACCCTGGCCGTCGATCTGGCAGGCGCCGTGCTGATCACCAGCCTGTTGCGCCGCCGTCTGGGCTTCCGGGCCTGGCGCGCGGTGCACTGGCTGGCTTACCTGGCATGGCCAGTGGCGTTCGTCCATTCCCTGACCGCGGGCACCGACCTGGGAATCTGGTGGGTGGCGCTGATCGAGTGGGCGTGCGCGGCCACGGTGGCGACCGCGGTGCTTGCGCGGCTGATCGCAACCGCCAGACACACCGCCCCGCCGGCCCGGCCGTCGGTCGGGTATGAGCGGATCACGCCGAGGGAACGGCCAGCTCGGTAATGGCGATCACCGATAGTGTTCCGCGCCGGTCGCGGTCGGCGGGCACGCCGACGCCGGATCATCTGCCTCGCTTGCTGCCGGCGGACCCGTGGGCCGGTCCCACCAGCCTGGCAGCCCACCTTGCCCGGTACGGCCAGTTGCGGTCGTCTGGCATGGACCGCCGGCAGCGGGAGGACCTCATCGAGGAGGTGGGCCGGGCAGGGCTCACCGGCAGGGGCGGCGCTGGGTTTCCCACCGCCAGGAAGCTGGCGGCGGTCGCTTCTGCGCACCGCCCTGTCGTCGTGGCGAACGGGACAGAAGGTGAGCCCGCAAGCGCGAAGGACAAGATCCTGCTCGCCCGGTCACCGCACCTAGTACTCGACGGCGCCGTTGTCGCCGCCGAGATTGTGGGCGCCAGCCACGCAATCGTCGTCGTCCACCACTCCGTCCGCGAGATCGTGGACGACGCGGCCTCCGAGCGCCGACAGGCCGGATCCGACCGGATCCGGATCAAGATCATGACGGGCGCCGATCGGTTCGTCGGCGGGGAAGCCAGCGCCCTGGTCCATTGGATCCAGCGCGGCATCCCCACTCCCACCAGGACGCCGCCGAGGCTCTCCGAACGAGGGCTCGGCGGAAGGCCAACGCTCGTGCAGAACGTCGAGACCCTGGCCCACCTCGCGCTGATCGCCCGCTACGGCGCAGCGTGGTTCCGTGCAGTCGGCACGACCCGGCAACCAGGATCGATGCTGGTCACCATCCTGGGAGCGGTAGAGCGACCCTGCGTACACGAGATCGCGATCGGCACCCCGATCCAGCAGGTACTCAGCCTCGCCGACGGGGCATCCGCGCCACTGCAGGCGCTGCTGCTCGGCGGCTACTTCGGCACCTGGGTCCCCGCGTCTGCGGCGCACCTGCCATTCTCCTCGGCAGGTCTGGCGGCCCTGGGCGCCAGTGTGGGCGCCGGCCTGATCGCGGCGCTACCCGAGGACGTGTGCGGGCTCGTTGAAACGGCCAAGGTCGTTCGCTACCTCGCGGACGAGTCGGCGGGTCAATGCGGTCCATGCCTTTTCGGCCTGGACGCGATCGCCGGCGAACTGCAGCGGCTCACCGAGGGGTGTGCCTCTGATCTGGGCACGCTGCGGCGCTGGCTCGACCAGGTCGACGGCCGCGGCGCCTGCCGCCATCCCGACGGCGTCATCAGACTGATCCGCAGCGCCATGACCGTCTTCGCGTCCGAGGTAGAGCACCACGCACAAGGCCGGTGTCGCGCCACCCGGACGGCCAACATCCTGCCCGTCCCACCGCGGACACGGCGATGACCGGCGGCGTCAGGCTGCGGGTCGACCCCATCGCCTGCGACGGGCGGAGACTCTGCGCCGAGATCCTCCCCGAGCTGATCACCCTCGACGACTGGGGTTTCCCCATCGTCGGCGACGTTGACGTGCCTGTGGGCCTGCTCGACGAAGCCCGCGAGGCCGTCCGGATCTGCCCCAAGCTAGCCCTCCGGCTAGACCGTATGGAGTGACCGCTCGGGACTGCTGAGTGGCCGGGGGCCCCGCTCACAAGATTCGTGGGTTACCGGCTTCCGCGCGGGTTCGCGGCGACGAGGGGAACCGACGGCTCCACCGGCGCTGGGTCAAGTTCATCCGTCGTTCGGTGAGTTGGGGAAGACGCCGCCCGACGTCAGTGCGGCGTTTCGCTTAGGCCTCTGACGCGAGGCCGCGAACCATGGATCTCAGTCGCTTCTGCCGCCGTCGAAGTTCTCGAGGTCGTACGCACGGTCGCCGTGCCCTGAGCCGAAGAGCCCCCACGGGTCCGCCACCTGACCTCCGTGGGCTGGGGCGTCTCCGACGACCGGGGGAACGAACGCCCACGCGAGCATCTCGCCGCCGGCCAACGCGCTGCTCGCGAAGTAGCCCTTGCCGTATGACATGTACGCGTGGCCGCCCTCCCAGTAGGGCACCCGCCGCGTCCCGGTCGTCACCATCCGCACATCCGGCTCCTGACCCGCCTCGACCCGTGCCGCGTCCTGGGCGCATGCCGGGACCGTGTGCGTCCCGCGGCGGGGCTGGGTGAACACCACGTCACGCACCGACGGCCCGTGCTGGGGGTTGAAGAAGCACGACAGACGGCGCTCGGGAACGGGTGCACCGGCCAGCCGGGCACGTACGCACGCCATCGCGTACTGCCCCGACGACAGGGTCTCGGACACCTTGCTGGCCCGGTCGGCGCTCGTCAGCCGGGGCACGAGTCGTTGCGCGGCCTCGTAGGCGTCGAGTGCCTGCTGGTAGTCGGCGCGACCCTCGGGTCCCAGGCGCGTCACGTCGGCGTCGAGGCGCCTGAGGTCCTCGCCGAGCAGCGTCACGTCCTCCTCGGCCAGCGCCCGTACCCCCTCGAGCTCGCGCACGTCCTCCTGATGCCGCGTGCGCCGGTCCCACCACCAGCGGACACTTGCGACGGCGGCACACCCGATCAGCAGGGCCAGCAGCAGTTCCACGGATCTCCTCCAGTCGCGCTTCGACGCCAGGCCGGGATCTGAGGTTAACGCGCATCGACGGTCGACCGGCGGCGTTCGGGCGGTCGACACCGCCACGTCGGCATCGCCGCACAGTTGCTCCGTAGCAGCGCGACTTCGGGAGCCGAGCGCCGGCGCACGCTCAAGTGCGACGAGACCGCACCCTTGACAAAGAGGGGAACCGAGATCCGGTAACTCGACGGCGAGGACGGCCGGCGGTCTAATGCATGTCAGGGCCGACGTGAGCGACGGCGTGCGCCGTTCGCCGACCGAGGACGTGAGCCGACGGTGTCCTCAAGGGCGGGACCGAGCTGCGGCCAGCGGAACTCGAACCCGGCGGATGTGAGCCGATCCGGCAACACCCACCGGCTCTTCAGCACGAGCTCGGACTCGTTGCGAAGAGCCCAGAGCGCGGGCTCCAACAGCCAGCGTGGCGCGGGGACGCCGATGGGCATGCCTACCGTGCGGCGCAGTTGGGTCATCAGTGTTCGGTTGTCACTCGGGTTCGGTGATGAGAGGTTCACCGGACCGTCAAGGTGATCCCGCTGCTCGAGGAAACGGATGGCAGCCAGAACGTCGTCGATGTGGATCCAGGAGAACTTCTGCCGACCGTGCGAGCGGTGGATCGGCACCGGCCCGCCCGTGGGCTCGTCGCCGATGCCGCGGTAGCGGCGGTGCTGGAACCACCAGCCGTCGTACTGCGCGCCGCCGACACCCAGCCGGGCGATCCGGGCGAGCATGTCAGAGGCCGGTCCGCCGAGCACGATCGCCATGCGCAACGCCACGCGGCGCGTGCCCGGCAGGTCGCCGGCGAAGAGCTCCCGCTCCCAACTGCGCGCCACATCGACCGAGAAGCCCGTGCCGAGCTCGCCCTCGGACTCGGTCTGTGGGCGGTCGAGCGCGTATCGATAGATCGTCGCGGTGCTGGCGTTGAGCCACAGTTGCGGCGGTTCCTCAGCAGCAGCGATCGCCTCGCGCAGCTGCCGTGTCGTGGCCACACGCGAGCGCAGGATCTCGTCCCGGTTCCTTTCGGTGTAGCGGCAGCCCACGCTCTTGCCGGC
>DASVBF010000390.1:0-14319 GCA_036375975.1 Nocardioidaceae bacterium | reverse complement strand
GCTGCCCCCGCCGTCCCAGAACTCCTGGTTCTCCGGCTCCCAGTGCTCGATCCACCTCCCTCGGCGGGTCCCTGCATCCTGGGGCGACGGGGGTGCTCCGGTCGTGGTGTCGGCGACGGTCATGGCGAGCTCCTGGGGCTTCGTGAGAGCAGGCCCGGAGCCGCACGTCCTCGTGCCGGTCCCCGGGCCTCCTGTGGGTCGATGCCACCGACGCTAGGAACCCCGTGTTTCGCGGGCGCTGTGCCGATGTGCCCGCGAAGTCAACTTCTCCTCACTGCCTCACAGCCTCCTTCAGGAGCCCCGCGGGTCCGACGCCCTCGGATGTGAGCAACGGACGGCGGAGCCCCGGTGCCTCCCGTCCGTTGCTCACATCCCGCGCTGCCTCGCCGTGGTCGCGAGGGCGCGGGAGGAGTCGGGAGGCTACGGTGTCCGGCGTGACACCGCCGGAACCAGACGCCCCCGAGGCGATGCCGCGTACGGCGGTCGTGCTGCTCGCCGCGGGCGAAGGCCGCCGCGTCGGAGCGGGCAGGAACAAGGTGCTGCTCCCGCTTCTCGGCAGCCCGGTGTTCACGTGGTCGCTGCGCCATGCGCTGGACCTCCCCGGGGTCACGCACCTGGTGCTAGTCATCCGCCCGGAAGACCGGCCCGAGATCGACGCCGGCCTGGACCTCGTCGCCGACGACCACCCGGGAGCAGGGATCTGGATCGTCTCCGGCGGCACGACCCGGCACGGCTCCGAGTGGAACGCCCTCGAGGTCGTCGCGGACGCTGTCGACGCGGGCGAGGTCGACGTCGTGGCCATCCATGACACCGCTCGGCCCCTGGCCGAGGTGGCGCTGTTCGAGGCGGTGGTCCGCGCTGCCCACGAACACGGTGGCGCCCTCCCGGTCCGGGCCCTGCGGGCGCTCGTCCCGCGGCGCGCCGGGGCGGCCCTCGACAGCCACCTGGTCGGGGTACAGACTCCGCAGGCGTTCGCGGCCCGCCCCCTGCTCGACGCCTACCGGAAGGCCGAGCGGGACGGGTTCACCGGCACTGACACCGCGAGCTGCGTCGAGGAGTACACCGACCTCGAGATCCACTGCGTCCCCAGCCCGGCGACCAACATCAAGATCACCTTCCCCGAGGACGTGGCCCTGGCGGAGCGGCTGCTGCGACGGGGGTAACCCGGCGCGACGTGCCTCGTTGGGAAGGACATGCGCCCCCTCCGACGCACCCTGGCCGTCGCCCTCACCGCCACGCTGCTGACGGTACCCACCTTCATGTCGCCTGCGATCGGCGGTGAGGGCGACCCTGTCGACCCGGCCCGCGAGGGGGCCAACTACTCGAAGCAGGGCGAGCGCGCTTCGGAGTACACCACTCCGAAGGGCCTGGCCGACCAGGCCACGATGGGCACCTCATCCTTCGCGGGCGGCCTGGCCGAGCAGGCGGGCGACCCCGGCCGGCTCTTCGTAACCGACCTGTGCTGGTCGAAGGCGTTGGCCTGCGGTGGCGACTACCGGCTGCACCACTGGCAGGCGCGCGGCTACGGCATCGTGAAGCCGGTCCACTTCGTCGCCCGGAACGGGTCCACCATGGCGGGCCATGTCTGGGCCACGAAGGCCGGGCCGGCGAGGCGGCCGCTGGTGGTGATCACCAACGGCTCGGTGCAGGCGCCCGAGGAGCTGTACTGGTGGGCTGCCCAGACCCTCGCGAAGGCCGGCTACGTCGTCCTCACGCGCGATCCTCAGATGCAGGGCCGCTCCGACACCTTCGGCGAGGGTGAGGACGCCGGTGAGGGCTTCCCGTCCCAGAGCACGGGGGTCACGTTCTACGACCACACGCAGGACTCGATCGACTTCGCCCTGTCACGGCCGGGGAAGCCCTACTGCCCGCGGAAGAGCCGCTCCGGCACCAGCCACTGCAACAAGCAGAAGGCCCGGGTCAAGGACGGTCTCGCGACCCGCTACAACCCGTTCTGGCGCATGGTGGACCCGAGCCGGATCGGGCTCGCCGGCCACTCGTACGGCGCAGCAGGGGTCAGCTGGGTGGGCCAGCAGGACCGCCGGGTGGACGCGGTCGTCGCGTGGGACAACCTGTGCGACGCGACCGAGGCGCCCCGCCTGCCGGGGTCCGGTGGCAGCGGTGGCGGCGGCTGTGCACCCGGAGGGCTCGGCAAGCCCCGGCTGCGGGTGCCCTCCCTCGGCATGTCCGCCGACTACTTCCTGACCCCCACCCCGTACTCGACGATGCCCGACCCGCGCGCGAAGGCGGCGGCCTCCTACGGCTTCTCGAAGGCCGGCGTGGACACCGGCGAGATCGTGGTCCGGGGCGGGACCCACTACGAGTGGTCCTACCTCCCCATGCCGATCTTCGGGGCGACGCTGCGCGGCATCGACATGTCGTCGTGGTACACCACCGCGTGGTTCGACAGGTACGTCAAGGGCGACCTCGGCGCGCAGCGTCGCCTGCTCACGAACAGGTGGCAGCGAGACGGCGTCGAGGCGTCTGTCGACCCCGGCGGCGACGGCAACATGTACAGCTTCTACTACCGCTCCCGCCTCGACCTCGGGCACGACTCGGGCCGGCGGGTGCGCTGCGAGAACCTCCGTCGCGGCTGCCGCGCGCTCACCCGGCGAGACGGGCACGGGCCGTCGTACTCCTATCTCGCGATCGCGACCAGCAAGGACCGCTGACCGTCACGCCTCCTCGGCTGCGAGCGCCTCGAGCAGCACGAGGGCCGACTCGTCCTCGACGCGCCGGCCGAGCGCAGGAGCCTCCAGGAAGCGCACGTCGTACCTCTCACGCAGCCGGGAGACCAGGCCCGCGAAGTCGTCGTCAGGCCACTCGTCGAGCTCGGCGACCACACCTGCGGGAAGCACGACGGGCGAGGTGACCCTCCAGAGCCCCTCCCGGTCGACCGTGTCCCCGACGAGCCCGCCGGACACGCTCTTGACCGTGTCCGTGACCGCCTGCACGCCGACGACCACGACGTCTTCCTTCTCCGACGTGGCCACCGCCTCGCGGATGAAGTCGACGGGGGTCAGCGGGCACAACGGGTCGTGGAGGACGAGGGCACGACCCTCGCCGCGCACGTCGGCCAGGTCGACGGTGAAGTCCATGAGCTCGACGCCGGCGTCCCCCAGGGCCCAGGTGGCGAGCGCCACGAGGGGCTCGCCGTCGAGAAGGGCGAAGGGCATGGACCCGCGGCCGGTGGTGGGGACGTGCCCGATCGGCGTCGTCTCGGGGCTGTCGTGGATGCTCACGCCCCCATCAGAGCAGACCGGGCGCCAGGATCCCGCCGGGACGCGCTGAGGTCGCGGCACGCGAGGGCTGGGCCCCACGAGCCCCGCCTGCCGAACACGAAGGCCCCCGGGACGTCCCGGGGGCCTTCGGCTGTTCGTGCTGAGGCACTGGTTACGAGGCGAGAACCTCGTCGAGGAGGGCCTCCGCCTTGTCCTCGTTGGTGTGCTCCGCGAGCGCGAGCTCGGAGACCAGGATCTGCCGAGCCTTCGCGAGCATCCGCTTCTCTCCAGCGGAGAGGCCCCGGTCACGCTCCCGACGCCAGAGGTCGCGGACGACCTCGGCGACCTTCATGACGTCACCGGAGTGCAGCTTCTCCAGGTTCGCCTTGTAACGACGCGACCAGTTGGTCGGCTCCTCGGTGTGCGCCGCACGCAGCACCTCGAAGACTCGGTCAAGACCCTCCTTGTCGACCACGTCTCGCACACCTACGAGATCGAGGTTGCAAGCCGGGACTCGAACGACAAGATCCTGCTGGGCGACGATGCGCAGCACGAGGTACTGCTTGTCCTCTCCCTTGATCTTGCGGGTCTCGATGTCCTCGATTACTGCGGCCCCGTGATTTGGATAAACAACCGTTTCGCCGACGGTGAATGTCATGTGCCAAGTACCCCTTCCTAGGTGACTAGTCTAACACGGCCCAGGCAGACCCCCCTTCGACGTTTTCGCAGGTCAGAGGCCAAATCGGGGCTTGACATTTCGTCGAATCAGTGGCAGCGGACCCAGTCCTGCGAGCCGTCGGGTCCGGCGTGCGCGCCGGAATCCTTCGTAGTTGCTGGCGATTCCGGCGAGGTGGTCAGCCCATCCCGCCGACGAGTGGTCAATACTTCGGCCATGAAGTACCGGAAGCAGCGAGGGCCCACCGTCTCCCTGGCCCTGGCCGGTCACCCGCTTCGCGCCCTCGCGATGACCGTCGCCCTCGCCGCCGGCGCCGCCCTGAGCGGCCGCTCGATGCTCGAGGTCGGTCTGGTGGCCCTCACGGTCCTGACGGGTCAGCTCAGCATCGGCTGGCTCAACGACGTGGTGGACCGCGAGCGCGACCGCAAGGTGGGCCGGCTCGACAAGCCGGTTGCGCGCGGGTGGGTGGACCCTGGCACGGTGACGTTCGCCATCGCGGTGGCAGTGCTGGCGGTGGTCCCGCTGTCGATCGCGAACGGCACCTACGCAGGGCTCGCCCATCTTGGCGCCGTCGCCTCCGCGTGGCTCTACAACCTGTGGTTCAAGAAGACGTGGCTCTCCTGGCTGCCCTACGCGGTCTCGTTCGGCCTGCTCCCGGCCTTCCTGTCGTACGGCGGCCTCGGCGGCGGCATGCACGGCAGCCCGCCCACCTGGGCGATGACCGTGCTGGCGGCCCTCCTCGGCATCGGCGTCCACTTCCTCAACGCGCTTCCCGACCTCGTCGAGGACAACGAGACCGGGGTGCGACACCTGCCGCTGCGGATCGCCCTGAGGATCGGTGCGCCCAAGCTGCTCTGGATCTCCGTCACCTGGACGGCCCTCGTGGTGGCGGGGATCGTGGTGGCGGGGCTCACGGTCGGGCTCAAGCAGTAAACGCTAGACTTCGGGCTGTTTTGCGGGCTGAGCCGTCGCCGTAGCCGCCTCGCCCCGACAGGTCGTGCACCCGCCGTACGTCATGCCCTCCGAGAGGACCGTGGAGAGAAGTGAACGTCACCCTTCGTCGCAGCATCGCCGCCGCAGTAGTCCTGGTCGTTCCGCTGCTGTCCTCGTGCGGCTTCGACCGACCGACCGACCGCGTGTACAACCCGGGCGTCGGGGTCAACAACCGCTCCGGCTCCGTCGACGTGCTCGGTGCGGTCATCGTCTCCACCTCCGACGGCGAGGGCAGCGTCTCCGCGACCTTCGTGAACAACGACGTGAACCACAGCGACGCGGTCACCCGGGTCACCGGCTCCGGCAAGACCTCCGGGGTCTCGGTGGACCTCACCAAGCCGCTCGACATCACCCCGGGCGGGAGCGCGCGGCTGTCCGCGAAGACCGCGACGACGGCGAAGGGCGCCGCCATCAAGCCGGGTGCCTTCGTGCAGCTCACGTTCGACTTCGAGCGCAGCGAGAGCGTCACCGTGCAGGTTCCGGTCGTGCCGCGCAGCGGCGACTACGCCGACGTCCCGACCGCCGCGCCGCGGCGGTCCGCGACCGGGTCCCCTTCGCCGACGACGCCGGGGACCAAGTCCCCCTCCACCTCTCCCTCGGAGTCACCGACCAGCAGCCCGACGGGCTGACGAGGCTAGGGTTGTGGCCATGAGCGCTGAGCCTCCCTACACCCTCGTGCTGCTTCGTCACGGCGAGAGCGACTGGAACGCGAAGAACCTCTTCACAGGTTGGGTCGACGTGCCCCTGACCGAGAAGGGTCGCGCCGAGGCGATCCGCGGCGGATCGCTCATCGCGGACGCGGGAGTGCTCCCCGACGTCCTGCACACCTCCGTCCTGCGCCGGGCGATCACCACCGCCGACCTCGCGCTCGACGAGTGCGACCGGCACTGGATCCCGGTGAAGCGGTCGTGGCGCCTGAACGAGCGGCACTACGGCGCGCTCCAGGGCAAGAACAAGAAGGAGACGCTCGAGCAGTACGGCGAGGAGCAGTTCATGCTCTGGCGCCGCTCGTACGACACCCCGCCGCCCCCGATCGCCGACGACGACTCCTGGTCGCAGATCGGCGAGGCGCGTTATGCCGACCTCCCCGACGAGATCGTCCCGCGCACGGAGTGCCTGAAGGACGTGGTCGCGCGGATGCTTCCCTACTGGTACGACGCGATCGTCCCCGACCTCCGGGCAGGCCAGACCGTCTGCGTCGCGGCCCACGGCAACTCCCTCCGCGCGCTGGTCAAGCACCTCGACGACATGAGCGAGGAGGCCGTCGTGAGTCTCAACATCCCGACCGGGATCCCGCTCGTCTACAAGCTCGACGGCGACATGCGGCCGCTCCAGCGCGGCGGGGAGTACCTCGACCCCGAGGCCGCCGCCGACGCCATCAAGGCAGTCGCCAACCAGGGCCGCTGACCTCGGCTCCTCGCGGGCGTGGCGCGGAGGGCCACAACCGTGCACGTGCAGCGTTAGCGCCCCATGCCGGAGTGAGACAGGGGCCACAAACGCGCACGTGATCACTGTGCGCCCCGGTCGTGGTCATCGACCCGGGAAGAAGGGACGCCAGGCGTCCGACGTCCTGGCAGGGAGGCCACGCCATCCTCGACGACGCAGCGTGCGGTGCACGCGTGCGACGGTGCCGGCGGGATCCTTGTAGATCCCCTTGCTGGTCACGACGAGAATGCGCCAGCCGGCCTCGTCGAACTCCTCGCGGCGCTCGAGGTCCGAGTGCCAGTTCTCCTGGACCTCGACGTGCTGGCGGCCGTCGTACTCCACGATCAGCCGCACACTCGGATAACTGAGGTCGAAGCGGCGTGTGACCCGGCCGTACTCGTCGTGAAGCTTGTGGTTGCTGCCCTCGCACGCGGCGACGAGCGATGTGGACGTCGCCTTGCCGAGGCGTACGAGGGCGTCACCGACCACCACTAGGTCGACCAGGGAGAGCATCGATGCGAGCTCGACGAGCTGGGGGGTGATGCCTGCGGCAAGGGCGTCGGCACGGGTGAACGGTCGGCGCGTCTCGAGCGCCGGCGCCGTCGGGGAGGACATGGCGTGAGACTGCCGTGTCCGTCCAGAGCACGCATCTGGCCGTCCACAGGGTCAGCCGGGCAGCAGGCGAGGGTCACGATCGTCCATGTGCGCGGAGTCGGCCCCTGTTCGGGCCGAAGGCGGGGCGCAGACTGCTCACGAGCGCGGTCTTGGCCCGGTGCGGGGACAACGCAGCTGTCAGCGGAAGGCGAACCGGCCGTTCAGGACTCGACGAGGGAGGGGTGCTGACCCGTGACGAGGAAGACGACCCGTCGCGCGAGCGAGACGGCGTGGTCGGCGATGCGCTCGTAGTAGCGGCCGAGCAGCGCGATGTCGACGGCCGGCTCCACGCCGTGGGCCCAGTCGTCCCCGAGCATCTGCCGGAACGACGAGCTGCGGAGCTTGTCCATCTCCTCGTCGCACTTCTCGAGCTCGAACGCGGCCTTGACGTCCCTGTCGGCGATGACGTTCTCGACCTTGCCGACCATCTCCTGGGCGACCTCGGCCATGCGGCGGATCGTCGGGAGCATCTGGTCGGGGATGGCAACCTCGGGCACCCGGAGGCGCGCGATCTTCGCGACGTGGACGGACAGGTCGCCCATCCGCTCCAGGTCGGACACCATGCGCAGGGCAGCGACCAGCATCCTGAGGTCGCCGGCGACCGGCTGCTGGAGGGCGAGCAGCTCGAAGCTCAGCTCCTCGATGCGGTCGCGCTCGGAGTCGATGTACGCGTCGTGTGAGATGACCCGCTCGGCGGTCTCCGCGTCCGCTTCGAGCAGCGCGCGGGTGGCCAGACCGACGGCATCACCGACCTCGTGGGTCATGGTCACGAGCTCGTCGACGACGGCGTCCAGCTGTTCGTAGTAGGCGTCACGCATGGGTACACCGTAGTGACAACGGTTGACCAAACCAGTTCAGGGCGTGAACTGGAGGTGAACAGTGGCCGAAACCCCGTTCGGTGGGGCCCCTGACGGACCGGGCCGTCCGGCGCGTCTGCGTACGATCTGGGTGTGGACCCGACGACCCAGGCCCTCCTGTTCGCGCTGCTCGGGGCAGTGCTGGGTGCTGGCGTCGTCCTCGCCTGGCGGGTCAGCGAGGAGCAGCAGCAGCGGGTCGCCGAGCACGACGCACCGACCGTGCCGCCGGGGGTGGCCACCGTCCTCAGCGTCCTGCGCAGCAGCGCCCTGCTCGTCGACCAGGCCGACGAGGTGCTCAAGGCCTCCGCGCCCGCGCACTCGCTCGGACTGGTCCGCGGCAAGGAGATCGCGGTCGAGGAGCTGGCCGACCTGGTGCGCCAGGTCAGGCGGGACGGCCAGATCCGGGAGACCGAGTTCACGCTCACCCGGGGGCACGACAGCCAGCCGATCCACGTCACCGCACGCGTCGCGCCGCTGAGCTCCCGGCTGACGCTGGCGCTGGTGGAGGACCGGACGCACGAGCGCCGCGTCGAGGCGATCCGCCGGGACTTCGTCGCGAACGTCTCCCACGAGCTGAAGACACCGGTCGGGGCGATCAACCTCCTGGCCGAGGCAGTGCAGGACGCCTCCGACGACCCGGAGGCGGTCAAGCGCTTCGCGACCCGGATGCAGCAGGAGGGCGAGCGACTCGGCCGGCTCGTCCAGCAGATCATCGAGCTGTCGCGGCTCCAGGGCGACGAGCCGCTCGAGGCCCCCGCGACCGTGGAGGTCGACGAGGTGATCGGCCGGGCCGTCGACGCCTCGTCCATCGACGCCGCCGCGAAGCACATCAGCGTGGTGCAGGACGGCGAGCGTGACCTGGAGGTGCTGGGCAGCGCCGACCAGATCGCGCTGGCCGTGGGAAACCTCGTGTCGAACGCGGTGGCCTACTCCAACGACGGCTCCACCGTCGTCGTGGCCGCTCGCACGTCGGACTCCATGGTGGAGATCACCGTGACCGACCAGGGCATCGGCATCCCGGCATCCGAGCTCGAGCGGATCTTCGAGCGGTTCTACCGGGTCGACCCGGCACGTCACCGCTCCACCGGCGGCACCGGCCTCGGCCTCTCGATCGTCAAGCACGTCGCGGCGTCCCATGGCGGGGAGGTGCGGGTCTGGTCCGCCCCGGGACAGGGGTCGTCCTTCACGCTGACGCTCCCCCGTCGTACGCCGTCCACCAGCAGACCGTCCAACTCAACCCCCGGCCCAGCCGCAGACAGCCACCAGGAGGCACGCCCGTGACCCGGGTACTCGTCGTCGAGGATGAAGAGAGCTACAGCGACGCCCTCGCGTACATGCTGCGCAAGGAGGGGTTCGAGGTCGGCATCGCCAGCACAGGACAGGATGCGATCGCGGAGTTCGACCGGGCGGGCGCGGACATCGTGCTCCTCGACCTGATGCTGCCGGGGATGCCCGGGACCGAGGTCTGCCGGCAGATCCGGCAGACCTCCAGCGTCCCGGTGATCATGGTCAGCGCGAAGGACAGCGAGGTGGACAAGGTGGTCGGGCTCGAGCTCGGAGCCGACGACTACGTCACCAAGCCCTACTCCCCTCGCGAGCTCGTCGCCAGGATCCGGGCCGTGCTGCGCAGGGGGACCGAGCCCGACCTGGCGCCCCCCACGCTGGAGGCGGGACCGGTGCGGATGGACGTCGAGCGGCACGTCGTCACGGTCGGCGGCGAGGAGACCAAGCTGCCGCTCAAGGAGTTCGAGCTGCTCGAGATGTTCCTGCGCAACCCCGGGCGCGTGCTGACCCGCGGCCAGCTGATCGACCGCGTATGGGGGTCGGACTACGTGGGCGACACGAAGACCCTCGACGTACACGTGAAGCGGCTGCGGGCCAAGATCGAGCCAGACCCCGCGACTCCGACGTACCTGGTCACCGTGCGCGGCCTCGGCTACAAGCTGGAGGTCTGAGCACCGCCTCCGACTCCGGCATCGCACCACCGCCCGAGCAGGTCGACGTACACCTCGACCGCCTCGTCGACCCGGTCCAGGGAGCACCACTCGTCCGCCACGTGACACTGCTCCGGCTCTCCCGGTCCCAGGACCACCGTCGGGGTCGCGGCCTGCCCCTCGCCGAGCAGAGGTGACAAGGCTGAGGCGTCGGTGAAGTACCGTGCCGGCGCTGCGGGATCGGCGGGCAGCCCCCTGGCCCTCAAGGAGTCGGAGACCAGCTCCACGAACGGGTCGTCCAGGGGCGTGTCGACCGGTGGAAGAACAACGTGGTCGGACACCGCCACTCCGTCGCCCGCCAGAGACGCCACAAGTGCCCGGAGCTCGTCGTTGTCCACCGAGGGGACGGTGCGTAGGTCCAGGAGCATCTCGGCGCTGTCGGGCACCACGTTCGGCTGCACCCCGCCTCGAAGGAGACCGACGTTGGCGGTGACAGGGCCGAACCGCTCGTGCGTCGGCCACTCGGCGTACTCGTGCAGCGCGACAGCCGCTCGTGCGAGACGCACCACGGCGTTGTCCCCGAGTTCGGGCGCGGAGCCGTGCGCGGCGACGCCTCTGGCCGCCAGCCGGAGCCAGAGCGCGCCCTTGTGCCCGGGGACCAGACGGTTCCGAGTCGGCTCGGCCACGACGAGCGGCCCGCCACCGACGACCGCCCGCGCCGGCAGCTGGCGGGCCCCGCTGCATCCGGTCTCCTCACCCGAGGTGAGCACCACCTGGACGCCGCGGCAGGAGTGCGCCCGCGTCGCGTGCTGAGCCACCGCGACCAGAGCGGCGGCGACCCCGGACTTCATGTCGCTCGCGCCGCGGCCGATCATGCGGCCCCCGTCGACCTCGGGCGACCAGGGGTCCACCGACCACTCCGAGGGCGTGGCAGGGACGGTGTCCAGGTGGCCGGTGATGGTGAGCGGTGCACTTCGACCACCCAGGTTGGCCACCAGCTGTTCGCGGTCGGGCGCGAACTCCACCAAGGCGGCGGTGAGCCCTGCGTCCTCCAGAAGCTTGGCGCAAGGTCGAGCCAACCTGCCCTCGTCGGCCGCCACGGAGGGCGTACGGATGAGCTCCGCCAGCAGGTCCGTCGCAGTGCTCACCTCAGCACAGACCCCTTGGTCTCCTTCAGGGACAGGACGGTGACGAAGGCAATGGCCGCACCGAGTGCGACGTACCAGAAGAACCAGCTGGAGTGCCCCATGCCGCTGAGCCAGGAGATCACCAGTGGCGCGGTGCCGCCGAAGGTCGCGACCGTGAGGTTGTACCAAGCCCCGATGCCGAGACCACGCAGTTCGGTCGGGAAGAGCTCACTCATGATGGCCGGCGCGATGGAGGCCATGAGCGCGTAGAGCCCGAGACCTGTGCAGAACACCAGCAGCAGGCCGGGCATCCCGACGCCCGGGCTGATCACCTTGGACAGCGGCACGACGAGGATCGCGATGGCGGCGGACCAGAACAGCATCGGCGGCTTGCGTCCGAACCGGTCGGAGAGCCAGCCGAAGGGGTACTGCAGCAGCACGAACAGCGCCGTCCCGATGGACAACGCGGTGAACACCTGGCCGTCGTCGGCGCCCTGCGACTCGACCGCGTAGGGCGGCAGCGCGGAGAAGAACGTGTAGTAGCACAGCGTGTTGAGCAGCGTGATGCCGACGAGCTGGCCCACTGCCTTGGGGTGCTCGCGGAGCGTGGTGAGCAGGGGCCGCTTGAGCCGCTGCGCCTTGGCCTTGTTCGCCTCGAACTGCTCGGTCTCGGCGAGGTCCCGGCGAAGCCACAGCCCGACGAGGCCGAGGAGACCGCCGATGAAGAAGGGGATGCGCCACCCGTAGCTGTTCAGGGCGGGGTCGCTCATCCAGGTGGCCAGCCCGGCCCCGAACAGCGACGCGAGCAGCACCGAGGAACCGGTCGAGATGTAGAAGAACGATGAGTACCGACCTCGCCGCTCCTTCGGGGCGATCTCGCCGAGGTACGCCGAGGCGTTGGAGACCTCGCCGCCGAGGGACATCCCCTGCGCGATGCGTGCGGCAAGCAGCAGGATCGGTGCCAGCCAGCCCACCATGCCGAACGTCGGAAGCAGCGCGATCACCATGGAGCCACCCGCCATCAGCCCGATGGTGAGCAGCATGGCCTTCTTGCGGCCGTGCAGGTCGGCGTAACGGCCGAGCAGGTAGCCGCCCAGGGGGCGGAAGAAGAAGGCCAGCGCGTACGTCGCGAACGTGCTGATCAGGGCCAGTGCCTCGTTCGTCGAGGGGAAGATCTGCGTGGCGAAGTAGATCGAGAACGTGGCGTAGACCGTCCAGTCGTACCACTCGACGGCATTGCCGGCGCTCGCCGCGACCAGCGTCCTGACCGGTAACCGGTGCTTCTCCTGCGCGACGTCGACCCTGGTCTGGGTTTGCGTCTCGGCCATGACCGTTCCCCTCACCTCGTGTCGTCCGGAAGTGACGTACGTCACCTGGCCGAGTTCCCGGGTCCCGCGAAATGAAACCGTCGGCAGGCCCCCGTCCGAGGGACGCGGGCGCTCCGAGGGGGCGGCGGAGGCCGGAAGCTCCCTGACCGGAGGCGAGCAAGAGGTCCGAAAACCGCTAGTAGCCGTCCCAGGTGGTCCCTAGGCTCGAGGGCGTGCCTCGTTCCCGCCTCCTCCCGCTGCTGGCCGTCTCGGTCACGCTGTTCTTCTGGGCCTCCGCCTTCGTCGCGATCCGGCATCTGAGCTCGGACGTCTCGCCGGGGGCGCTCTCGCTCGGGCGACTGCTCGTCGGGTCGGTCTGTCTCGGCGCGCTGGTGGCGGTACGCCGCCCGGCCTGGCCCTCGCGAGCCGACTGGCCCCGGCTGGTCGCGATCGGCCTGCTCTGGTACGGCGTGTACAACGTCGCCCTGAACGCCGCCGAGACGCGGATCGACGCCGGGACGGCCAGCATCCTGATCCAGTTCGCGCCGATCCTGATGACCGTGCTCGCGGTGCTCTTCCTGGGTGAACGCCCCTCGGTGTACGCCGGACCGGGGCTCGCGATCGCGTTCGCCGGGGTGGTCGTCATCTCGCTCGCCACGTCGAGCGGCGGCTCGGACCGCGACTGGGTCGGTGTCGCACTCGCCCTCCTCGCGGCGCTCGCCTACAGCATCAGCATGATCGTGCAGAAGCCCGTCATGACGAGGCTTCCCGCGATCCAGGTCACCTGGGTGGCCTGCACCGTCGGCGCCGTGGCCTGCCTCCCGTTCGCCGGACAGCTCGTGGACGCAGCCCGGACGGCCCCGGCCTCGTCGATGTGGTGGGTCGTCTACCTGGGCGTCTTCCCCACGGCGGTCGCCTTCACGACCTGGGCCTACGCGCTCACCCACATGAACGCCTCCAGCCTCGGCGTGACCACATACCTCGTGCCGCCGATCACCGTGCTGCTCGGCTGGCTGTTCCTGGGGGAGGTCCCACCCGCGCTGGCGTTCGTCGGCGGCGCGCTGTGCCTCGGCGGGGTGGCCCTGACCCGGAAGAAGGGGCGCGCGCGGCGTACCGCTGCGGAGGCGGGCGGAGCGGCCGGGGCGCCGGTCGGTCCGGCACCGACCGTGCCCGCGGACAGAGCCGAGTGTCGCTGAGCCGGGCACGACCGAGGGCCACCACGGCCCACCGGGCCGCGCCCGTCAAGGTCAGTCCGCCGGGGGCGGGGGTGGCGCAGAGCCCTTCTCCAGCCAGCCGCGGAACGCCTCGAGGTTGCGCGTCGACTCGCCGCGGGACTTGCGCCACTCCCACTCCCGGCGGATCGAGGTGGCGAAGCCGAGCTCGAGGATGGTGTTGAACGACTCGTCGGCGTACTGCAGCACCGACCCGAGCAGCCGGTCGACCTCGTCCGGGGTGACCGAGGAGAGCGGCAGCCGGCCGTCGAGGTAGATGTCCCCCATGTGGTCGAGGGCGAACGCGACGCCGTACAGCTTGAGGTTGCGCTCCAGCAGCCACCGGTAGAGGCGTTCGTGGTTCTCATCGGGGCGGCGGGCGACGAACGCGTGGATCCCGAGGGCGTGCTCGCCCACGTCGAAGCGGCAGGGCGTCTGGAGCTTCTTCTCGCCGGGCAGGGTCACGCTGAACATCCCGGGCGAGACCTCCTTCCACTCCAGCTCGTGCTCGTCGAAGACCTGGCGGAGCGTCTTGGCGGCCGTCTCCTGGGCGTCGGTGTAGGCGCGCTCGGTCATCCCGTCATTCTCTCGAGGTCGCTGCGCAGCGCGGCACTGGCCTGGCGGTACACCTCCACGATCCGGTCGGCGGTCGACTCCCAGGCGAAGCCGGTGGCCTGACGCACGGCGCCGGCGGACAGCTGGGCGCGGAAGGCCGGCTGGTGAAGGACCTGTTCGAAGGCCCGGGCGTATTCCGCCGGGTCGTGCCCCTCGACGAGGAGGCCGGAGACCCCATGGCGTACGGCGGTGGTCAGCCCGCCCACGGCAGCGGCGACGACCGGGGTGCCGGCCGCCTGGGCCTCGACGGCGACCAGCCCGAACGACTCGTTGTACGACGGGACGCAGACGAGCGTCGC
>DASVBF010000202.1:0-5722 GCA_036375975.1 Nocardioidaceae bacterium | reverse complement strand
CTCGACGAGTACTGGATCGAGATCAACCGCCTGGAGAACTCCGGCGACAAGTCCTACCGGCGGATCCTCGCCAAGCTCTTCAGCGGCGAGTTCGAGGCGCTCGAGGTGCTCAAGCTCAAGGACGTGGTGGACTCGCTCGAGGCGGCGATCGACGCGTTCGAGAAGGTCGCCAACATCGTCGAGCAGATCGCCGTCAAGGAGTCCTGAGCGCGTGGATCTCGCGATCATCATCGGGGTGGTCGTCGTCGCCCTGGTCTTCGACTACACGAACGGCTTCCACGACGCCGCGAACGCCATCGCCACCTCGGTGTCGACCCGGGCCCTCACGCCGCGGGTCGCCCTGGTGATGGCGGCGATCATGAACTTCGTCGGCGCCTTCCTCGGGCAGGAGGTCGCCAAGACGGTCAGCGACGTGATCGCACCTCCGGACGGCACGACGGGTCTCGTCGTGGTGATGGCCGGGCTGCTCGGCGCGATCACCTGGAACCTGATCACGTGGTACTACGGTCTGCCGTCGTCCTCCTCGCACGCCCTCATCGGAGGCCTGGGTGGTGCCGCGATCGCCTACGGCATCCTGAACGGCGATGCGCTCGGCTTCGTCCACTGGGCGGTGATCCTCGACAAGGTCGTGATCCCGATGGTGGCCTCGCCGTTGGTCGGCTTCCTGCTGGCCTTCTCGGTGATGCTCGCCATCATGTGGATCTTCCGCCGGCGCAACCCGCATCGCATCAGCAGGAACTTCCGGCTCGCCCAGACCTTCTCAGCGGCCGCGATGGCGCTCGGCCACGGGCTCCAGGACGCCCAGAAGACGATGGGTGTGATCTTCCTGGCCCTGCTCGTCGGAGGCTTCGTCACCAAGGACGAGGGCCTGCCCGTGTGGGTGATCATCGCGGCGGCGAGCGCGATCTCGCTCGGCACCTACTCCGGTGGCTGGCGCATCATGCGCACGCTCGGCAGGCGGATCATCCACCTGGACCCGGCGCGTGGCTTCGCCTCGGAGACCGTCGCCGCGAGCGTGCTCTACACGACCGCCTTCGCCTTCTCGGCGCCGGTCTCCACGACGCACATCATCACCTCGGCGGTGATGGGCACCGGGGCGACCAAGCGCTTCTCGGCGGTCCGCTGGGGGGTCGCCCGCTCGATCGTGACCGCGTGGCTGCTCACGTTCCCGATGGCGGCGCTCGCCGCGGGACTCTTCTACTGGGTGTGCCACTTCTTCCTCGAGGTCCTGCCCTGACCGCGAGCGCTGCCCGACCCCGCGGTGGGCCGGCCACCGGCTAGCTCCGCGCCGCCTCGGACAGGCACCGCGGCAGCGCCTCCACCGAGCCCTGCACGTGGCACACGGAAGCGAGGGTGTTGTAGACGCTCCCGTGCTCCTGGATGCTGGCGTGCATCTGCCCCACCCGCGCCTCGGGCTCGTCGGTGGTGACCCGCAAGGTGTAGGCCATCGAGACGAACCGCGGTGGGTCCTCCTGGCGCTCCACGGTCACGTCGACCTCCGCCTCGTCGTACTCGAACCCGATGAGGCCGCGCGTCCGGCAGAGGTTCTTCAACAAGCACGCCGCCAAGGCGCCCGCGAGGAGCTCGGCGGGGCACGGGAGGCCCTCCACGACGGAGTCACAGGCCGGGTGGAACAGGATCGGCGACCCGGCCGCGTCGATGACCGCCGCGTCCGAGGCGTCCGTCCTGGCGCTGACGTGGTACTCGGTCTTCTCCGGGCGGCATGTCGTGGTGACAGGCTCGGCGATGCTCATGGAGGCCCTCCCACCCCATAGGCGGTACGCGCGTTCTGCGCCTCTCAGGACAAGGTAGGTCGCCCGTGCCGTGGGGCCGAGAGGCTTTGGGCCCGAAGCGGACGGACGTTGAGGTCCTCAGCCGAAGCGGCCCGAGATGTAGGCCTCCGTGGACTCCTCGTCGGGGTTCGAGAAGATCTTGCGCGTGGGGTTCATCTCCACGAGACGACCGGGCATGCCGGTCCCCGCGAGGTTGAAGAAGGCCGTGTCCTCCGAGACCCGCGCCGCCTGCTGCATGTTGTGGGTCACGATCACGATCGTGTAGTCGGCCTTGAGGTCGTGGATGAGATCCTCGATCGCCGCCGTCGAGATCGGGTCGAGCGCCGAGGCCGGCTCGTCCATCAGCAGCACCTGTGGCTCCACGGCGATCGCACGCGCGATGCAGAGCCGCTGCTGCTGTCCGCCGGAGAGGCTTCCCCCGGGCTTGTTGAGACGCTGCCTGACCTCCTCCCACAGGTTGGCGCCGCGCAGCGACTTCTCGACGATGTCGTCGGACTCGGACTTCTTCAGCTTCTTGGCGTTGAGCTTGGAGCCTGCGATGACGTTGTCGTAGATCGACATCGTGGGGAAGGGGTTGGGGCGCTGGAAGACCATGCCGATCTGCCGGCGTACCTGGACCGGGTCGACCTCGGGGGCGTACAGGTCCTGGCCGTCGATGACGACCTTGCCCGACACCCGCGCACCCGGGATGACCTCGTGCATCCGGTTGAGGGACCGCAGGAACGTCGACTTCCCGCAGCCCGAGGGGCCGATCAGCGCCGTGACGGACTTCGCGGGGATCGTCATGGAGACGCCCTCCACCGCGAGGAAGTCACCGTAGTAGATGTTCAGGTCTGAGACGTCGATGCTCTTGGCCATGGGACTCTCGTTTCGGGGTTTCTCTGCTGTGTTCGGGGGATGGGCGGTGGCTAGCGGCCGGTCTTGGGGGCGAAGTAGCGGCCGACCGCGCGTGCGAGCAGGTTCAGTGCCATCACGATCAGGATCAGCACGAGCGCCGCACCCCAGGCACGGGCCTGGCCGAACTCGGGCGGGACGCCGGGCTGGGTGTACGAGTAGTAGATGAAGACGGGGAGGGTCATCATCCGCTCGTTGAACAGGTTGAGGTTCAGCGAGTCGGTGGACCCGGCGATGATCAGCAGCGGCGCGGTCTCGCCGGCCACGCGGGCCACGGCGAGCATGACGCCGGTGATGATGCCCGACATCGCCGTGGGGAGGACGACCTTCAGGATCGTGCGCCACTTCGGCACCCCGAGGGCGTACGACGCCTCGCGCAGCTCATGGGGCACGAGCTTGAGCATCTCCTCGACCGACCGTACGACGACCGGGATCATCAGCAGGGACAGGGCGACCGAGCCGCCGAAGCCCATCCGGACGCCCTCGCCGAAGAACAGCACGAACAGGGCGTAGGCGAACAGGCCCGCGACGATCGAGGGGATACCGGTCATCACGTCGACCAGGAAGGTCACGGTCCGAGCCATCCGGCCGTTGCCGCCGTACTCGACGAGGTAGATCGCGCTGAGCACGCCGACCGGGATCGAGATGACCGCGGCGCCCAGCGTGACCAGCAGCGTGCCCATGATGGCGTGGTAGATCCCGCCGCCCTCACCGACGATGTTCCGCATCGAGTAGGTGAGGAACTCGGCGTCGACCACCGGGAGGCCCTCGCTGACGACCTTCCACACCAGCGACGCGAGCGGGACGAGCGCGGCGCCGAAGGCGACCCATACGAGGATCGTCACGAGACGGTCCTTGGCCGCCCGGCCCTTCTCCACCTGCAGCGACCAGAAGGGCAGGCCGAAGGCGTAGAGCGCGACCCCGACGACCGCGAAGGCCACGAGGTCCCAGCCCAGGGTCATGGTGAGGATCCCCGACGCGGCGGCCGCGAGGACTGCCACGAGGCCGGGGGCCCAGCGGGGGAGCACCGCATGCGTGAGCGGGAGGTGCGAGCGGTCGGGGCGCTCGCGGGTCTCCAACGGAGGCGTGGTCTTTACGTCGGTCATCACTTGAACCTCTTCTCGCCCCGGGCCACGATGGCGCGTGCCGCGAAGTTGACGGCGAAGGTGATCACGAACAGGACCAGGCCGCTCATGATCAGGGCGTTCACGCCGAGTCCGGTGGCCTCGGGGAAGTTGTTGGCGATGTTCGCCGCGATCGTCGACGGGTTCAGGCTGCTGATCAGGTTGAACGTCACGACGCCGCTCGCGGACAGCACCATCGCGACCGCCATGGTCTCGCCCAGGGCGCGCCCGAGCCCCAGCATGACCGCCGAGACGATGCCGGAGCGGCCGTAGGGCAGCACCGCCATCCGGACCATCTCCCACCGGGTCGCCCCCAGCGCGAGTGCCGCCTCCTGCTGGAGGATGGGCGTCTGGGCGAAGATCTCGCGGGTGATCGCGGTGATGATCGGCAGCGCCATGATCGCGAGCACGATGCCCGCGGTCAGGATCGTGCGGCCCGTGGTCGAGGCAGGACCGGCGAAGAACGGGATGAAGCCGAGGTGCCCCTCCAGCCAGCCGTAGACGGGAACCAGCCGGGGCCCCAGGTAGGCGATGCCCCACAGGCCGTACACCACGCTCGGAACGGCGGCCAACAGGTCGATGACGTACCCGACCGGACGGGCCAGGCGCCGGGGCGCGTAGTGGGAGATCATCAGCGCCACGCCAAGTGAGACCGGCGTCGCCAGCACGAGCGCGATCGCCGCGGCGAGGAGCGTCCCGAACAGCAGCGGCCATACGTAGCCCGCGAAGCTGTCGGCGCCGCCGAGCTTGCCGGGCGGTGCGTCGAGCGCCGGGAGGCCCTGGAGGGTCAGGAAGATGGCGACGCCGGCGAGGGCGACGATGATCGTCAGGGCGGCGACGCGGGTCGCGCCCGAGAAGACGAGGTCGCCCCTGCGCTGGCGCACGCGGGGTCGACGGTTGGTGGCTGTTACGGACACCAGGCTTCCTCTTCTCGCTTCGACAGGTGCTTCGACGGTGTTGACGTGCGGAGGTGAGCCGGTCCCGGAGACGGCTCAGGGCCCGCGTCCCGGCGGAGCGCCGGGACGCGGACCCAAGAAGGCCGGGCGACCGTGGTCAGCCCTTCGCCTTGATCGTGTCGACGATCTCCGCGGCGTCCTTCTGCATGGAGGCCGGGAGCGGAGCGGAGCCGGCGGTCTTGGCCGAGGCCTGCTGACCCTCGTCGCTGACGATGTAGGACAGGTAGCCCTTCACCAGGTCCGCGGTCTTCTGGTCGTCGTACGTCGGGCACGCGATGAGGTAGGACACCAGGACGAGCGGGTAGGCACCGGACTCCGTCGTCGTGCGGTTCACGTCGAACGCCATGTCACCCTCGGGGCGGCCCTGGATGGGCTCGGAGACCTCGAGAGCCTTCGCGGCGCCCTCGGCGCTCGGAGCGACGTAGGAGTCGCCCACCTTGATCTTGGCGATGCCGAGGTCTCCGGCCTGGCTCTCGTCGGCGTAGCCGATGGTTCCGTTGCCGTTCTTCACCGCGGCGATCACGCCGGAGGTGCCCTGGGCGGACTCGCCGCCCTTGCTCGGCCACACGCCGTCGGGCTCGGCCGTCCAGTCCTTCGGGGCGGTCTGGCTCATGTAGTCGGTGAAGTTCTTCGTGGTGCCCGAGTCGTCGGCCCGGTGGACCGCGACGATGTTCTGGGCGGGGAGCTTCGCGTCCGGGTTGTCCTTCGCGACCGCAGGGTCGTTCCACTTGGTGATCTTGCCGCTGAAGATCTGGGCCACCGTCGTGGGCGAGAGCTGGAGGTCGTCGACGCCCTGGAGGTGGTAGACGACGGCGATCGGGCTCACGTAGTCCGGGACCTCGATGGCGTCGGCGCCGCAGCGCTTCTTGGCGCCCTCGATCTCGCCCTCGTCCTCGCTCAGGTAGGAGTCCGAGCCGGCGAAGTCCACGCCCCCGGCGATGAACTGCTCACGGCC